>DYPP01000002.1:35259-87134 GCA_020719845.1 Treponema denticola | reverse complement strand
ATCTCGAATACCCGGCCGGCGTTCGTTTCCGGGGCGGCGGCTCCCGTTTCCGGAGGCCTGCGCTCGGTAAAGGCCAGGCTGCAGCCGGCCAGCCAGGACCGGATGCGGCGCAGCGCCGTTTCCCGGTCGGGCACGGAAAACTCCACGATCACCAGGCCGGGAACGGCGGCGGCGGGATCAAAGCCGTCCTGCGCCGCGTCGCCGCCGGCCATATCGGTGCCGGTTGCGGTGCCGGCTACGGCTCCAGCTAAAATCATGCGCAGCAGCGCGGCGGTCCGTTCGGCGTCCGCCGCGGACAGCCGGGGATCGCCGGAGGCGGTTTGTCCGCCGATGCCGTAGAGCGCCAGCACGGTCTGTCCCGTGCCGCCGCCGCCGATCCGGTCCCGCCAGACCGGGCTGGTCCAGAGGGCTTCTTCGATCCGGAACAGACGACCGATCAGTTCGGGCGCGGCGGACAGCAGGCGGCCCAGCAGATAGGCGGACAGGAACGCCTCCGTCGCCCCGCCCAGGGCAGCGGGCAAAACCACGGGCACGAAAACCGGGCGGCTGCGCCGCTTTTCCGCGATCAGGGCGGCTATCTTTTCCGCCAGGGCCATTCCCGGCGCCGGCGCTACCCGGTGGCGGGTCAAGAAACCGCGCTCCCCCTTGTCCGCGCAGGCCGAGCAGCCCAGGCAGCGTCCGTCCCCGGCGTCGGAGCCCAGGCAGCTGCTCGGATCGCGCCGATCCAGGGCGTCGGCGTAAGCCGCGTCGAGGAAAGAACCCGGGACGCCGCTCTGGACAAAATCCAGGGGGTAGACGTGACCCGGCGGCTTCTCTCCAAGCAGGCGCCCCCGCAAGCCGTCGTCTCCCGGTGACGGCGGGTCGAGTTCGCCGGTTTTCCGGAGCGCGGCGATCAGGGGTCCCGCCAGGTTGCCCTCGATGCCGCCGTCGTAGGCGGCGCCGGAGCGGGCCGCCGCTTCCAGTCCTTCAGCCAGGCCGTAGCCGCCGGCCACCAGCAGCTGGTCCGCCACGTATTCGTCCCAGTCCATGGCCACCCGGAATTCAAAACCCGCAGCGGCGGCGCTTTTTTCCAGCGCCTGGGCCAGGGAGCGCATTTTTTTGCGGTCCAGCGCCAGCGCGGCGGCCCGCAGGGGCGTAAAGGGCATGCGGACCAGGTAGCCCGCAGAAAACACCACCCGGGTTCCGCCCCGGCGGGCGTCGATCAGGGCACGTAGCCGAACGCAGAAAACCTCGAATTCCGCCAGGTCCGCGGCTGCTTCGATGCCGGCGATGATGAAGAAGAGCTTCAACTCCCGGACGTTCTCCTGGATCAGGCGGCCGAGCAGGGGCCACAGGTCGGCGTCGCTCAGGCCTTTGGCGTAGTAGGCGCGCATGGCGGCGGAAATTCCTTCGACGCCGATGGTGAAGGAGCGTTTTTCACCGGCCAGCTCGCAGGCCAGCATGCCCGGCGTTTTTTGCAGGATGTCCGCCCGCTGGCTCATCATGTTCACCCGGTCAAAGACGCGGTTCAACTCCAGGATCAGGCCCAGGATGTCCGCATGGGTGTTGAAGTTGAAGGCGTAGACCTCGGCGGTGGAAGCGCCGGTATTCCGGGCCAGCTCCCGGGCGGCGGCCAGGACGCGCTCCGCCGGCACTTCCCGGTAGGGTTTCCGCTCCCAGCCCTCAAAACAGAAGCTGCAGAACGAGGGGCACCCCCAGGCGATCTGCAGGCGCACCGTGGAGGCTTCGGGTGAATTGAGCAGCGGGTATTTTAGCGGCAGGAAGGGTTCCGGTCCGCCGCCGGCGGCGCTGCGGCCGGGTACGACCCGCCGCCGCCTTCCGTCGGGGCGCGGTCCGTCCGGCGGTCCGCAGCCGGCAGCCCAGAAGGCGGGAATGCGTTCTTCCAGCAGCCGCAGCCGTTCCGCCGCAGCTTGGCCCCGGGTCTCGTCCAGGGTCCGGAAAAACGCCGCCCCGCCGTCTTCGGCTTCGCCGAGATAGAGGCCGTCCACGAAGGAATCGCCGTCGCCGAAGACGGCACCCTGACCGGCCAGGTTGTTGGATCCGCCCATGATGATCAGCGGCCACCGCGGGCCGCCGTCGGCGTTGAGCTGGGTGCGCCTGAGGGATGAGCGGAGCGGAATGCCGGAACGGAGCAGCAGCAGGGGCAGGTTGACCAATTCCAGGGCGTAGGAACAGGAAATGAGCAGGGCGTCGAATTCCGCAGCCTCCCGGCGGGAGGCGGTGGCGGAAATAGAGGGCCGCCGGGCCGCGTCCAGCAGGCCGCGATCGCTCCGGGAGGGAAAAAAGGCAAAGTCGCCGTAGGCCGACGGTCCCAAGACGGAGCGCATCAGGGCGTACAAAAAAAGGTGGGGCGTGGATCGGTTGGCGTCCTGCCAGGGAGACAGGCGCAGAAATAGGAGCCGGAGCGACGCGTCGGACCAAGGGGGGTTGTCGAAGCCCAGCGCCTGGGCTTCGGCGTAGAGCGCCGCGGTCTTCAGGCGCCAGGACGGGTCCTCCCGTCGGTCAGTCGCGCAGTCCGTCATCTTCGGGATCAAAGGGCTCGGGCGCCCGGATCGTCCCGCGGAAAAGCTCCTTGGGGTAGACGGCTATGCCCAGTTTCTTTTCCAGCATCGCCAACCGGGGCAGTTCGACGTCGTCGCCGATGGTGGCCATCACGCCATGCCGCCCGGCCCGGGCGGTGCGCCCCGCCCGGTGCGCGTAGGCGTCCGCGGTCTGGGGCACGTCCAGGGCGATGACGTGGGTGATGTCCGGCACGTCGAGACCCCGGGCGGCCAGGTCGCTGGTGACCAGGATGCGCGCCCGTCCGGCCCGGAAGTCGTCGATGGCTTTTTTGCGGTCCTGTTTCTGCATGTCCGCGAACAACGCCGCCGCGGGCAGCTTGTGGTGCTGCAGCTGGCCGGCGATGTTGCCGACCTGACCGGCGCGGTCGATGAACACCAGGGCCTTGGACGGTTCGGCGGCGACGATCAGCGACCGGAGGGTGGCGATTTTCCGGCGACCTTCGCTGTAGAAGGCCCAGTGTTCGATTTTTTCCTTCAGCACCGTGTTGTCGTCCTGTTCTTCCCGGAACGGTTCGCTGCCCATCAAGGGCAACAGGCGATCCCGTCCCCGGGGCGTAAAGGTGGCGGAACAGGCTATGGTATGCCGGTCGGCCGGCAGCTGCCGCAGGAAGGCGGCGCTTTCGTCGTACAGTTCATCCGCCACCAGCCGGTCGGCTTCGTCCAGCACCAGGTAGCGGATGTCCCGCAGCTTCAGCTTGCCCATCCGTTCCAGCTGGGCCAGGCGGCCGGGATTGCCGACGACGATGGCGGGTTTGTCTTTCTTGATCGTGTCGATCTGGCGGGAAATGTTGGCCGAGCCGGTCAGCAGGATGGCCTTGAGCGGTCCGGCTTCCAGCAGAAAATCGGCTTCCTTCTTGATCTGGGCGCAGAGTTCATAGGTGGGCGCGCAGATCAGCAGGGCCGGATTCTTGACGCGTTCCGTGGACTCGAACAGACGCTGGACCAGGGGCAGCAGGTAGGCAAAGGTTTTTCCCGTACCCGTGGCGGACCGGAACAGGATGTTATGACCCGCCAGTATCCGGGGAATGACGGCGGCCTGGATGGCCGTCGGTTCCCGGATGGACTTGGCCGCCAGTTTTTCGATCAGGAGCGGAGCGATGCCGAGTTCATTGAAGGATTTCATGCCTATCCTGGTTATTTACGGTATTCTTCGTACACCGCGAGCATGGCGTCGATGAAGCGTTCCACCGAATAGTTGCGGGACAGTTCTTCCGAACGGATGCCCATTTTTTTGCGCCCGGCTTTGTCCGCCAGGACGGCTACCGCCTTTTCCCACAGCAGTTTGTCGTCCGGCACCGCCCAGCCATTCTGGCCGTCCAGGATCATGTCGCTGATGCTCGGGTCCGCCGCGGCCACCACCGGCAGTCCCGACGCCATGGCCTCGATGAAGGTGATGGGGTGGACTTCGCTGTGGGACGCGCTCATGAACAAATCCGCCGCGGCGTAGACCAGTTTGATTTCGTCCGGCCAGCGTAGATAGCCGGTAAAGACCACGGTTTGGCTGATGCCGATATCCGCGGCGTGGGATTCAAGGGCGCGCCGATCCGGTCCGTCGCCGGCGATCATCAGCCGGGCCTGGGGGCGTTGCTCGTGGATTTTTTTGAAATTGCCCAGCAGGGTGGCGATATTCTTTTCCATCCCCAGCCGGCCGACGAAAACGATCAATTCGTGGTCCGGCTCGATGCGGAACCGGTTGCGGATTTCCGCCGCGTCCCGGATGATCTGTTCGTTCCGCTCGTAGAAACGCGAAAGATCGATGCCGTTGGGTACGATGCGGATGGGGTGGTCGAAGCCGTTGTTCAGCAGGAAATCCCGGATCTTGACCGACGGGGCGATGACGCAGCGCTGGCTGCGCAGGATGTGCTTGAAAAAGGCCGGGAGATTGCGCTTGAGGAACATTTCCACCAGAGGCACGTAGTATAGATAATCTTGATAATAGGTATGCATGGTATGGACCGAAGGTATACCCAGCTTCCGGCTGACCATCCGGGCCGCCAGGTAAAGGCTGAATTCGGAGTGGCTGTGGATGATGTCCAGGTTTAGGTCCCGGGCGATCTTGACTACCCGGGGCTCAAAAAACAGGCCGATGCGGTGCTGGGGTTCATTGGGAAACTGGATCGACGGAATGCGGTAGACCCCGTCTTCGGGCTGGGCGTCGGGATGCTGTACGGTAAAGACGAATACCAGGTGGCCCCGTTTTTCCATTTCCGCTTTGAGGGTGCGGATGACGGTGACCACCCCGTTGACCTGGGGCGGGTAAGTATCGCTGAAAATGCCGATGCGCATGGCGGTTCTCCTTGCTGACCCGCAGAGTATGCCATTTTTTTCGCTATTAGTCGAGGACTCCCGGTATCGTACAAATTCCACTCGACAGATTTTCAGAAGAACGGTACAGTAGGTTGCATGCACGAAGAAGCATTGCTCGGAGACGAAGCCGTCGCCCTGGGAGCGATCCACGCGGGCCTCAGCGCGGCCTACGGATATCCCGGTACGCCGTCGACGGAAATCATGGAACGGCTGATCGCCGAATACGAAGCGGGCGGCCCCCTGGCCGCGTGGTCCACCAACGAGAAAACCGCGCTGGAAGCCGCCCTGGGCGTTTCTTTTGCCGGCCGGCGCACGCTGGTGACGATGAAGCACGTCGGGCTCAACGTCGCCGCGGACCCCTTCGTCAACGGGGCGCTCTTGAGCATCAAGGGCGGTCTGGTGCTGGCCGTCGCCGATGATCCGGGCATGCACAGTTCCCAGAACGAACAGGACTCGCGCTTCTACGCCGCCTTCGCCCTGATCCCCTGCCTGGAGCCCCGCAGCCAGCAGGAAGCCTACGACATGACCCGGGAAGCCTTTGACCTTTCCGAACGCCTGCACGTGCCGGTCATGATCCGCCTGGTGACCCGTCTTTCCCACGCCCGGGCCGGCGTCCGCCTGCTTTCCCCCCGGGCCCAGAATCCGGTCGCCAAAGCCACGGACAAGACGGAGTGGATGCTGCTGCCCGCCTACGCCCGCCGGCGCTACGACGCCCTGCTGGCCAAGCAGGAAGCGATGGAAGCCTGGTCCGGCGCCCATCCGGCGAACAAGCTGGAGCTGGACGGCCGGGATCCGTCCCTGGCGTACATCACCACCGGCCTGGGGGGCAATTATTACGAAGAAAACCTGGCCGACTACGCCGCGTCCCGGAGCGGCGCGCTGCCCGCCCGGCTGCATATCGGCGCCTATCCGCTGCCCCTGGATTCGATCCGCAAGCTGTGCAGGCAAGCCCAGAGGGTAGTGCTGATCGAAGAAGGCCAGCCCCTGGTGGAAGAACGGCTCAAAGGCCTACTGCCCCAAAACGTCGTCATATCCGGCAAGCTGGACGGGACCCTGGCCCGCTCGGGCGAGCTGGACCCGGACAAGGTCCGCGCCGCCCTGGGCCTGGCGCCCAAGCCGGGGGTCAAGGTGGAAATTCCCCGCCTGCCCGGCCGGCCGCCCCAGCTGTGTTCCGGCTGTCCCCACGCGGAAAGCTACGAAACGATCAAGCAGGCCGTCGCCGGCCTGGAATCGGTGGCCGTCACGTCCGACATCGGTTGCTACGCCCTGGGCGCCCTGCCGCCCTACGACGTGCCCGAGACCATCGTTTGCATGGGCGCCTCGGTGAACATGGCCAAGGGCGCCGCCGACGCGGGCATCCGGCACGCCGTCGGCGTCATCGGGGATTCCACCTTTCTGCATTCCGGCATCACGCCCCTGATCGACGGCATCCGGGCCGACACGCCCATGACGCTGTGCATCCTGGACAATGCCAGCGTCGCCATGACCGGCTGCCAGGACACCATGCTGCCCTCCACCCGCATTCCCCAGATCATTCTTGGCCTGGGCGCGGACCCGGCCCACGTGGTCGAGCTGGAAGCCAAACGGCCCAACCTGGCGGCCAACGTGGCGCGGCTCCGGGAAGAAATCGTGCATTCCGGGCTGTCGGTGGTCATCTTCAAGCGCGAGTGTCTGGAGGCGATCAAAAAGCGCCGCAAGCTGGAAGCCGCCCGGAACGCGGCGCCCGCCTGCCGGGACGGAGGAGAAGCATGAAGCGGGACGTAATTCTAGCCGGCGTCGGCGGCCAAGGGGTGCTGTCCATCGCCGCCATCATCGCCAAGGCGGCGGTCGCCCGGGGGCTGACGGTGCGGCAGTCCGAAGTGCACGGCATGGCCCAGCGGGGCGGGGCGGTGCTGGCCCACCTGCGCATCGCCGACGGGCCCATCGCCTCCGACCTGGTGCCCTCCGGCGGCGCGGACCTGATCATTTCCATGGAACCCGTGGAAAGCCTGCGCTACGTCGATTGGCTGTCTCCGGAAGGCGCCCTGGTCAGCGCCGTCGAGCCCTTCGTCAACATTCCCGACTACCCGGACATCGGCGTCATCCTGGACGCCATCCGCCGCTTTCCGGTCTTCCGGCTGGTGGAAGCCCAGGCGCTGGCCAAACAGGCCGGACTGGCCCGGGCGGTCAACATGGTCATGGTCGGCGCGGCCAGCCCCTTTTTGCCGGTTTCGGCGGATGAGCTGGAAGCCACGATCTGCGAACTGTTCGCCGCCAAGGAACCCGCGGTGGTGGACGCCAACAAGGCAGCGTTCCGGCTTGGACGCGCCGCCGCGGGAGCCTGAGCATGGATTATCAATACTGGGACAAGGAACTGGAAACGTTGCCCCGGCCGGAACTGGAGGCGGCGCAGCTGCAACTGCTGCGGGAACAGATCCGCCGCGCCCTGGGCACCACCTTCTACGGCCCGCGCCTGGCGGAAGTCGGCATCCGGGATCCCGAGGACGTCCGGTCGCTGGCCGATCTGCGGCGGATTCCGTTTACGACTAAAGACGATCTGCGGTCGGCGTTTCCCTACGGCATGCTGGCCATACCGAAAGAAGACGTGGTGCGCCTGCACGCCTCCAGCGGCACCACGGGCGTGCCCACCACCATCTACCTGAACCGCAAGGACCTGGCCCGCTGGGCTTCCTACGTGGCGCGATCCGTGTACGCCACGGGCTGCACCAAAGAGGACGTGTTCCAGAACATGATCACCTACGGCCTGTTCACCGGCGGGCTGGGCCTGCACAGCGGCGCCGAGGAAGTGGGCATGATGGTCATACCCTCGGGCCCGGGCAACGCGGCCCGGCAATTCCGGCTGATGCGGGACTTCGGCACCACCGTGGTCCACGCCACGCCCAGTTTCCTGCTGCACCTGCAGACCAAAATGGCCGAAGAAGGGGTGGTCCGGAAGGACCTCAAGCTCAAAAAGGCGTTTGCCGGCGCCGAGCCCTATTCGGAAGACACCCGCCGGCGCATCGAGGCCCTCTGGGGCATGGACGTCTACAATTCCTACGGGCTTTCGGAGATGAACGGTCCGGGCGTGGCCTTCGAGTGCCAGGCCAAGGACGGCATGCACCTGTGGGAAGACGGCTACATCGCCGAAATCGTCGATCCGGATACCCTGGAGCCCGTGCCGGAGGGCACGGTGGGCGAGCTGGTGCTGACCATCCTCTGCCGGGACGCCACGCCCATGCTCCGCTACCGGACCCGGGACCTGACCGCCTTCTATACCGAACCCTGCGCCTGCGGCCGGACGCACCGGCGCATCCGGCGCATCACCGGCCGCACCGACGACATGCTGATCATCAACGGGGTCAACGTCTTCCCCAGCCAGATCGAAGAAGTCATCATGTCGATGAAGGAAGTAGGCAACAACTACCTGATCGTGGTCGAAAAGGACGGCGCCCTGGACCGCTTGACGGTCAAGACCGAAGTGGGGCCGGATATCTTCATGGATGACGCCCGGCCGCTCAACGCGCTCCGGGAACGCATACGCCACGCTTTGCAGGCGTCCATTTCCATCAGCCCCCGGGTGGAGCTGCACGAAGGCGGCGCGCTGCCGGTTTCGGAGGGAAAAGCCAAACGGGTAGTGGATTCACGGCCCAGAGACGTGTAAGGAGCGGATATGATCTTCAACCCCGAATACGAAGCGATGGACTCAGGCGCCCGGCAAGCCCTGCAGTTCGCCCGGCTCAAGAACCTGGTCGAAAAGGTCTACGCCGACGTGCCGTTCTACCGGAAAAAGCTGGACGCCGCGGGCGTGCATCCCCGGGACATCCAGAGTCTGGCGGATATCGCCAAGCTGCCCTTCACCACCAAGGAAGACCTGCGGGAAACCTATCCCTACGGTCTTTTGGCCTGTCCGCAGTCGGAAATCGAAGAAATCCACATGTCCTCGGGCACCACCGGCGTCCCGGTGGTGGATGCCTATACCCGTGCCGACGTGGAAGCCTGGGAAGAAGCCATGGCCCGCACCCTGGCCGGAGCCGGGGGCAGCCGCAACGATACGGTGCAGAACTGCTACGGCTACGGCCTCTTCACCGGCGGGCTGGGGGTGCACTACGGCGCCAAACGCCTGGGGGCCAACATCATCCCCATGTCTTCGGGCAATACCCAGAAGCAGCTGATGGTGATGCGGGATTTCGGCTCCACCATCCTGACCTGCACGCCGTCCTACGCCCTGTTCATGGCCGAAGAAGCCGGCGAGACCGGCTACGACCTCAAGGCCATGAAGCTCAAGGCCGGCTGTTTCGGCGCCGAACCCTGGAGCGAAAACATGCGCCGGGAGATCGAAGCCAAGTTCGGCATCGACGCCTACGACATCTACGGATTGACCGAGATCACCGGCCCCGGGGTGGCCTTTGAATGCGAAGCCAAGCACGGCATGCACATCAACGAAGACCTGTTCTACCCCGAAATCATCGACCCCGAATCCGGACGGGTGCTGCCCATCGGGGAAAAAGGTGAACTGGTTTTTACCACCCTGGTCAAGGAAGGCACCCCGCTGTTGCGCTACCGGACCCGGGACGTCACCTTCCTGCACCCCGAGGCGTGCTCCTGCGGACGGACCACGGTCAAGATGAATCGGCTGTTCGGCCGCACCGACGACATGCTCATCATCCGGGGAGTCAACGTCTTCCCCAGCCAGATCGAAAACGCGCTGATCGAAATCGAAGGTACGGACCCCCACTACCTGATCGTCGTGGACCGCGGACCGACGCACCTGGACGAGGTGGAATTGCAGGTCGAAGTCAAGAAGGAACTGTTCGGGGATGAAACCCGCACCCTGGAAGCCCTGCGGACCAAGGTGGAAAACGTGATGCGCTCCAAGCTGGGCATCACGCTCAAAGTAAAGCTGGTGGAGCCGAAAACGATCGAGCGCTCCATCGGCAAAGCCAAGCGGGTCATCGACAAGCGGAAGATGTAGGAGGCACAGCCATGCAGATCAAACAGATTTCGGTATTTCTGGAAAACAACGCCGGGCGACTGGCGGAGGTAACGCGGATCGTCGCCGCGGCCAAAGTCAATATCCGGGCCATTTCCATCGCCGATACCGCCGACTTCGGCATCCTGCGCATCATCGCGGACCAACCGGACCTGGCCATGGCCGCTTTGGCCAATGCGGGCTTTACCGCCCGGATGACCGACGTCCTGGCGGTCGAAATCCCGGACGAACCGGGCAGCCTGGCCAAAATCATGGCGATTTTCCAGAAGACCGCCGTCAATATCGAATACCTGTACGCTTCCCTGGAAGGCGAGACCGGCAAAGCGGTGGTGATTTTCAAGGTTGAAGACGTCGAGCACGGCTTGAAGATCATCCGGGAGAACGGACTTTCCACGCTGGATTCCTTCTGATGAACATACTGATGACCGCCAGCGAGGCGGTCCCCTACGCCAAGACCGGGGGACTCGCCGACGCGGTCTCCGCCTTGTCCATCGCCCTTTCCCGGTTGGGCCACGACGTCCGGGTGGTCATGCCCCGCTACTATTCGGTGGACAAGCAAGGCCTCGAACTGCTGGACGGCCCGATGGGCGTGCCGGTGGGCGGGCCGGGAGGCTGGCCTGCAGGCCTAGGCGAAGAATGGTGCGCCGTCTACCGGTCGGTGTTGCCCGGCAGCGATGCCGATCAGCCGGTGCGGGTCTACTTCATCGACCACGAAGCATATTTTGGCCGGGACGGCATCTACGGCACCCCCGCCGAACCCGACTTCGGCGACAATCCCCGGCGTTTTACCTTCTTTTCCCGGGCCGCTTTTCAGCTTTGCCGCAAAATCGGCTGGTATCCCCAGGTGCTCCACGCCCATGACTGGCCGACGGCCCTGGTGCCGGTATTCCTGAAGCACGGCGAGCGGCAGGGTCCCTTCGCCGGTACGGTGTCGGTGCTGACCATCCACAATCTGGGGTACCAGGGGGTCTACGGCAAGGATTCCTACTCCTATTCCCGGTTGGGCTGGGACTTGTTCCGGAGCGCGGGCTTTGAGGATTGGGACCGCATGAATTTGCTCAAGGCCGGCCTGACCTGCGCGGACCGCTTGACCACCGTTTCTCCCACCTACGCGGAAGAGACCAGGACCCACGCCTACGGCTTCCGGATGGACGGCATTCTCCGTGCCCGGTCGGAAGCGTACACGGGCATCCTCAACGGCATCGACGATGAAGTGTGGAATCCCGCCAAGGACGCCTATATCCCGGAAACCTACGGACCAAAAAACGTCGCCGGCAAGGCGGCGGCCAAGGCGGCCCTGCAGAAAGAGTTCGGCTTGCCGATCGATCCGGAGCTGCCGGTGATCGGCATGGTCACCCGGCTGACGGAGCAGAAGGGCGTGGGCGAACTGTTCGGTCCCAGCTACGGTTCCGCCTGGTCGATCTGCACCGATATGAAGCTGCAATTGGTCCTGCTGGGATCGGGTGAAAAATGGTGCGAAAACGAACTGCGCAGCCTGACTTCCCGCTTGCCCAACTTCAAGGCCGTGATCGGCTACAACGAACGCCTCAGCCACCTGATCGAGGCGGGCAGCGACTTCTTCCTGATGCCCAGCCGCTACGAACCCTGCGGTCTCAACCAGATGTATTCCCTGGCCTACGGCACCCTGCCCATCGTCCGGCGGACGGGGGGGCTGGCGGATACGGTGGAGAACTACGACCAGGAGACCGGCGCGGGTACGGGCTTCATGTTCGAGGACCTGACGCCCCGGGCGGTGTACGATACCGTCGGCTGGGCGGTGTGGGCCTACTACAACCGTCCGAAACATATCCTGGCCATGCGCCAGCGGGGCATGGCCATCGACTTTTCCTGGGAACGGTCGGCGCAGAAATACATCGCCCTCTACGAAGACTTGCTGAAAGAGTGAATGCAAGAAAAAGACCGCCGGTTCTGCCGGCGGTCTTTTTCTTGGTACCCGAGCGTTACTTGCGTTCCGTGAGATCCCCGGCGTTGAGCACCAGGGCCGAACCGTCCGCCCGCTGGGTCAATACCAGGCCGTCGCTGAAAATCGGCGTCCCGTAGGGGTGGGCTTCCACCGAAGAGCGGGCTTTGCGGGTCAGTTCCGCGTCGAAGCGCGCCAGATGCCGTTTGCCCCCGACCAGGGTCAGGGCGTACAGGTCTTTTCCGTTCAGCCATAACAGGCTTTCCGGCGTTATGTCGTCTTCCCCCTGTCTGGTCGATTCCAGCGTCTTCGGATCGAGGCGCACCAGCCTGATCGCCCCGCTGCCCTGGGCCCGACCGGCGACGGCGAAGATCGCGCCGTCCAGGACGGTCACGGTGCGTCCGTTGATGGTGTTCATGGCGGAAGCGGACAATTCGGCGTAGTCGGCGGCGTCCAGGATGACCAGGTTGCCCAGCGGCGCGTCCGGTCCGGTCAGGCGCATCCCCAGCACGCCTTCCGGCGCGGTTTGCCGGGCTTCCTGTTCGGCGATGAGATCCTGCTGGTCTGCGGCGATATCTTTGCGGTCTTCCTTGGCTTCCTGGGCTTTTTGTTCCGCAAAGGCTTCCGTGGCCGCCGCTTCTTCCTTTTTGGCGTCCAGGGCCGCTTCCTTCTCCGTAACTTCGGCTTCCCGCTGCGCCAGCTCCCGTTGCTGTTCCGCCTGGGCTTGTTTCTCGCCGGGGCTGGAGGGTTCGCCGGCGGCTTCGGCCTGCTTCGCCTTTTCCTGATCCGCCGCGGCCTGGGCTTTATCCGCCTCCAGCTTAGCCTTTTCTGCGGCCAGCTTGGCTTCTTCTTCGGCTATGGCTTCCCGCTGCAGGTCCGCGCTCTGTTCGGCGGCGGCGGCCTCCCGTTCCTTGAGATCCACCATTTCCTTGCGCTGTTCCACCCCCCTGTCGCCTTCCTTGCGCATTTCGTCCACGACCTTTTCTTCGGTGATGGACGTGGTGTCCACCGCGCTCAGCGTCCCCGGCGTCGCGGTGGCAAGGGGAATGACGATCAAAGCCCGCCCGGGCCACTCATCGAAGCGGATGGATAGGCCGGCTTTGTCGGCGGAGAGTTCGTCCAGCGCTGCCTGCTGGTATCGTCGGGTAAAATAATCCCAATCGCCGCGGTACACCGCGTTGTAGATGGTGATGAATTCGGCCAACAAAGCCGCGTCGCCGGCGGAATAGTCGTAGGCGCCTTCGAGGTATCCCTGCAGGATCAGCCGGAGGTTGTCGATGTGGTCCACCCCCGCGTCCACGCCCAAACCGAAGATATCGGCATTCAGGCGTTCCTGATCGGCGACGGCTGCGGGGTGTACCGCGAAATAGCGGTTGGCCGCGCCGGCGCGGCGGGCGCCGGCCTTGATCGCCCGGCCGAGGGCCAGGCCGATGCCCCGGATGTCCTCCCGGCTTTCGATCCGGGCGTAGGGTCCTTCATAGTTGATGAAGAGGATTTTGGCGGATTTGCTCTTTTCCAGTTCTACCCGGTCGACACCCTGAGCCGCCAGGTCGGTTCCGGCGGCCAGGGACAGCAAAAGAGCGCAAAGGAAGACGGATGATAGCCCCTGGGCGACGCGGTTCTGTTTCATCGATGGTTCTCCTACGATAGCTTTGATTATAGCCCATTTAACGGAACCTATAAAGCATTTTTACCCGGACCGGCGCGTCGCCGGCGGCACCTTATTACCGCAGGGCGGCGATTTCCGCCAGCGCCTGACGCCGCACCGGCGTGGGCTGGTCATCGGCGCTGAGGCGCACCAGCAGCGCGATGCCCGCCTCGCTCAGGGGCGGGCCGGAAAAACGGCAGAGGGCGCCCGTGGCGGCGGCCAGCGCGGTCAGCAGGCGTTCATCCCGGCTGGCTCCGGGGGGTAGGATCCGGCGGGAAAAAGCGGCCAGCGCCAGACCTTCCGGGTCGACGCCGATGCGGCCGATGGCCGCGGCCGCCGCGGTCTGCACCAGAATCTCCCGATCCCGGATAAAAAGATCCGCCAGGAAGGGGATGGTTTCCCGGGATCCCAGGTTGGCCAGCAGCGTCGTCGCGCGCACCCGCAGGTGGGGCAACACCGCCGGCCGGGTCCGGGGCAAAACGTTGAAGCGTTCGCTGCCGGCGATCTCCATCAGGGAAGCGATAAAATCGGGTTCCCGTTCCCCGACCTCCCGTTTTTCGATCGCTTCTGCGACGGCCTGGAGCCGGAGCAGGACGGTGTTTTCTTCCAGAGCGAAGGGATCAGTCGCCCAGGAAGAGTCCCCGGGGCGGCCCAGTCCGTAGGATCCTTCCGGCAGCGGACCGTACAGGGCGGTTTTTGTGGCCCGGACCCGGTCTTCGACGCGATAGGCGTACAGGATCCAGTCGGTGCCGCCTGAGAAAACGAGGCCGTCGTCGCTGAAGGCCGGCGCCGTGGCCGCGCCGCGCACGCGCAGGCTCCACAGGCGCCGGCCGTCGACGGAAAAGCCCGCCGCGCCGGATTCGGCCAGCGCGTAGACGCCCCGTTCGTCGAACAGGAGGGCCGTGCCCCGACCGCCGGCCGCCGGACCGGCGCCGTTCCAGAGCGGCAGCGGTGCATCCGGGGTCAAGAGCGAAACCGTACCGTTTTTGCCGACTGCGGCGACCTGCCCGTCCCGGACGGCCACCGCGACGGGTCGGTCCGGCATGGTTCCCAGCGATTGGAGGAGACCGCTGCGGTCCCGCAACTCAACCCGGCCGTCCACGTAGGCGACGACTACGGCGATGGCCGGTGCTTCGCGGGGATAAGGAGCCAACGCTGTCGGCTCGGCGGCCAGCTCCTGTCCGGATACCGTGCCGAACTGGTCGACCAGGAACAGCCGCGCGCTGCCGCAGACCATGGCCGCGCCGCCCCGGCCGTCCGGGACCGGGCCCAGGCGCGAGACCTCGGGGAATTCCCGCCGCCAAAGCGGGAATCCCGCCGCGGTAAAGCAAGAGAGGCTGGTTTCCTGGGCGACGAACAGGCGTCCGTCCCAGCCGACGAGCACCGGGGCGACCAGGGGCTTGCCCAGGTCGCGGCGCCACAGTTCCCGGCCGGAGCGGTTGACGGCGACCAGGGCGCCGTCCCGGCGCCCGATATAGCTGGTCCCTTCCCGGGACCGGCTGAGGTAGGGGCCCAGCCTGGCGCCGGCATCGTAGGTCCACAACGGGGCGCCGCGGCTGCTGAAGGTCCGCAGCGTGCCGTCGTCGCAGACCACGGCCACCGACCCGGCCTGGGCGGCGGGGACGCCGATCACTTCCGCGCCCAGGGCCTGACGCCACGTGGCCTGGGCGCCGCCGGATTCGGACCGGCTTGTCTGGGCAGGGAGGCTCCATACGACCACTATTCCCGCGAAGACCAGTAAAAAGTGGATCAAAGCGGCCTGCCGAACACGGCCATAGTCTCAATGTGCGCGGTTTGGGGATAAAAATCGTAGATGGTCAAGCTCTCGAGCCGGTAGGCCGCGGCGACCAGTTCCCGGGCATCCCGGGCCAGGGTAGCCGGATCGCAGGAAACGTAGGCCAGCAGGGGCGGGCCCCGCTCGGCCAGCCAGCGGCGCAGGATAGGCGACAAGCCCTGCCGGGGCGGGTCCAGAACCACGAAGGAATACCCGGCATGCTTTGTGTCCCGGGTCATGTTGCGCACCCAGTCGTCGTCCTTGAGCGCAAAGTGGCGGATGCCCGGACCGCGGACGTTTTCGGCGGCCAGCGCCAGGGCGGTCTTGTTCTGTTCCATCAGGTCCAAGCGGGGGAAGCGGTCCGCCAGAAAGATGGAAAAGGTTCCTACACCGCAATACAGGTCCGCCGCCGGAAGGCACGCCTCCGCTTGTTGGGTTACGGCCAACAGGTCCGGCAACAGCTGTTCCAGCATTATGGCATTGCTCTGAAAGAAAGAAGCCGCGTCCAGGATGATTTTTTTTCCGAGCAGATTGATGCTCCCCCGGTGGTTGCCGCCTTCGCTCAGAAAGGTATCAGACCGGGAATAGACGTTGAAACGGTCCAGGGCCGGCGGCGGCGCCAGGCCGCCGGCGGCCAAAGCGCGGCGGATGCCGGGATCGGCTACGGGACAGTCGGGAACCGCCAGGATCGTGTCGCTCTGCCGCTTTTTCAAGCCCACGCCGGGCTTGCCGGCTTGCGGCCGCGGCAGACGGTGGAACTGCATCCGGTTACGGTATTCAAAGGGGGGAGAGGGCACGACCCTGATCTCCGGCAGGTCCGTAAAGCCGCCGATCCGCCGGAACGCGTCGGCGACGATGTCCCGTTTCTGGTCCAGCTGGGCGCTATAGGCCAGGTGCTGGAGGGAACAACCGCCGCATTCGCCGTACAGGGGACAGGGCGGCGGCACGCGCCAGGGGGAAGCTTCAACGCATTCCAGCAGTTCCGCCCGGGCCCAGGAGCCCCGGTCTTCGACGATGCGTCCGGCGACGCGGTCGCCCGGGGCGGTGCGTTCCATGAACACGGGCTTTTGATCGTATCGCGCCATTCCCGCCCCGCCGGAAACGATACGCTCCACGGAAGCGGTAAAAATATCACCCACAGCCATCGCCCCGACTATAACATGATTGCCAGAACAGTGGTATAGGGGTACAATCAGCGCATGACTGAAACCACCGAGTGGCTGGGATGCGATGATGATGTCCGGCTTTTTGTGCGCCGCTGGTCGCCGGCCGAGCGGCCCCGGGCCCTGGTGCAGATCGTCCACGGCAAGGGCGAGCATTCGGCCCGCTACGCAGGACTGGCGGACCGGCTCTGCGCGGCGGGTTTTGAGGTATGGGCCGATGACCACCGCGGGCACGGCCTGACCGCGGATCCGGCCCGGAACCCGGTGGACAAAGGCGGCCTTTTGGGGCACAGCGCCGACCGGGACGGTTTTTTGCGGGTGGTCAAGGATCTGGAAATGGTGAGCGCCCATCTTGCCGCCGCCCGGCCCGGCGTGCCCCTCTTCCTGCTGGGCCATTCCTGGGGTTCCTTTCTGGCGCAGATGTATATCGAGCGCTCCGCCGCCGGTCTGGCGGGCTGCATCCTTTCCGGGACGCGGGGGCCCGGAGGCCCGGATGTCCTGGCGGGGCACCTGATCGCTACCCTGATCGCCGCCGTCCGCGGGGGGCGGCGGTTTTCGCCCCTGGTGTTTTCCCTGGCCGAGGGGCCCTACAACAAGCCCTTCCGCCCCAACCGCACGTCCTTCGACTGGCTGTCCCGGGATGAAGCGGCGGTGGACGCCTGCGCCGCCGACCCGCGCTGCGGATTTGAGTGTTCGGTGGCTTTTTACCGCGATCTGACCGCGGGCCTGCGGGAAATTCACCGTGAAGAATCGCTGCGCCGCATTCCCAAGAACCTTCCCATCCTCATTTTTTCCGGTTCCGCCGATCCCGTCGGCGAGATGGGATCCAGTCCTACCGCCCTGGTCGAAGCCTACCGGCGCCAGGGCATCGAAGACCTGGATTTTATCCTGTATCCGGAAGCGCGGCACGAAACCCTGAACGAGACCAACCGGGAAGAGGTGATGGACAATCTCCTCTCCTGGATTGAAGCACATGTAGCGAAAGCTCCGTTTCGTTGAAAACGGTCTTCATCTAAAACCTGCGAGGCATCCTTGCGCATTCGTTATTCCACCGTTGTAAACGGACATCCGGTACAAAAAGCCTACGTGTATACCCCCGACGAGCACGGTATCGACCTGGCGGACGTGGACGCCGATGCGGTCCGCATCGTAGAGCGCCTGAAAGCCAACGGCCACGAAACGTACATCGTCGGCGGTGCGGTGCGGGATCTGATGGTCGGCAAAAAACCCAAGGACTTTGATATCGTCACCGACGCGACGCCGTCGAGAATCAAAAAGGTGTTCCGGAATTCCCGGATCATCGGCCGGCGCTTCCGGCTGGTGCACGTTTTCTTTGGGCCCAAGATTTTTGAGGTTTCCACCTTCCGCTCCCTCAAGGATGGTCCGACCAGCAACACCTACGGCACGATTGAAGAGGACGTTCTGCGCCGGGATTTCAGCCTGAACGCCCTGTTCTACGATCCCCAGGAACAGGTGGTGGTGGACTACGTCAACGGCATGAAGGATATCAAAGCCCGCAGGATACAGCCGGTCATACCGCCGGCGGTCATTTTCAAGGACGATCCGGTACGCATGCTGCGGGCCGCCAAGTACGCCGCCATTACGGGATTCAAGCTGCCGCTGCCGCTCAAGTGGCGGATTAAAAAGGAATCCCGCCTCCTGGCCCCGGTATCGCCTTCCCGGCTGACGGAAGAGATCTTCAAAATCATCAATTCCGCCCACGCGGCGCTGATCGTGGAAAAAATGCAGAGCCTGAATTTATACGAGCACATCCAGAATCAGGCAGCCCTGCTGATGAAGACCGAACCGCAGTTCAAAAAAAAGTACCTTGCCAGTCTGGCGGAGCTGGACGCCAAACTGCGCTCCGAGGGAACGCCGGTTTCGGGCCGGATCATTTCCTATCTGATCAAGGACTATCTGGACCGGGTCGTGGACTGGAGCGCCGAACCCCTGGAAAGCTACCGCGCCGCCCTGGCGGCCTGCCGGACCTTCGTGTTGCCGATGAACCCGCCCCGGGTGGAGCTGGAGAACGCCGTCCGGTTGTTGTTCCGGGAACACGGCGTGGCGGTCAAGAAGGCCCGGACCATTAAGGGGCGCAACATGGAAAGCCTGCCGGGGACCGGCGGCGAAGCGGCCAAAAAGGAATCCGACGGGTTCGCCGCCGATCCGGGGGCCGAAGCAGGGACCAAAAAAAAGCGCCGCCGGCGAAGGCGGCGCCCGAGTGTCGTGGGCCAGGAGCGCGAATCCTCTACTTGAGGCGTTCCAGCAGCTCCTGCGTGCGCACCCGGTATCGGTCGGGAGCCGCCGCCGCGGCCTTCTGCAGGTACGCCCGGGCGCTTTCCCTGCTTCCCTGGGCTACCGCGTTGAGGCCGAGGGCGTAGTTCACCAGGGCGGTGTCCGCGCCGTACTGCAGCGCCGAGCGGTAGTGGTTTTCGGCCATGGCGAAGTTTTTGCTCCCGTAGGCCAGCAAGCCCAGGTAATAGTAGGGGGCGTAATGCTCGGGCTTCAGATCCAGGGCGCCGAGGAACAGCTGTTCCGCCAGGGCGCCGTTCTTGGCGCCGTAGGCGGACCGGCCCGCTTCGACCAATTCCGTAAAAGTCCGCCGTGAGGCGATGTAGGCTTGATACTCTACGACCGCAGTTTCCGGATCGATCCAGGGACCGGCTCTGGCGGCCACCGCCTGGGTGTTCTCCCCGGCTGACGCCGTGGGCGACAGGACCATGAAGGTTTCAAAAAGCGTCCGGCGGTAGTCCTCGTTTTCCGCGTTCAGCAGAAACGAGACCAGCGACCAGGAAGCGCCCTGCATCTTTCCGGAATCAAGGCCGGCGGCGTCCAGGTCGGCAAAAAGTACGGTTGCCAGGGACGGCGCCGCCGCCGCCCAGCCTTTGACGGTGGGCAGCCAGGCCAGGTTTTCTTCGTAGACCAGTTCGTCCGCCTTCCGGTCATAATCCAGGGTGCTGAAGTAGACGGCGAAGCCGTCCCGCATCCAGGTCGGCGGGTTGGGGATGAAAGCCCGCAGAAACTGGATGAACGCCTGATGGGCGAAGATGCGGTCCGCCGCCTGGTTTTGACGGTTCACGATCAGTTCGCACTTGTCCGCCTGGTTGTAGTGCAGGTAGACCGCGCCGTCCCGCAGGGACCCCAACCGTTCGCCGACGTAGGCGTCGTAGGCGGATTTGTCCGGGATCAAGCGCACCCGCAGTTTTCCCGCCAGGCGGGCAGCGTCGAAACGGAACAAGCGGTTGTATACTTCGAACCGGAGGTCCATCTCCCGGGCCAACGCCGTCGCCTCCGCCGCCGTGGAATCGCCGCGTATCTCGTACCGCAACCCCTGCGCGGAGACGGCCTCCGTGTCGGCTGCGGCGACGCCCCCAATGGTCGCCGCCAGAGCCAGGGCCAAAAAGCTCGCTTTCATCTGCATCCTCCTATTGGGTTATCTTATCGATGATGATATTGACTTCCTCAATCAATATACCGGTAAAGCGTTCGATGTTGTCGATCAGGTACTGCTGCAGTTCATGGATGTTGCCCGCCAACTGCGTCCCGTAGGGGACGTCGATGGTGATGACCAGACGGTATCCCTGACCATCGTCCTTGACCAGGATCTTTTTGATGCGCACGTCCTGGTTGAACTCATCGACGCAGTGAATGACCATCTGGCTCAGGGCGGCTTCAGAAATGACGACCTTGCCCCGTTTGGAGTACTCCGGCCGCACCACCGATTTTTCGTGTACTTTGGGCGCGCCGCCGATGGGGGAGGGGGCGCCGCGTTTCAGGAAGACGCGCACCGCGTCGTAGAAAATGGTCGGATAATTGCGCTTGACTTCGATGGACGGCACGGGAATGACGTGCTTCCCCTCAATCTTGCGGCTGCGGATGGCCTTTTCAATTTCTTCCTGCGTGGCGATTTCTTCGATTTTGATGATCCTGGAGGGCTGCGAAAGCTGCAGCCGGGCGGCGATCTTGTTGACCATCTTGATGGACGTGCCCAGGATGAGGATGCGCTTGAAGTGTTCGCTCTGCAGGCGCCGCGCGACTTCATCCCGGTGTCCTTTGTCGTCGAACAGGGCTACTTTGACGGCGGCCAGGAAGGTTTTTTCCTTTTTAGCCGAGTGCCCCGCCAGAATGCGGTTGTTCCGTATCAAGAGACCGTCGTCGATGATCAGTTCAATGCCGTACTTTTGGGCTACCAATTTGGCCCGGAAACTTTTTCCGGTGCCGCTTTCTCCGACGAGGGCAAAAATTTTTACGCCTTTGAGAATCCACAAAAGGTCGCTGAACAAGGGGAGCATTTTTAAAGTATAGCACCAAGCAGGGTGTCGGTGGGCGGAGAATCCCGAAAAGAAGCTTCTTTTTTTTCTCCGAATAATTCCCGGACGCGCCGGAGGAAGGACCCGGGTAGAGGTGCCAGGATGACCTGGGGAACCGCAAGGGCGAAGTCCCGGGGAAAGACCAGCTCATACGCGTGCAGCAGCAAGCCTTCACGCTGGTCCGAACCGCCGTACTTGCGGTCTCCCGCCAGGGGGTGGCCGTGGCCGGCCGCCTGGGAACGGATCTGGTGGGTCCGGCCGGTCTCGATTTCCGCCAAAGCCAGGGTGTGCGCCGCGCAACGGGCCAGGGGGTAGACCCGGGTGCCGGCGCGCTTTCCCGCCGGCCCCTCCGATTCGGCGACGCGGCTCCGGCCCCGGCTCCGGTCCCGCACCAGGCTGTCTTCCCAAAGCTCCGGCAGGGCAAGGTCGCCGTCCAGAATCGCCAGGTAACGCTTGCGGAGCCGCCGGTCCCGCAGGGCGGCGCTGAAGAGCCGGGCGCCGTCGATGTCCCGGGAAAAGACGACGATGCCGCTGGTAGGCTGATCCAGCCGATGCAGCGGACCGGGCCGAAAGGACAAGGAAGGCGCCAGGGTCGGCGCCAGGTGGGTACGCACGCGGTCTTCCAGGCTGTCCGGTCCGTGCACGGCGAGCCCTACGGGTTTGTTGACGATCAAGAGCCCCGCGCCCTCCCAGAGAATTTCGGATTTTTCCGGCTCCTTCCCCACGGGCAGGGCGGGAACAGGGCTCCGCTGGACGGAAATGTCGCCGTCGATCAGCAGGGTCAGGCGCGCTCCCGCCCTGACCCGGTCGGAGACCCGCGCCGGAACCCCATCCAGCAGGATCGACTTTTTACGGAAGAGCCGATGAAGGGCGGAAAGCGGCAGCTTGTCCAGGGCTTTGCGTACCACCCGGTCCAGGCGACGGCCTTCGTCATTCGGACCGATAATCAAGTCGAGGGGCATGGTCTGGAACTGTAGCAGATCGACGCCCTTGACAAAAGGGTCTGCCTAGGGGATTGTAAAGCAATGTCGGCGTTTATACCCCGAACCAGCGAATTTCAGCTGCTTCTTGAAAATCCCGTTTTTCTCTCCGCCGTCTCCAGTCTCTTTTTGGCGCAATTGCTGAAAGCGATTATCGTTCTGAGCCGCGGTCGCCGCCGGTCCGCCCGGGATATCGCCCTGACCCTGCTCTGGAAAACCGGCGGCATGCCTTCCAGCCATTCCGCCTTGGTCACCGCGCTGGCCGTTTCGGTGGGGTTCAAGGAAGGCCTTGGTTCCAACCTGTTCATCGTTACCTTGGGATTGGCGCTGATCGTGATCCGGGATTCGGTCGGCGTCCGGCGGTCTTCGGGCATTCAAGCCAAGTCGCTGAATATTTTGGGTAAAACCGTCGGGCAACGCCTTGGTTTTGAGTACCACGCGGTCAAGGAAATCCAGGGACACGCGCCGCTGGAAGTATTGATAGGTTCGCTCCTGGGTCTGTTCATCGCCGCGGCTTTTGCCTTGCTGTAGGAAAAGCGGTGATGGAGCAACGCAGGCTACGGGCAATCCACACGATTCTGCTGCTTTCCCTGCTGCTTTCCTTCCTCCTCTGCGCGGGGGCTACGCTGGCGGCGTTCCGGCATTCATCCGGACGCGGTTCCCTCTCTTTTGCCGTGCTGTCCGTCCCGGACGCGCTGCCGGAAGCGGACCTGCTGGGCTTGCTGGGAAAATCGGGTATCCAAAACGTGATTTCTTCTGCCGATGAATGGGTATACGTGGATGGTTTCGACGCTCTTGAACGGGTCCCGCTCAATCAGTTCTCCGCCCGCATCGCCCCCTTCGACCTGCGCAACGACGCCTATGCAGCCCGGCTTGCGGAAGTCTTTGCTTCCCGGGGCTTCCGGCGCGTTTTCATCCCCGCCGGAATGCAACCCTTCTGGCGGTACGGCGAAACCCTGCTCAAACGGATCAACACTGCGCTGGAGGGGTATTCGCCGGTGGTCCAGTCGTTCGGCGGCGCAAACCTGGCGCTGCCCTACCTGGTCTTGTTCGGCCTGGCCGCGCTGGTCCTGGTATTCAGGGCCGGTTCCCGACGGATAACGGCCTTTTCGCTTCCTGCCCTCGGCGCCCTGGCCCCGGCGGGCGCCTTGGGATTTACGCTGGCCGCCCTGCTGTACGCGATGCAGCGCCTTTTTCAGGACCACATCCGCGAATTCATCCGCAATCGATACGCCCGGCGCTCCGCTCCCCGGAGCGGCCTGGACCGGGGTTTGTTCGTCGCCGGGATCGGCGCCGCCGGGATCGGCTTGACGGCGGTCTTGCTGGGCGCGGTGCCGCCGGCGGTCGTCCTGCCGGCCATCCTCAGCTACGCGGCGCTGACCTGGATCAGCCTCTGGTACGAGGCCATTCTGGAGCGGAGGCGGGGCCACGTCCGGTTTTTGCCCTTGGCGCTGCGCCGGGAACCCCTCATGTCCGGCGGCTTTTTTTCCCCTGGGCTGCCGCTGTTTCTGGCGGCCATGATCGCCTTTCTGCTGCTGACCGGTTTTCATCCCGGATCCCGGGATGACGCGGCCCAGGCGGCTCTGCAGAGCATCGGCGTGTCCCTCTCCACGTCGGATTACCACCGGCACCTGCAGCATCAGGCGGCATTTTCGGTCAGCGCCCAGACGGGCGACGAAGTCGGCGGGGCCGGCCGGCCCGGGGCGCCGGTCTACCGGCAGTACGCCCTGGACGCGGACGGGCTGGTCGCCGCCGCCTCCGCGCCGGTGGCGGATCCGGCCTACGACACCAGCCGGCTGCCCCCGCTGGAAGCGTTGCTGTGGTCCGACGAAGCTGCCCTCCGACCCGTAGGGTATCCCTGGGGCGAACTGGCCGCTGCGGGACTGAGCGGTCTGATCGTCATCGCGGCGGCGCAAAAGCACGTATTCACCAAAAAAGGGAAAAACCTGATGACCGCACCGAATGATAAGCGGGTAGCCGCGTGAAAACGTATACTTTTCCCCAGGGGGGGCTGGAGTACAGCGACCCCGCTGCACCGGCCAGGACCAGCTCCCGGATAGCCTTTTTGCCCGCCATTTCGGTCATTCCCTTCATCCAGCACCGCGGCGACGCCGCAGATCCGGTGGTCTCCGTGGGCGACCAGGTTCGGGAAGGCATGCTGCTCGGCCGCGGCCGGGGAGCGGGGCAGGCCAACGTGCACGCCACGGTACCGGGACGGATCATTCGGACCGTATCCTGGAACATGAGCGACGGGCGCCGGACGGACGCTCTGGTCATTCGATTGGAAGGATCCTTTGAGAAACTGGGGCGCCGGGAAGAACAGTTTCCCTGGGAAGGGCTCTCGGTGCACGATCTGCAACGGGTGATCACCGAAAAGGGCGTCGTGGAAATGGACGACGCCGGGCGGCCGATCGCGGAGATGCTGCAAGCCGCGCGATCTACGGATACCGAAAAAACCGTCGTCATCCGCTGCGTTTTTGACGATCCCTGGCTGGCCGCCGACTACGTGCTCTGCCGGGACCGGGCCGAGGCGGTCGTGGGCGGGGCCGGGATCGTGCTGAAAGCTGCGGGCGCCAAAAAGGCGCTGCTGGCCATTTCCCGGGCCGAAACCGCGCTGGCCGCCGCGCTGGGCAGCGTGGCCGTCAGCCAGGGCTTGGCCATCGACGTCGTCTCGGTGAGCAACCGGTACCCCCAGCGGAACGGCCGGGAACTGGAGCTGGTCCTCCGGGGGTATGAAAAAAAAGGGAACGCCCATCTCGGGGAATTGATATTTTTCGGACCCGCCAGCCTGGCCGCGGTCTATGACGCGGTACAACTCAACAAGCCGCCGCTGGAACGCTACATCGCGGTCGGCGGAAGCGCGGTAAAGGACCCCCAGGTACTGCGGGTGCGCATCGGCACCAGAATAGGCGACGTCTTTGCCGAATGCGGCGGATTCATCGATGAACCGAAGCGGATCGGTACGGGGTCGCCCTTGTCGGGCAAAACCGTATCCGACCTGGATGAGCCGATAACCAAGACCACCTTCGCGGTTTTTGCCCTGACGGAAAGCCAGATCGGCGGTACGGTCATCCAGGATTGCATCAATTGCGGTGAATGCCGGGCGGTCTGCCCGGTGGGACTTGACCCCGAACGCCTGTATAAAATGGCCATTTCCGGAAAAGACGCCGAAGCCATGGCCGAGCGGGCGGCCGCGTGCCACGGGTGCGCCTGCTGCGAGCTGGTGTGTCCTTCCCGGTTGCCCCTCAGCACCGCCATTCAGACCATGGCCATCCGCGGAGGCGGCGAACGCGGATGAACAAAATGACCATCCCCCGGATTCCCTTCATCCACCTGGCGCGCTCTACGGCGACGCGCATGTGGCTGGTGTCCTCCTGCGCCGGCCTGGCGGTGCTCCAGTCGTCGTGGGGGGATTCCTTTGCTTCCCTGTCGGTCGCGGCGGCGGCGGTAGTGTTCGCCGTGGCCGCCGAATTGGTCGTCAACGCCGGTTCGGGCAAACATACCATCCGGGACGGCAGCACGGTGGCTTCGGCCTTGGTCTACGTACTCCTGCTGCCCAACCAGATTCATCCGGTCATCGCCGCGCTGGGGGCGCTCTTCGGGGTCTTCATCATCAAGCACAGCTTCGGCGGTCTGGGAGCCAACTGGTTGAACCCTGCGGTGGGGGGCTGGCTGTTCGTCCGCTTTTCCTGGCCCGACGCGTTTGCCCGGGCCTTGGCCGGATCCCCCCTGGACGGGGTGGGCCAGGCGGTGGCCAAAGGCCTGACCGATCCGTCGGGCTCGCCCTTGGCGCTGCTGAAAATCTCCGCCTACAAAGCCGGAGCTTCCGACGGCGTCCTGACGGCAGCGCTCAACAACAGTCTCTTTTCCCGGTTGGGCGCCGAATTGCCCGGGGGATATATCGACTTGTTTTCGATCAGCGGTCCGGGCATCATCGCCGACCGGGGTATTTTTGCCCTGCTGCTGGGGACCCTGGTCCTGACCGCCTTCCGTTCTTCCCGAGCCTGGATTCCCGCCGTCTATCTGGGGGTGCTTCTTGCCCTGGTCCGCGGTTTCGGCGCCCT
The DNA here is from genome assembly GCA_020719845.1 of Treponema denticola. Classification (GTDB taxonomy): domain Bacteria; phylum Spirochaetota; class Spirochaetia; order Treponematales; family Breznakiellaceae; genus DYPP01. The sequence continues at coordinate 61,437 of DYPP01000002.1, read as the reverse complement.
GCCGTTCGGCGGGAGCGTCGGCAACGGGGATATGCTCTTTGCCCTGCTCACCGGGGGCACCCTGGCGGCGGCTTTTCTTTTGTCCGCCGACCCCGCCACGGGTCCCAAATCGGATCCGGGCACCCTGGCAGCGGTAGTCGCTTCCGCCCTGCTGGCTTTTATTTGCCGTTTTTTTGGACTGGACGCCTACGGCGCCTTCATCGCCGTCGGCCTCGTCAACGCGCTGACTCCCCTGATCCGCAGCGTTGAGACCAGGCTTTTATATCGCCACGGGAGCCGACCATGAACAGCAACGCCGCCCTCAAGGACACGGGTATCCTGGCCGTCTGGATCCTGGTCGTGGTCCTGCTCGGGGCTCTGGTCTGGTACCTTGCCCTGCCGGTCAGAAATCGGCTGCTGGTCCAGACCATCAACGCCTATCTGGAAACTTCGGGGGAGAAAATCCGCCTGGACGCGCATCTACCGCTCCAGGCGGGTGCCGCCGGCCGGGCTGCAAGCGTCGGCGAGCGGTTCGGAATACGCAAATCGAAGGATACGGCGGTCGTTTTTCTTCTGCTGAACAACGGCGCTTCGGCCCTCTGCCTGGCCCAGGTCGATAGCCGGGGCCGGGTTGACCGCTACCTGCCGCTCAGTAAAAATTCGGCCCAGATCCTCAAGACCGGCCTGCCCGGAATCGGCGCCGGCTACGTCCGGCGCATCGAATTGGCCGAATCCCGTCTCCGGGAGGCCGTAAAATGACGGAACGACTAGCGTCCCACCCCTTCTGGGGCAAGGACAGCCCGCTCACATCCCTGGCCAGCCTGGGTCTGGTGTTGTTGGCTTCCGGAAGGATGGCCTTTGCCCTGGTCAGCGCGGCGGCGTATATCTGGGTGGCCATGGGGACCAGCCTGATCGCTTTTCTTCTGGCCGCCGCCCTGCCCAAACGGGGCCGGTCCGTGGTGCTGGTGCTGCTGGCTACGTTTTTTTTCGTCCTATTTCTGCTGGCCCTTACGCTGCTGTCGCCGATCATGGCGCTGGAAATGACCATCCCCCTGCTGCTGGTACCCATCGCCTTCATCACCTCCGGCGTCTGCTCCCGCCTCAAGGGCGCTTCCTTGGGGCCGGCGCTGGCCCGGGTGCTGTACGAAGGGGTGATCCTGGGTTTGATCCTGGTCGCCCTCGCCCTGATCCGCGAGCCCCTGGGATTCGGTTGTCTGTCCGTTCCGGATGCCCAGGGGGTCCGGGAAGTTTTCGGTTCCGAATTCGCCGCCGGCGCGGCGGTGCGTCTTTTTGCGGGAACGTCGGGAGCCCTGATCTTGCTGGGATACCTGGTCGCGCTCTTTCGGTCTTTGCGCAATCTGGTGGCCGACCAGGCGGCTCCCGGGAGCCGTGAATGAGCTACCTGATCAGTCTGGCCCTTCTGTCGGGCGTCGCGCTCAACGCCCTTCTGCAGTTCGGCTTGGGGATACGCGACCTGACGCTCGTTCCTTCCCGGCAAGAATCGGGTTCTTGGCTCCAGGCCCTGGCCATGTTCGGTACTTCGTTCTCGATCTGGTGCCTGATCACCTGGATCATCACGCCCCTGGCCCTGGGTTTTCTGGAGCTCTTTTTCCTTTTCCCCGCCGTCTACCTGGCCAACCGGAGCATGGAACGCCTGAGCGGGACGTTCCGGCCGCACCCGTCGTACCTCGGGTTGAACGTCATGGCGGCTTTGCTGGCCCTCAACCTGGCGGTCCGGCTGGTGGATGCTTTGATCGTCACCTTCTTCTTTGCCCTCGGCCACGTGCTGGTGACCGCCCTTTTAGTCCGGATCTACGAACGGTCCGCCCACGAAGCGGTCCCCTCCTTTTTGCGGGGCATGCCTTTGCTGTTGATTTCCCTGGGGCTCTTGTCCCTGCTGGCCGCCCAGGCGGCGGCGATTCTGATGACCCTCGCTTTAATGTAGCCTAAATACGCCCATTTTTTTGAAGAATGCTTTTCAGGGAGCGGAATATAGTCTAGAATGAGGGCATTAGTTTGAAGTCACGGCGGAATATTGATATATGAATAATGTCAAGTTGTTGCTTGGTTCCCACAATCATATTCCATTCGGGTCAAGCGATGAGGAATTCGAAAAAGCCTATGGAATCCGCCTCAAACCCTTTATAGCCTCGTTGTACAAGTATCCCAAGGTTCCCGCGACCCTGCACTATTCCGGAGTTCTGCTGCAGTGGATTGAAAAACACCATCCCGAATTCGTCATGCTGGTGGATGAGCTGGTCAACCGCAAGCAGGTAGAGTTGCTGGGCGGCGGTTTTTACGAACCGATGATGCCCCTGTTGCCCCTGACCGATAAAATCGGCCAGGTGGAGCTGCTGACCACCTATCTGCGCAAAAAATTCGGAAAACGCCCCCGGGGCTGCTGGTTGCCCGCGACGGTCTGGGAACAGAGCCTGGCGGGTACGCTGCAGACCTGCGGTATGGACTACGTTTTTCTGGAAGACGGGCAGTTCCGGGCCGCCGGCCTGACCGGAGCCGCCGGCGAGCGGCCTTTCGTGACCGAAGACCAGGGCAAGACCGTCTTTGTGTTTCCCATCGCGACCCGATTGGGGCAAGAAATCGGGTGGTCCGAACCCGGCGCGCTGTTCGGTAGACTGATCGCCGAAGCTTCATCCGGGCCGGAGCGCTTCATCAGCATATTCCCCGAATCCTACGCCCCCGAAGCGGACAACGACCAAGCCCAGGAAGAGGGCATCTGCCGCGTGTTGGCGACCCTGAGCCGCATGGACGCCGACCTGGAACTGACCACCCCGTCCCGTACCTTGAAAAACTGCCGGTTCACGGAAAAGGCGTATTTTTCCTGCGGCGCCCATCCCCGGCAGTTTCTGGTCAAATATCCGGAATCCAACGGCATTTACTGCAAGATGATGTATACCCACATCCTCATCAACCAGCTGCGGGGCGACAAATACCGTAAGAGAACCGCCCGGGAAGAATTATGGAAAGCCCAGGGCTGCGACAGCTTTCAACATCTTGATGAAGGCGGCGTGTACCGCAACAACGTACGCAAGGCGGTCTACGGCGCGTTGCTGGACGCGGAACGGATAACCCGGGAACGGGGCGTGTTCATTCCCTCGGTGGTGGCCTTCGATTTTGACCTGGACGGCGAAAAGGAGTTCCTTTTTCAGGGTACGGAGCTCAATTGCTACGTAAAAATCGAAGGCGGCGGCGTATTTGAGCTGGACTACCTGCCCAAACCCTGGAATTACCTGGATACGCTGGCGCGGCGGAAAGAAGCCTACGACACCGGGTTGCCGGTAGAAGACGACTATCGGCGGTCCGCCTTCATCGACCGCCTGCTGGCTCCGGATCGAACCCTCAAGGACGCGCTGGAAAATCGTCTGGATGGCTCCCGATTCTGCGTGCACGAACGGTACGAGCCGGCGGAAATCAACCGGGTGCACCATGAAGCGGTGTTCCTGGCCAGCCCCCTCGCCGCAGGCCCCTACGCGGGCATCGAAATCCTGAAGAGCTACCAGCTTAAAAAGAACACCCTCAGCGTCAAGTATCGGCTGACCAACCGGGGAACCCGGCCGGAGCGCTTCAACTTTGCGCCCCAGATCGATCTTTCCCTGGCCGGCGATTCGTCGGCGCAGCAGCGCATCCTGGCGTCCCGGTCCGGCGGCACGCAGACGCTGGCGCTGGACAACCTGGATCTACGGGATCTGGATGAGCTGATCCTGGAGGACCTGGCCAACGATCTGCCCCTTTCCCTGACCTCCGACCTGGCCTTCGACGCCTGGGTGCTGCCCATCCGCACCCGTTGCCGCCTGGACGGAAAAATTACCGATGCCTATCAGTCCACCTGCATCATGCCCATCAAATCCGTCATCCTGGCCCCGGAAGAATCCTGGGAAACCGTCTACCGGCTGAGCGTCGGCTGTTGACCGGTTTGCCTTGACACGTCAGGATGCCATACCTATAGTGGGCATCATGAAGCGTAGATTGGTCACCTCAGCCCTTCCCTATGTCAATAATGTCCCCCACCTCGGCAACCTGATCCAGGTGCTCTCGGCGGATGTTTTTTCCCGTTTCTGCCGTCTCAAGGGGTATGAAACCCTGTATATCTGCGGGACCGACGAATACGGCACCGCCACGGAAACCAAGGCCGCCGAAGAGGGCATCAGCCCGCAGCAATTGTGCGACCGATACCACGCCCTGCATACCGGGATCTACCAGTGGTTCAATATCGCCTTCGATAAGTGGGGCCGGACGTCCACGCCCATCCACACTGCGGTGGTGCAGGATATTTTCAAGAAGCTGGACGCCCACGGCTACATCGTGGAGCGCACCAACGAGCAGCTGTTCTGCGATTCCTGCGACCGTTTTTTGGCGGACCGCTACGTGCGGGGCGTCTGCCCGCACTGCGGCTACGCCGGAGCCCGGGGCGATCAGTGCGAATCCTGCGGCAAACTGCTGGATCCGACGGAATTGAAAGAGCCCCGCTGTTCGACCTGCGGCCATACGCCGCACGCCAAAAAAACCAATCACCTCTACATCGACCTGCCCAAGATCAAGGATCGGCTGGAATCCTGGATGAAGGACGCTTCGGTCAAGGGCTTCTGGGCCAACAACGCCATCCAGATGTCCCAAGCCTGGATCCGGGACGGACTGCGGGAACGGGCCATCACCCGGGACCTGAAATGGGGCATTCCCGTGCCCAAGCCGGGCTATGAGGACAAGGTCTTCTACGTCTGGTTCGACGCGCCCATCGGCTATATCTCCATGACCGGCAACCTGGGCGAAGACCGGGGGCTGGACTGGCGGGCGTTTATGGATTCCTGGTGGAAGAATCCCGATCAGGTGGAACTGTTCCAGTTCATCGGAAAGGACAATATTCCCTTCCATACCGTCATTTTTCCTTCCAGCCTGATCGGATCCGGAGACCCCTGGACGCTGCTGCACCACATGTCCAGCTCGGAGTACCTGAACTACGAAAGCGGCAAGTTCTCCAAGTCCCTGGGCGTGGGGGTTTTCGGCACGGATATCATGGCCTCCGGCATCGGCGCGGACGTCTGGCGCTTCTACGTGTTCTACAACCGCCCCGAAAAGGCGGACGCCCTTTTTACCTGGAAAGACTTTCAGGAAAAAGTGAACGGCGAACTGATCGGCAACCTGGGCAACCTGGTCAATCGAACCCTCTCTTTCGTCGGCCGCTACTACGACGGCGTCATTCCCGCCGGCGCGCCCGACCCGGAGTTATGGTCTGAAATCAAGCGTCGGGAAGCGGAAATCGGCGACAAGCTGGACCGGGCGGAACTGCGGGACGCTTTCCGGACGATTTTTGAACTGTCCTCCCTGGCCAACAAGGCCTTTCAGGACGGTGAACCCTGGAAATATCGTACCGAAAATCCCGCCAAAGCCGCTGCCCTGATCCGGGACCTCTGCTACGTGGTGCGGGACCTGGCCGTGCTGGTCCATCCCTATATTCCTTCCGCCGCGGACCGCATCGCCGCGTTCTTCGGCGGCAAGATCGGCGCGGGCGCTTTTACCTGGGAAAGCCTGGGCAATCCGGTGGGACTGGACCGGGTCGGCGGCGCGGAGGTCCTTTTCAACAAACTGGAAGACGAGCTGGTGGACGCGTTGCGGGTGCGCTATTCGGGCACCCAGAAGGAACGGCTGCAGCGGGATGAACAAGCCCAGGCGCAAACCGAGACCGTAGTTGCCCCGCCTCCGGTCGTCCCGGATCAGGAACGCTTTGCCGCCCAGATCGACCTGCGGGTGGCGGAAATCGTCAAGATCGAACGACACCCCAAAGCGGACAAGCTCTACGTCGAAACCCTCGAGATCGCCGGCGAAGAACGGACCATCGTGTCCGGCCTGGTGCCCTATTACCGGGAAGAGGAACTGTTGGGCAAACGCATCATCCTGGCCTACAACCTGAAGGCCGCGAAGCTGCGGGGCATCGAAAGCAAGGGCATGCTCCTGGCCGCCGCGGATGAAACCGCCGAAGGCGTAAAGCGGGTTGAAGTGCTGGACGCGGGCCGGACGGCGACGGGCACCCGGGTGACGCTGGAGGGCGCGGCGCCGACGCCGGTTCCGGCGGAAATCGACATCGACGCCTTTTTCTCGGTGCCCATCGTGACCCGGGACGGCGTGGTGGGCGTAGCCGGCCATGCCCTGACGCTGGAAGCCCAGCCCTTGAAAACCACCACGGTGCTGAACGGCGAGGTCGGTTGATGCCGATTCCCGGGAAACCGGCGTTCCGCGGGCTGGCCCCGACCGATCTTTCCCGTTGCGATGCCGCCGCGTCTTTTCTGCAGTCCGGTTTTTGGGGCAGCTTCAAGGCCCGGTTCGGCTGGAACGCCCGCGCCTTCCTGGCCGATTGGGGCCAGGGGGGTAAAATACCCCTGCTGGTCATTCGGCGCCGGCTCGGTCCCGGCGTTTCTTTTGCCTACCTGCCCTGGGGACCCGAATTGCCGGTGGACTTTCCGGAAGACGATGCCCTGCGGAGCGCGGAGTTGGAAGCCCTGGCCGCCGCCCTGAAATCCCAGCTGCCCCATGACACGGTTTTTGTACGCTTCGATCCCCCCTGGTTTACCCGGGGCGCCGACGGCGCCCCCCCCCGCGTATCCGGCCGTTTCCGCCGGGCCGGCGCGGACATCCAGGCGCCGGACACGGTGGTGGTGGACGTATCCCGGCCTCCGGAGGCGATCCTGGCGGGGATGAAGCCGAAATGGCGCTACAATATCCGCCTGGCGGAAAAACACGGGGTCACGGTGCGCCGCGTCGACGAAGCCGGTTTGGAAGCCTTCTATCGTCTGTACACCCAGACCGCCCGGCGCGACCGAATCGCCGTCCACGCTGCGGGCTACTACCAGGCCCTTTTTGCCCACGCCCGTGAATATCGGGAGGGACTGCAGGACCTGCGCCTGTATATCGCCGAGCATGAGGGCGAGGCGATTTCGGCGCTGATCATGCTGATTCGGGGCACGGAAGCCACCTATCTCTACGGCGCGTCAGCGGACCACAAGCGGAACCTGATGGCCCCCTACGCGCTGCAGTGGCAGGCCCTGCAGGATGCCGCCGCCGCAGGGTGCGCGGGCTACGACCTTTTCGGCATTCCTCCCCGGGAAGACCCGGCCCACCCCATGGCCGGACTATACCGGTTCAAGACCGGATTCGGGGGTGAAATCCGGCACCGTAGCGGCAGCTGGGACTATAGCTACCGGCCGTGCCTGTCCCGGCTGTTCACGCTGGCGGAAGCGCTGCGCAAGGGCGTACGCAGCGCGCGCAGGGCTTTTCGGCCCCGGTCCGGCAACGCCTGAGCGTTGATCCTTTTATCCCGGATCGGTATACTCGCTCACTATGAACCTAGAAGCTTTCATCCTGGGTACGGGCGGCATGATGCCCCTGCCCAACCGGCATCTCACTTCCGTACTGCTCCGGCGGGAAGGTGAACTCTTTCTGTTCGACGGCGGCGAGGGGACCCAGGTGTCCTTGCGCAAGCTGAACCTGCGCTGGAAAAAAATATCCGCCATCTTCGTCAGCCATACCCATGCGGACCATGTAACCGGTTTGCCCGGAATCCTGATGCTGTCTTCCCAGGTGGACCGGGATGATCCCCTGGTCATCGTCGGACCGCCGCGCATCGCCGAATACATTGAAAGCAGCCGCCGGGTGCTGGATATGTACATCAACTACGAAATCATCGTCAAGGAAATCAACGAGGAGGGAATCGTCTACGAGGGCGATGGATTCCGGGTGCGCGCTTTTTTTCTGCGGCATACCAAACCCTGCCTGGGCTACGTTTTTGAGGAAGATTCCCGTCCCGGCGCCTTCCACCCGGAAATGGCGGAAAGCTTGGGCGTGCCCCGGGGACCGCTCTGGTCCCGCCTGCAGTCCGGTGAATCCGTCCGGGCGCTGGACGGCAACGAAATTCGCCCCGAACAGGTTATGGGCGCAATGCGCTCGGGACGGAAATTCTCCTACGTGACGGATTCGCTGGCCTTTCCGGAAATTTCCGCCCAGGTCGCCGGGTCGGACCTGCTGGTATGCGAGGGCATGTTCGAGCGGGATCTGGAGGCCGGCGCCCGGGAAAAGAAACACATGACCGCCGAACAAGCCGCCCGGATCGCCGCCGCCGCAGGGGGCGTCAAAAAATTGGCCCTGATTCATTACAGTCCCCGCTATACCGAACATAATCTGAAACAACTGTTGAAAGAAGCCCAGGCCATCTTCCCCGATACCGTTCTGTCCCGGGACCGGGCGGTATTTCCCATCGAATATATAGATTGAGGTACGGTCCATGATCGAAGTCGTCCAGCTTTTTAAACGGTACGGCGATGCCGCGGCGGTAAAAGGCGTATCCTTCGGCGTCGACGCCGGCCAGGTCGTCGGCTTGCTGGGCCCCAACGGGGCGGGCAAGACGACGATCATGAAAATACTCACGGGCTATCATTTTCCCAGCGCCGGCACGGCCAGGGTCGACGGTATTTCCGTAACCGACGATCCGGTGGAGGTCAAGAAGCGGGTCGGGTACCTTCCGGAAAACGCGCCCTTGTACGGCGATTTTACCCCCCGGGAGTATCTTTCTTTTTTGGCTGAAGTCAGGAACATGGCTCCCGAAAACCGGGCCCGGCGCATCGATTCGGCGCTGGATTCCTGCGGGTTGCGGGAAGTGGCAGAGAAGCGCATCGAAACCCTGTCCCGGGGGTATCGGCAACGCGTGGGCCTGGCCCAGGCGATCGTGCACGATCCGCCCATCCTCATTCTGGATGAACCGACCTCCGGCCTGGACCCGAACCAGATTCTGGAAATACGGGCCCTGATCCGGGAATTGGGAAAAAGCAAGACGGTCATCCTTTCCACCCACATCATGCAGGAAGTCGAAGCGGTTTGTTCCCGGGTGCTGATCCTGAACGAAGGCCTGATCGTCGCCCAGGGCAGGGTTGAAGAAATCGCCGCCGGCATGAAGGGCGGCGACACCTGGGAATTGGTGCTCCGGGGGGCCGACCCGGCGGATATTCCCGAACGGCTGGCGGCTTTGGCGCCGTCGTTTGCTCCGGCGGGTCTGGAAATAATCGATCAGCGCACTACGGCGCTCCGGTTGTTGGCCCGCGCACCCGGACCGGATGGGGAACAAGCGGATGGGGAAGCCCTTTTTGACTGGGTGGTGGCCCACAATCTGAAGCTGATCGGGATGGAAAAAAAACGCCTCAGCCTGGAAGATATCTTTGTCAAACTGACCACCGAGGGAGAAGGACGCGATGTTGAACGGTAGGCGGGTGTTGGCCCTGACCAAAAAGGAATTGTTTTCCGCCGGCAATTCGCCGGCCACCTACGGCGTCGGCATCTTTTTCCTTTTGTTCACCGGGCTGTGGCTTTTCTTTGTGCAGCGCTTTTTCGTCCTGGATACGGCCAGCCTCCGGCCGTATTTTGCGGTTTTTCCGGTGGCTTTCACCTTCGTCGTGCCCGCCTTGACCATGAAAAGTTGGGCGGAAGAGCGGAAAGTCGGCACCGACGAACTGCTGCTGACCCTGCCCCTGTCCGAATGGGAACTGGTGCTGGCTAAATTTCTGGCTGCCTACACGGTCGTCCTGGCGGTGCTGGGCTTGACCCTGCCCGTACCGCTGACCCTGTCCCTGTTGGGTGCCTTCGACGCCGGGTCCATCTTCGGCGAGTACCTGGGCGCGGGCTTGCTGGCCGCCGCCGCCGTTTCCGGGGGCTTGCTGCTTTCCAGCCTGGCTTCCAGCCAGGTCGGCGCCTTTCTGGGGAGCGTCGTTTTCCTGCTGGTGCTCACGACGATCAACCAGGTCACGGTGCTGCTGGATCTGCCGGCGTCGGTGGCGGCGGGCGTCAATTATGCGTCCCTGGCTTTCCATTTTGAGGCTTTTTCCCGAGGCGTAGTCGATACCCGGGACGTAGCCTATTTTACCCTGACCACCCTGATGCTGTTGTTGCTCAATACCCGGGTGCTCGTCTACCGGAAGTGGAGCTAGGCATGGACAAAAAGCAGACCACCGTCATCACGCTGTTGGCGCTGGGCGCCATCATCCTGGGCATGCTGGTCTCCAGCCGGATCTGGTTTCGGCTGGACCTCAGCCGCAACCAAGCCTATACCCTATCCGAAGTGGCGCGGAACTTGTACCGGGAAATCCCCGAAACGGTCACCATCACCTACTATTTGTCGGAAAAACTGACCAGGATACACCCGGTGCCGGGGGAAATCAGGGAACTGCTCCAGGAATTCAGCTCCCATTCCCGGGGTCGAATCCGTTTGGTGATCCAGGACCCCGTCAAATCCGCCACCGTGGCCGCCGCAGAACGTCTCGGGGTGCTGCCCCAGCAGATTCAGACCATGGAAAAAGACCAGGCCAGCGTAGCCACGGTGTATACCGGCCTCGTGATCGAATATCTCAACCAGACCGACGTGCTGCCGATCGTGTTTTCTACGGGATCGCTGGAATACGATCTGACCTCCCGAATCCGGGCTCTGGTGCGGGGTCGGGAGCGCGAAGTAGGCGTGCTGGTCGCGGCGGCGGACAAGAACTGGTCCCAAGACTTCAACTACCTGGAACAGACCTTCGTCCAAGCCGGCTACCGCATCCGGCAAATCCCCGGGGGCGCGGAAATCCCGGACACGCTGCCGCTCCTGTTCGTTTTCGGCGGCGTCGAAGAACTGGACGACTGGGCCCTGTACCGCATCAACCACTACGTTCTTTCCGGGGGGAAGGCGCTTTTTGCGGTGGACGGGGTTTTTATCGATTCCCGCGCCGATCTCGCCGCCCGCCCGATGAATGACGCCGGCCTGCTGTCCCTGCTGGCCGCCTGGGGCGTGCGGGTTGAACCGAAGCTGGTCCTGGACAAGGCGGCGCTGACCATCCCTTACCGGTCGTCGACTCCCGGCGGAGGCAGCCAGGTTCGCCTGGTCCGCTATCCCCACTGGGTAGCGGTGCTGGACAAAAACGGCAATCAGGACCATCCGGTCAGCGCCAATTTCGGCGGTCTGGACCTTTTTTGGCCCAGTCCCCTGCTTTTGGACCCTCCTGCGGGCGTCCAGGCGGAGATTCTGGCCTCCAGCACCGCCGAAGCCTGGCGCATGACCAAGGATTTTGTCGCCAATCCGGATGCGTCCCTTTTGTTCAGCCGGGAAGAAGCCCAGACCAAGGGCCCTGCGGTGCTGGCGGCGGCTTTGTCGGGCCGCTTTCCCGACTGGTTTGCGGACCGGCCCCAGCCGACCCGCCCGGGTTCGTCGGAATCATTGCCGGAAAGGCCAGTTCAGGCTCAGGAAAGCCGGGTGCTCGTGATCGGGGACAGCGACCTGGCCACCGGGCTGATCCAGTATACCCAAAGTCAACGCAATCTTGACTTTCTGCTTGAGTGCGCCGACTGGCTCGGCAACGACGACGATATCCTGGGCATCCACAACCGCGCCCGGGGCAGCGGTCGTCTGGACAAGATCAGCGACCCCGTCCAGCGGGCCCGGGCGGCGGGATTCGCGCAATCGGTAAACCTGCTATTTATTCCCCTCTTGACCGGCGTCATCGGCCTGGTGCGCTATCGGGCGCGGCGTCGGGGGAAATCGCGCCGGGAGGCCGCCCATGTCGTATAAATCGCGCCGCGCGCGCCTGTTGATGCTGATCGGTTTGCTGGCCGTGGCCTACGGCGGCACGTTCCTGTTTGATCCCCACCGCCGCGCGGGGGAGGCGTCGTTCTGGCTGGACGCGGCTAGCGTCGGTCGCGTTTCCCGGATCGAACTCGTCGTCCCGGGGGGCGAGAATGCCCGGACCGTCGTCCTGGCGCGCAAGAACGACGCCTGGTGGCTGGTCCGGAACGGGGTGGAATATCCCGCCAGACAGGAACGCGTGGCGGATCTGCTTACCCTGCTGTCGACCAAGGCGAATTATCCGCTGCGGGCCAGGAGGGCCCAGGCCCACGAAAAACTGGGTTTGGGCGAAAAGGACGCGCCGCAGATCAGTCTGTACGCCGCCGCCGGCACGGCGCCGCTATTGACCCTGCTGGTCGGCGACCGGGATTCCGCAGGGCAAGAAACGTACCTGCGCCGCGCCGGAGATGACACGACGCGGTCCGGTCCGGTCCTGTTTTCGGCTTACCTGCAGGATGGGGACAACAAGTGGGCCGAGCTGCACCTTTTTCCGCCTAGCCGGCAGCAAGGGCTGACGGCGGACAAGATTCAGCGGGTGCTGGTGCAGCATGAGGGCGCTTCCTATATCCTGGCCCGGGACGCTTCCCGCCGCTGGATCATCGAAGGCGCGGCGGACCGCAAAGTGGACGTTCTCAAAGCGGAATCCTACCTTAAAGCCATCGTGGAAGCCGAGGCCGAGGACGTGGTCTCCGCCGACGCGGCCACGGTGGACGCCCGGGGCAGTCTGATCACCGTCGAACTGGGGGATACCAAAACCGTGAGCATCGCGATCTCCGGCCCGACGGAAATGGACGGACCCGCCGGTCCGGGCAACGGGATCGCGACGCTGTCCAACTCACGCTACGTGTACGCCCTGGCTGCCTGGACGCTGGAACGGCTGCTCAGAGGGCGGGATTATTTTTTTGCGACGTCCGGATAAAAGCCCGGTAGCGTTCCGGATCGCTTTTGAAGGCGACGATTTCTGAACTTGCTTCCCGGATGGCTTTGAGGAGCGCCTGTTCCGCTTCCACGATGATGCGCTCCGCGTCCACCAGGCGGCCCGAGCGGCTGGTCAGGCCGGCCCTGATTTTACCCAGCGCCGATCCGGGGATCGAAGGGCTGAGTTTGAGCTTGCGGATGAACTCTCCGGTCATGCTGAAGCCGTGGTCCAGGTCGACGTTGGGCAGGATGACGGCGATTCCCCGGGTGCCGCGTTCAAAAATCAGGTCCCGGAAGGTAAAGGAAGATACCGCGATTTCGGCGAATTCCTTGAAGGCGCCGTCCCAGCCCGGCTCATTGGTCGTTTCGACCAGCAGAAAGCACAGATCTTGTTCAAAGGATGCGCAGCGGTGCAACTCCGAATCCAGCCGGTCCCGGGTATAGGATTGCCAACTCACGTTTCCGTGGGGAGAATAGAGGCCCGTGGCTACGTCCCGGGCGGCGGCGGGCGGCGGCGTTTTCTGCTTTGCCGCCGGGGCGCCGTCCCAGGCCAGGGTGATCAAGGCTATCGCCAGAGCGGCCAGCACCGCAGCCAGGGTGCGCCAAAGGATCGGATGGAATCGTTCCCGATCCAGGTATTCGGCGGTGGCGCTGATGGTAGCGTTCCTGACGCCGTCAACCCGCAGGGGCGCAAAGAACAGTTCCCTGGTCAGTCCGGAATCGGCGCTGAAGCGCGGACTCCCGTCCAGCCATTCCAGGGCGCCCTTTTCGCGTTCAACCGCGAATTCCACGCCGTCGGGGCCGGAAACGATGACGCCGGTCATGGTTCCGGAAGCGTAGAGCGAATCCCGCACGGCTTCCCGGAAGGGCTGTTCCATAAAACCGAGTACCGCCGCGGCGGAAGCCCGGTCGGTCATATCCTTAAATTCCTGCTGCGCGGCGTCCCGGCGTTCCCGGATTCCGGTCATGACCCGCTGGGCGGCCAGACCGACGGACGCAAGATAAACACCCGCGCAAAAAAGGGCGATGACAGTGGAATATTTAGCTCGCATGTTTCGATTATATACGGTTTTACGGCGGCGTGCTAGAATAATGAGTCCGGTCTAAAAACCGGTTGTTTTTAGACCGGACTTAAGCAATTCCTTACAGGAATTGCGTTTTAAGCGGAACAACTCTAAAAACTGAAGTTTTTAGAGTTGACTTATAATTCCCGGAGATTTGGCCGATTGGCCGCGACGACCGTCGGAAGGAGAATAGGATGACCATCCGCAAACGTCAGCTTCCTCCGCCGTGGTATCCCCAGACGCAGGCCCAGGTGGACAGCTTTATCGGCGGGCTCCCCGGAACGTCCGGGCCGGGCGCCGCGCTGGCCTGCGTCGCACCCCATGCGGGATGGGAGTATTCGGGAAAAATCGCGGTCCAGGCGATAGCGGCGCTGGATTCAAGCGCCCAAACCGTCATCGTGGTCGGCGGCCATCTGCCCAAGGGGTCCCGGCCGCTGGTCGCGGAAGAAACCGGGGTGGATACGCCCCAGGGGCCGCTGATGATGGACGACGAATTCCGTTCCGCCCTGACTGCGGACCTCGACTGCGCTCCGGACCGCTGCCAGGACAATACGGTGGAAATTCTCTTGCCCTTCGTCCATCATTATTTTTCCCGGGCCCGCCTCTTGTGGCTGCGCTTGCCCGCGGAGATCGCCTCTTTTGAAACGGGCAAGCTCCTGGCCGGGATCAGCCGCCGTCTGGGCCGGATATCTGTGTTGGTCGGGTCCACCGACCTTACCCACTATGGTCCCAATTATGATTTTATGCCCGTCGGCGGGGGGGATAGGGCGCTGGATTGGGTACGCCAGGTGAACGACGCGGCATTTCTGTCCGCCGTCCTTTCTGGCGATCCGGCCAGGGTGATCGAACGGTCCGAAGCGGATCAGTCCGCCTGTTCCGCCGGAGCCGTCGCGGCGGCCATGGGCTTTGCCTCGGTCACGACGGACCAGCCGGGTCGGCTGCTGGCGTACGGCACCAGCGCGGACAGCCGTCCCGCAGCTTCCTTTGTCGGCTACGCAGCGTTGATCTGGCCGTCCTGAGGGGCGTCGCACCGGGCTGCGTCGCCGGATCCTTCAGCCCATGGATCCGAGCACCCGGTCGATTTCGTCCAGGCAGTAGGAACGAACCGCTTCCAGGGTTTCCGCCGCGGATTTGGTCGCTTCCCGGCGGCGGACCGCAGCGGCGCTGGGCAGCAGGGTGGTCAGCACGTCCCGGTCTTCGGCGTTCAACTCCGCCAGGTAGGAAGCCACGGAACCCCGCAGACGGGGTATCCGGGCGATGCGTCGGCGATAGAGAGCCAGGAACTCGGGAACCCGGATGCCGCTCCGGCCGGATGAGAACAGCGGGATCGTTCGCGGGGCGGGCTTTCCGGGCCTGAGCTTGATCGGAGCGCCTCTTCCGGGCATGACGACCAGTTCGGCCCGCAGGGTAGGGGATAGGTTTTCCAGCCGTTCCCGGTAACCCGCCAAGGGTTTGGTCTCGTAGCGCCAGGTTCCGTCCGACTC
Source organism: Treponema denticola (assembly GCA_020719845.1). Lineage (GTDB taxonomy): Bacteria > Spirochaetota > Spirochaetia > Treponematales > Breznakiellaceae > DYPP01. The sequence goes on along the minus strand of DYPP01000002.1, from coordinate 46,345 downwards.
GCGGCGCTCCAGGGTTTCGTTCCTGAAAAGAAAGGCGACAAAAAGCGCCTCCAACGGCGCGAGCCTGGTTTGCGCCCGTTGGTAATAGGGGTGGATATAGGTTCCCTTGGCGTAGGCGTCGCCTTCGGGATAAGAAAAATCGGCCCCGTATAATTCAATTCGATCTGCCCCCAGCGCGTCGGCCAGGGAAACTGCGGCGTAGGTCACGTTGCCGCCGGAAGTGTCGATCAAGGGCAGGGGCCGCCAGTGCCGGGAGATGTACTGGGTCAGCGGATGTCCCCCGGAAAAGAAGCGCGGCATCCGGGAGCGGGAGGCGAGCACCGGCGGACTGGCCAAATCCAGAAAGAGGGGAATCTCCCCGGGCAGGCCGTCCATAAAATGATAGTAACTGATGTGCTGGCAATCGATGGAAACTACCGCGTCGATGCGGACCCCTGCGGCCAGCAGCGCCGGCAAGGATGTGTCGGTGGCGATCAGGTAACGTTTGGCAGTATCCGTACGCAGGGTTTGCAGGTGCAGGTCCAGGGAAGGCCCCGCGGCGGTGACGATGATCCGTCTCTCCGGCGGTATGGCAAAAGGCGCCGCAGACGCGGGATCCAGGTTGCGCAGCGTATTGGCGAACCAGCGCTTGCCGAAATAGGCTTGCACCGAGTAGTCTTCGGACACCGTATTGATGGCCGCGCGGACGGTACGGGTCGCCGCTTCAAAAGCCTCCGGATCCTGATCCACCCGGGTCCGCAGGGGTATGACGCTGATGCCTCCCGACAGGGCGGGCCGGTACGCGGACAGGATGTGGTCCCGCAGGGTTTGCGCACCCGGATCCACCAACAGTACAAAACGGGGATCGCTCAGCGCCCGCAGGTACTCCATCGAGGCCAACAATTCCGCCACCCCGTCGATGCCGTATTCTATGACCGTGACGCCCTGGACATCCGGGCGCGACAGGGCGGCTTCTAGGGCGTAGCCGCCGCCCAAGCCCAAAAACAGCAGAAATCCGCCGTCCTGGATGGTGGCCAGCAGCCGTTGGGCTTCCCGGTGGGGATCGACCAGCGAGTGCAGGGGATGGGCGCTGCCCGCCCGGTCCACAAAAGCCGGAACGGGCGCTCCCGAACGGGAAACAAGGAATTTATACGTACCCCGGGTGGTCAGCGCGGCGGACAGGCGGGCGCAGAGCGGGGCATCGGAGCGGGCCAAGGCCAGCAGATTGCGTTCAAAAAAGAAATGGTTTTCCAAGCTATACCACTCCCGCGGCGGTGCCGCACAGATCAGCCAATCTTCGCCGAAGCGTCATTCCCGTCCGTTCCGTCGGAGCCAGACCCAGCAATGCGCCCAGTTCTTCCGCTATGGCGGCACCCGCCAACGGGTCATCGAGAAGCCTGAAAAAAGCCGGCGCTACCCCAGACCGGGCCAGTCCGGCGTTGCCCGGATCCCCGTCGGGCGCGGCGGCAAAAAACCGGGGCGCCCGACGGTTCGCGGCGGCGGCGATCCGGTCCGCCCGGGGCAGAAACGAAAGTCCGGGATGTATGCCCGGAAGCGCCTTGAGCCTTCCGGCGTGGCGGGGCAGCTGATCTTTGAACCAGGCCGCGTATACCCCCAGGGCGCCGCCGGCTTCTAGCTGGGAGGCCCGGGAAAAGCTCTGGGCGTACGCGGGCTGAAAGCGGTTGGCCCGTTCGTCGATCAGCCGGTCCAGGGCGTAGGGGGTGACGTGGGTCAGCAGATCCCGGTGGGCCAGATCAAAACCGGCCAGATAGACCGTTCCGGTGGTCAGGCCCAGGGCGACGTCCAGCGCCGTAGCGGTGACCGTCCCCCGCTGGGGCGCCGAAAAATAGGGAAGGTCCAGGGCCCGCAGCAGGGCGGTTTGCCATAGACTGGCGTCGGCCAGGATCAGCGCGTCCTGGGTAGCTAACTGGGAGGGCAGGGAAGCGGTAAGCGCTGCGGCGAAGGGCACCGCGTTTTTTCCGGAAGCCCGGCGGAGGTAATCCGTCAGGTGGGAGCGGGCCCAAAAGCCGCCATCCGTCGCGATAACCAGGTCCGGAACCAGGCGGGAAGCCAGCAAGGCCGGAACGGCGGAGGAAACGGCGACGAGGGTGCAGGCATTTTCCCCTTTGGCTTTTTTCAACAGGGGCAAAACGGTGGCCAGGGAAGGCCCGGCGCCGGCAATCACCACCGGTTGGTCCCCGGCTTCAAAAGCCAGAGCCCGGCGCAACAACCCGACATTGCGGATCGCATTCTTGAGCCACCGTGGGCCGAAGGCCTGGACGGTCCGGAGGTTGGCGTGGCCCCGTTTGAGAAAGTCCGCGATCTGCGACCAGATGGGCAAAAGAAGCGGTCCGTAAACTTCCAAAGAGGCGCGCCATTCTATGACCTGCACCCCGGGCAGCTCCGTTTCGGGAATCGTGCGTTCCAGAAACGCCGCCAGGCTTTCCGTCGCGTCCGGAAACCAGCGCCGCTCCGGAGGCAACGCGGCCAGCTCCTGATCGGCCAAGGGCGTTCTCAGGAACGGGGAACAATGCACGGCGAGAATCCGGGCTTCAGGAAAACGTCGACCCAAGCCGGGTACCAGGTATTCCAGACCTGGTTCAACCAGAACAAAACAACGGGGTGCACCGGCAATGGTCAGGGATTCAACGTATTTCTCCGCTTCCATACGCGGATCATAGCGGGAATGGAGGCACCGCGAATCTACGCATACCGTCGGCCATCCGCTGCGGGTTACGGAGAGCCGCTCAATCATGTCCGGTTAGGGAACCGATGGCATCCAGGGCCGAATCCGCGTTCGGGGCTTCAAAAGAGAGGACAACTTGGGCACCCAGGCTTTTGGTCAGTTGGCGTACAAGCAGTTCCGTGTCCCGGGGCTGAATGAAGAAAACGAGCGCCCGGCGGGATGAAAGGGGGAACACGCTACCCAAGGCCCCGATAGCCGACGCCGCCCGTTCCGGGAATGCGCCGGCCGCAGCCACAAGCGGGTCTTGATCCAGGATGGCCAGGGATTGGGTTTGTTCTCCGTTATGGGCGTACCGCTCCCTTAAAAAAGTGGCCAGGTCCGCGTTCCCGGCCGTCGCCGGGGCTGTTCTGACCGGGGGGGCAAAGGCCTTTCTGCAAGCCCTGAAAATGGCGGTCAGATCGGCCAGGGGCAAAGGGTAGTCCCCGTCCTCTACCAGAAGCACCGCGTTGTCCGTCGGCTCAAGCTCATCCAGAGCGTACGCCCAAACGCGCAGACCGGCGTCCAGCCCGGGCAGCGAAAGGTCCTGGACGGTACCGATAAGGGAAGGCTCCGCCGCAGAGAGGGATAGCGTTTTGATGGACAAGGGGTCGTCGCTCGACCCCAGACCGATCGTCGCGTACCCCTGGTGGCCCGGGCCACGCAGGTGGACGCACAGACCGGCGGCAAAATTGGCGTAGGTCTTGATCAGCGAAAGCGCGGTGTAGGCGGTGGTGTCCCCCGGGGGCAAGCGCTGAATACGGTCGATCAACGCCACCGCCATGGCGTCGACCGCAGGTTCCTCCCGGGGCTGGACCGCCGCCGCTCGGTGCAGTAGGCCCGCCGTAGGGGCGCTGCCGCTTCTTGCCGCGGCTCTATCCAGCAGACCCATTACACGAGACCCAATTCCTCGAAGAGCTTCTTGTAGGTTTCAAAGTATTCTGAACGGGCAAATTCCTCGATCTTGTCTTCCGGAAGCGATTCCAGCAGCTGATCCATGTAGGAAAGAACGGCTTTTACTTCTTGTTTCAGATTGCCCGGCAGGGGCGCGACGGGGGACGCGTCTTCGGAAGGCTCTGCGGACTCCGGTACTTCCAGCAGGCCTCCTTCGTCCAGCGTCTCGACGACTTCTTCGGCTTCCGGAAGGCTCCCGGCGTAGGCAAAAGGTTCTTCCGATCCCTCGGGCTCCACCACGAAACCTTCGGGCATCACCTCGGCAAAACTTTCTTCCAGGATGAGCGGTTCTTCTTCGTTGAAGGCGGGAACGCCTTCGGCTTCAATGGGCGGCAACGGAACTTCTTCTTCCTCCGTTTCCCCAAACACGGCTTCTGCGGAAATATCGTCGGCCGGCAATTCTTCTTCCAGGTCGAAGGGAGCGCTCTGGTCGACGGTCAGCTCGATTTCTCCGGTTTCCAGCTCCGCCCCGCCGCTGTCTTCGACGGAAAGCCCAAGTCCCGAGTCTTCGACGTGGAGGGCTTCTTCCATATCCAGGTCGATATGGATGGAATCGATGGCCGGCTCTTCCACCGGCGCTTCTTCCAGGATGATGTTGCCCAGGTCGGGTTCATCGATGACCGCATCCGTCAGATCCAGATGGTCCAGGTCCATGGTTTCGGCTTCCAGATAGCTGGTATCCTCGGGCGCTTCGGTCATGGGAGTAACCCCATTTTCCTGCAATTCCCGCAGCTCTTCGGATTCCAGTATGTTGCCGATGTCGGAAAGAAATTCCACCTCTTCCGATTCGTCCCCCAGGGGTTCGGATTCAAGCGGTTCTTCGCTATCTTCCAGGGGAATGAATTCCTCCGAATCCAGCGTCAGGTTATCCTCTTCCGTAGCGTCCGAGCCGGCTTCTTCGGTAAAGTCGGCGCTGTTCAGGATGTTGTCCAGTTCATCCCCGGTCAGGGCGATTTTTTCGTCGTCTTCCTCGTCAAAAAATCCCTTGGCGCCGTCTTCGGCGGAGGGCTCGGCCTGGGGTTTTTCCCGGGCATCCGACTTCAGGATCGCGAGTTCCTGTTTCAGGCTGGTCAGTTCGGTTTTGATGGACGAAAGCTCTTCGGCGATCCGCATCAACAGCTGGGTGGACAAATCGACTTGCCCGGACGGGGAGGGCGAAGCGGAACCTTTGGGCTGCCGCATCTCCGGCCGCAACGCCGCTTCGTCCTCAAGAGGCGCGGTTTCGGCTTCCACCGAACCTCCGGAGGCCGAAAGGGCCACGCCGAATTCTTCTTCCTCGGAAAGGGACAGCGCGGATGCTCCGTCGTCGGCTTGGTCCAGGGCGGCGACGGGGGTCGAATCGAGGTCGCTGAGGAAATCGTCAAAGTCGGAAACGCCTTCGAGCCGCATATCGGGGTTCTTTTCGGAATCGTCGCCGGCGGCGGGCATTTCGGGAACCTCATCAAAAGCCAGATCCATGTCCAGGACGTCTTCTTCTTCCCGGGTTTCCGTTTTGGATTCAAGTTCGGTGGAAAGCGTTTCGCCATCCAGAAAATCGTCCATCGACAATTCGGTGAACTCGCCGCCGGAAGAAGCTTCCGCCGATTCCTCGATTTCTTCGAGGGCGTCGTCCGCAAAGGTTTCGACTTCTTCAAAGGAAGGCAGGGCGGCGCCGTCGGCTTCCAGCTCTTCGACTTCCAGGCCCATGTCGCTGAAATCCGGCAAGTCTTCCGCAACGGGACCGGGAACGACGCTGGGCGCCGCGTCCAGGGGCATGTCAAAATCCGAATCGAGTTCAAGATCCGGCAAATCTTCAATATCCGGCAACGCCGGTTCGATGGATTCATCGCCGACACCGCTTGCGGGCGGAACATCCTGCGGCTCGCTCTTTACCCAGACCCCGTATTCATCAAGCTCATCGCTTGTTCCGATCGTGCCGCGATCGCGGTATATCGATGGATCCTTATCGATTGCCATTGCCCACTCCCATTCGGTATAACACTCGTATCGCAAATATCGGCGCAGCTTCGTTGATAGTATAGACTTTTTTTCCCGAAACATCCAATGAGATAAATCTAAAAACATCAGTTTTTAGATTTGTACCGATAAAAAAGCAATTCCTGTAAGGAATTGCTTAAGTCCGCTCTAAAAACAACCGGTTTTTAGAGTGGACTCATCCAATCGTTTCAACCCGAAAATCCTACTCCGGCGATTTGCGTGTTGTCAACGCCGACTCCGGCAAAAGGCTCAAGGATTGCCGGCCTTGCTCCGTAAATCGTAGTAATGAGCTATCTCAAGTTTATCGCCGCCCTGTGGACCGCCATCGTCTGCTATTCATTGTCCTCTTTTGTCTTGGGGTCCACCGGCGTGCTGGCCATGGAACGGCTGCGCGCGGAACGGGACCGCTTGTCGGCCAATATGGAAGAACTCCAACGCATCAACGTAGAACTGGGCGGCGAACTGGATGCTCTGCGCTACGATCCGGACACGCTTTCCGTCTACGCCCGGGAACTGGGTTACGGCCGGGAGGACGAACGGTTCATCCGGATCGTCGGATTGCCCGTGTCCGGCAAACAGCGGGTCAGCGCCGGAAACCTGCTGGTCCCTTCCCAAGGCAAAGCCCTGCCCACGAGCACGCTGCGCATCATCTCCATCCTGGTCGGCCTGGCGGTGTTCATCAGCCTCAGGCCTTCGGGCAAAAAAAACCGGAAATGAACGACCCGCCGCTCAGCGGCTGGTCTTGGCCCATTCGGCCTCCCGCTCCCGGCTGTGGGACAGTTCCTGAATGGTGTCTCCCTGGTAGCGGACGGCGGTGGACCTTTTAAGGCCCCGGAGCACGGTTCCTTTGGCGAACAGCTGGAATTCCCATTCCATCGGCTTGGCCAGGGCAATGAGCTGCCGGGCGATGCTGTAAGGTACGGGATGATAGAACCGTTCGGTATTGGGTGAAGTTTGAACCACCCGCAGCGTGGAGCCGGTGATGGTGTAGGCCAGATCCATCCGGATGCCCGAAGACAGAATGGCGATGCCGCTGCCGCCGCGGTACAGGCGGACCAGTTCGGTGCCCTTGTCCCCCCGCCAGGTACCCACGATCCGTTCTTCGTCCATGGCTTCCGCCGTCGTCGCGCTTTCCGTCGCCGCCGGAGAACCCTGATCCAGCAGTTTGAGCACCAGATCCCGGGCCCCGAGGGCCAGATCGCTCATGCTGCCGTTGATGGAGGACTGGCTCCTTTTTTCACCGCTGGTAACCTTGACGATTTCCAGGGTCAGCACGCGGTTGTCGCCCACCGCGCCGATGGAGCCGGAAACCAGAAAATCGGCGCTCAGCAATTTGCCGATGGCCGCTTCTTTGGCCACGTCGGAGGCGGAAAACTCCCATTCGGAAAGCACCCGGTCCCGGTCGGCGGTGGCGGTCAGCCGGAAAGCGTCGGTCTCGGAAATATAGGATTGCACCAGGTTTTCGATCGGCCGGACTTCTTCCTGGGCGATGCCGGAAAAGGTGAAAGGCAGGACCGCGATGACCGGCTTGGTTTCCTGGGCGGGGCTAAGCACCGCCAGCACCGTCGAAAACACCAGCAGGGGCAGGACGGCAAGTCTGGCTTTATTCATATCCAGAACTATATAACCATATTCCCCAACGCGCAAGACGCGGAGCCCCGGGCGTTCAGTAGGTTATCTTGAGCGTCGTGCCGACGGAGCCGGTAAAGGTGAGGGTCCGCAGGGCGACGTTCTGGTCCAGGCCGAACACGGCAAAAGCGGAAAGGTAGAGGCGGCCGGGGATCCTGACGATCGCTTCGTGTCCCAGGCTGAGCGCGTAGACGCCTTCGCCGCTCAGATCGACGCTGGTCTGGATCGTTTCTTTGCGCAGCCGCTCGGTGGGGCCGGCGGCCAGTTCGGCCAGCGCGGGCGACGTCCGGCTGGCGTCGAATTTGGCCGTCGCCGCGTCGTAGATGACGCCCAGCAGGCTTTTTTCCGCCGGCGCGGTCCAGTCCAGGGCGGCGCTGTCCGTCCAGGTTCCGGCCGTCCAGGCGAAGGTATGGGTGATGCCCAGCCGGGAACCGAGAAACCCGAAGAAAGCCAGGGACTGGCCGGCCCGGAGACTCCACTCCGCCGCCGCGTCCCGGGGAAAGGTACCCGTCCACTCCAGGCGGTGGGAGAATTCATCGCTCTGGTACCAGGCCGCCAGCGGGTGGCTGCCGAAGGCGCCGAACAGGTTGATGGCCGAAAAATCCAGGCTTCCGCCGGCGCCGAGGGTGTCGGCGAGGGTGTCCAGCTTGCGTTCCAGCCGGCGTTCGGCAGTGATGTTGAGGGCACCGGGAATGACCAGGGCTTGCGGACCATCCTGGCGGGGCAGTTGAACGTCCAGCGCCAGGCCGTCGCTGAACAGGAGCGTTTCGGTTGATCCGCCGGAACCGGAGGCGAGCAGGGCTTGGTCCAGGGTGGCGCCCAGGCGCGCGTCCCCGAGGGTGTACCCCGGGACGGTCAACCAGAGGTCCGTATAGTCGACCACGCTCTCGGCGTAGCGCCGCAGGTCGTCGCGGAAATCCGCGTCCGGCGCCAGCAGCACCCGGTTGATCCGGCGTTCGGCTTGCAGCCGGATTTTCCAGGCCGACAGTTCGAAGGGAAAAGCCAGCACGGCGCCGGTGGTCGCGCTTTCCGTGCCTGCGGCGCGGGCCACCGCAGATTCGCCGGTGAGCGACAGGTCCAGACCCAGGGGCCGGGTCGGAACCGCCGCGCTCAAAGACCAATCCGCGTCCCGCCGGGCGGCCTCCGCGCCCAGATCGGGGACCAGCCGTTCCCCGCTTTTTACCCAGTGGGTACCGTAATCGGCGGCCCAGGTTTCCGGCTCAACGTCGGTTTCGGTCCAGGCGGCGTTCGCGCCGGCCGTCAGGTTGAACGGAAGGGCCCCGTCCCGGTCGGCGGAGGAGTAGGCCAGGGACAGACCCCAGGCGCGGCGCAGGGTTTCGGCGGCGTAGTCCATTTCCGCCGTGGCCGTCGTGTCCACGGGCAGGGCCAGAGCGGTCCGGACCAGGTGGCGCAGGTCGAAATTTTCCGGCGCGGTGGAAAATTCGTCTTTCAGGGAGAAGGGACCCAGGGGCAGCTCCACGCGGTGTCCCGCGCTCCAGGCCGTGTCGTCCCGGTCGGCGCTCAGGCTGAGGTCGCCGCCGATCCGGGCGCCGATCAGCGCCGCGGAAAAGGAAGTACGGCCGGCGGCCTGGGCGTAGGGCGACGCCTGGGGTATCGTGGGATCGCCCTGCAGGGCGGATTCCAGCACCGCTTCCGCCGCGACGTCGGCCAGCAGCGGAAAGCCCCGGTAGGAAACGAGGGGCCCCTTGTTTTTCCAGGCCACGGACCCGCCCAGGTTGGCCCGGTAGGACGGGGCGGGGTCTTCCAGGAGGATTTCATCCAGTGAAAAGGTCCCGTCCGGCAGGGACCCCGAAGCGGGGACCAGAAAAGCCGCCGCGTAGGAGGGCGGCGCCTCCCCCAGGGCCAGAGGCCGATAGTCCAGGGTGGCCGCAGCGACCCGGTCGCCGTCCACGTCGACCCCCGGGTCGGTCCCGGCGTAGTCGACGGTCACCGGGGACCACCGGCCGGGACTGAACGCCGCCGCCGGGACGCGGACGTCCAGGAAGACTTCGTCGGCTGCGTTTTCGGCTTCAAGGGAAGCGGGTTCCCGGGCCACGAGGAAGCGCAGCGTCGAATCTGCGGGCGGGGCCGGGTTGGGACCTTTGACGAAAAAGGAAAGCTTCCGGTAGTCCCCCAAAGGGAGGGCGCCGGTGCGGCCGTCGGCGCCGGCCGCTTGGCCGGAGACCTGACCCGCCCAAGCTACTTGCAGCACCCGCTGGGACGCGCTGCCCGGGTGCAGGCGGTCGATCAGGTCGGGGAAGGCGGACCGCAGGCTTGAATCCAGGGTCTCCAGGGTGGCGACGCCGGCGGACGCTCCGTCCGGCGCCGCGGCGATGGCGTCGCCGTCGACGACGATCGGCCGGAAGCGGGCGCCCACCGCGACCGGCGGCGCCAGCAGAACCCGGCCGGACACGCTGCCCGGGGTTCCGGTTTGGTGGACGATGAGCCGCAGGTAGTCCGCGTCCCCCAACCGCCGGCGGTCGTCGTCGTTCAGGCTGACCGTCGCCAGGGACCAGGCGGCAGGCGGCGTACCGTCGGTTGAGGAATCAAAAATTTTCCTGGAAACCACCAGAGCGGCGTTCTCGGTACCGCCGCTGCCTTCTTCCGCCAGGGCGCCGAACTGGACATAGACCTTAAATTCCGCGTCGGCGGTGAAATCGTAGAACCGGAAGGGCACCTTTATTTCCTTGGCCGTCGCCAGGGCGCCGGCCGCGGCGTCCAGGGGCACCTGGAACCCGGTCCAGGCATCTGCGGCGTCCAGGGCAAATTCGGCCACCAGCACCGGGCTGTCGATGGCCTCGTCCGCTACCCGGTAGGGCCCCTGTTCGCCGGAGACGACGGAGGCGTCGTATTCCACCGGCTTGAGGCCGGTGATGCCCAGCAGGTCGGTGACGGTATGGTTGCGGTAGACCAGGGGCGCCCGGTTCGCCGCAGACAGGTTGGTAGAAAATTCGCTATTGAAGCTGGTCGGGGTTTCGGAGATGAAAAAGCCCGTCTCCGGAAAGTCCAGGGCCAGTTCGGCGCCTTCCATGCCCGCGGCGCGGTACAGGCCGGTGGTGTCCGTCTGTTCATAGCCGAGGCCCAGGGTAAGGCCGGCGCGCAGGTTTTCCCGGTCCCAGGCCAGCCGGCCGCCCAAGCCGACGCTGCCGGGGTTGGGAGATCCTTCCTCCGAATAGGCTTCCGCCGCCACGTTCCAGCGGACGCCCAGCGCCGCGGCGGCGCTGAAGGGCCCGTCGGGATCGTACTCCGCGCCCAGTCCGGCGGCGACGCTGCCGAAGCGGCGCTCGTCGGCGCGCTTGAGGTAGCTGATGCGGATCGTTTCCGTGGCCGAGGCCGGGGTGGACAGCAGGACGGTGCCGCTTTCCGCATCGTAGCGCGCCAGGGGGTCCAGGATGCCGTTCCGGAACACCTGCACCGACCCGGCGATGGCGTCGGTGCCGATGCTGTAGGCTCCGGCCGCCCCGTAGCGGGTAAACCGCAGCGCCAGGTCCGCGTTGGCGCTCCGGGCGCCGGGCAGGTAGGCTTCCGGGGCCAGGGCGAGCAGCGGCCAGCGGCTCAGGGCGGAACGGCGGTCCGCCGCGCCGCTTTCCGGCAGGACTTCGTAGTGCCCCAGGGTGGTCTGGTCCGCGTCCGCCAGGACCGGGTCCTGGGCGGCGGACGCCTCCGCCAGGGGCAATACTTCGTAGCCCCGCACCACGTCTCCGGTGGAAGCGCGCACCAGGGAGGCGTCGCCGCCGGAAGCCGCCGCGTAGCGGCCCAGCCGCTCGAAGGGCGAAAAAGCCCCTTTTTCGTAGATGACCAGCGCGGGGGTGCCGTCGATGGTGA
>DYPP01000002.1:0-35159 GCA_020719845.1 Treponema denticola | reverse complement strand
CCTTGGCGTACGCCGCCGCCACCCGGCCGGTCGGCGCGGAAGCCAGTTCGACCAGGCCGTAGGCGGCGCCGGCGGCGTACTCGACGGCTGCGGCGCGGCGCCAGCGCCGTCCGTCGCTGCCCGTCAGGTCGCCGTCCTCGTCTTCCAGGTAGACCACCGGTGCCGTGTCCAGGGCGGCGTCGGGCAGCACGAAGGACCGGCCGCGCAGAAAAGCGTCGGCCGCCAGGTCCGACTGGGTCCGCTCCCGGTCGCCCTGAAAGGTCTTTTCTTCCCGCACCGCCGCGTCGTAGCGGAACAGGGCGTGCAGGGCAAGCGGTCCGGTGCCGAAGCGGCCGTAGACGCCGAAGGAGTTGGGCGCGTCCCCGCCCAGGTCCAGGTAGGGGAAAACCGGAAAATCGAGCCCCGTATTGCCGACCCCCAGGTACTGGACGGTATCGTCTACGTCCCCCTGGTAGCCGGCGCGGTAGGTATTGAGGGCGTAATCGTCCAGGAAGCTGGTTTCCAGAAACCAGCGTTCCCGCACCCAGAGCGACAGGGTAAGGTCGGTTTCCTGGACAAAGAGGATCGGGGTTTCTTCCGCCGCCACCATCGCCCCCAGGGGGGTCAGGGCGATGCCCCAGCTGCCGGTGAGCGTGCCCTTCCAGGAACCGATCACGGAAAGCGAAACTTCCGTATCCGACAATTCGGTGGTGAACAGTTCGGGCTGGGCTTCGACAGCCTGCAAAGCGGGAATCGCCGGGGAAGTGTCCGTGGTCTGGGCGGGAATTCCCGGAATCAGGCCCAAAGCCAACAGCAGGACCGCCGCTAAAGCGGGCGGCGGTCTTCGCAAAATACGCATAGATGGTGTATAGTATATCCCGTCGGGAGCCGGTCGCGTCCAGTCAGACCGAAGAATTCGGCACCAGAACGGCGGTAACGATGGTTGTTTCCCTGATCCAGATGATTTTCGAGATTCCCGAGGCGGGCAGCCTCAAGGATAAGCGGCGTATCGTCCGCTCGGTCAAAGAAAAACTGCAGCGCCGGTTTCACCTCAGCGCCGCGGAGGTGGATTTGAACGATTCCCTTTCCTTTGCCCAGATCGGCGCCGCCCTGGTCTCCAATTCCCGGGCTTTCGGCGAGACGGTGCTGAACAAGGCGTTCACGATGATCGAAAAGGAAGTTCCCGTCCGCATCCAGGACGTACAGATTCATTCGGAAGAGTTCTAGGAGCCCGGCGGGTTCGGAAACCAAGGAGTAGTTGATGATCCGGCAGAATCGTTTTGCATCCCGCGTCCTGTTTTTTGGTTCCCTGGCCCTGCTGGCCGCTTCCTGCGTCGGCATCCGGTCGGATATCGATATCCGCGCCGACGGTTCGGGAACGATCGTGCTGGAATACCGCATCTCCCGCCTGGTGGAAGGAATGGGCAAGCTGGACGGCAACGAGAACCTGCTTCCCCTGCCCGTCGGCCGGTCCGACCTGGAACGGACTGTCGGCCGCGTACCGGGCCTGACGCTGACTTCCTTCGCTTCCACCCAGGATGAAAAGGACATCACCGTCAAAGCCTCCTTCGCTTTTACTAGTCTGGAGACCCTCGGCGCGTTTCTGGACGCCACCGGTCGGGCGGCTACCCTGGCTTCCGTCGACGGCAACCGGGTGCTGACGCTGCGCTTTTCCGAAGGCGGCGGCCCCCTGGATCCGGATCTGCAAAAACTCGTCGATTCGGTTTTTTCCGGCTATGATCTGGATCTGCGCATCCAGGTCCCGGGAAATCCGGGGTTCGGCATGACCGATGCGACGGGCAAGGCCATCCCGGCGACGGTGGGCACGGCGACGGTGGCGCAGCGCGTCGCCCGCTACCAAGCGCCCATTGCGGATATATTGAACGCCAAAGATCCGATAGTCCTCAACCTGACGTGGAAGGAGTGACCGCCATGAAACCTTCGGCCTGTATTGCCGGCACGGCTCTGCTCGTAGTGTTGTTTTCTTCCTGCGTAAGCGCGCCCGTCGACGCGGCGCCGCCGGAGTCCGGCGCGCCCGCCCTGAACGCCGCCGCGCCGGATCCGGGGGCCGACGTTTCCGCTTCCGGCGACCAAACCGGCCCCGCCGGGACGGTGGATGCGCTGAGAACCATGCGCGAGCTCATGGCCGCCGCCCAAGCCGCCTTCGACACCAACCACCCGGTAGAGGCGCTGCGGCACCTGGTGGCCGTGCTGGCTCTGGACGAGGAAGCCCCGGCGGAAGCCGAGGCGCAGCGACAGGCCGAGCGGGCCGAGCTGGTCCGCCGGGCCGACGGGGACATGACCGCCATCGGCGCCCGGCTGACCCTTGAACCCGGGGACGACTGGCTTTCCGGCGGCACGCAGAAGGCCGGCAGCGTGCGGGATCTGGCCAAGGGCACGGGCTTGATGCCCACGGTGCGCTTGGTGGCCAACTACGACTACGGCAAGTCGGTGGTGGCGGACGCGCCGATCCGCTTTGCCTTTGTCGACGGCATCGGCGAAGTGGCCAATCAGGGCATCACCGACGGGTATGGCCTGGCCTCGGCGGTGGTGCGCAAGGTGGCCCGCACCGACCGCCCGGTGGTCATCCGGGCCATGCTGGTGGTCGCCAACCGGGGCAAAAGCCGGGCCTTTCCCGAAGTGTTCCGGGATTTTTCGTACATCCTGCCGGGAAGAACCGCCCGGGTTTTTGCGCTGGAACGGAGCACGACGGGGAACTCCGCTGCCGACGGTACCCGGATGGGCTTGGCGGACGCGGTCCTGCGCGGTCTGGCGGCTACCGGTCTGGACCTGCTGCCCACCGAAGCGGTGCTGGACCCGCCCCTGTTCAACGCCGCCCTGCAGGGCGATGCCCAGGCCATTTCCCGGGCGTTGGCCCTCGGTTCGGGCCAGTCGGCTTCCTACCTGGTGCTGGCGGTGGTCGAGTTCGATGAACCCCGGCAGATGGTCGTGCAGGGTAAAACCTACAATATTTTCACGTCCAACGCCCGAGCCCAGGTGCGCATCCTGCGCAGCGACGGTTCCGCCGCGCTGACCCGGCCCGCCCTGGCCGCGCGCGGGCAGGGCGGCACCGGCGAGGCGGCGATCCAGTCGGCGCTGTCCGCCGCCCGGGCGGCGGTGGAGCAGGACCTGAGCGGGGCCGCCGCGGCCATCCGGACCGCCCTGGATTGAGCTACGGCAGGGCGACGCTCCGTACATAGCGCACCGCCCGCGTATACGGCGCCCTGGTCCCCGGCGCGTAGACCGTCGCCGCCTCCAGGGTGCCCCGGAAGTCCAGGGGGACCACCAGTTCGGCCACCAGCGGGTTGAGCGGATGTTCGCCCAGCAAAAACCGCGCTCCGCTTCCGTCCGGGCTGATGGAATAGGGCACGGGCGCGTCGTAGACCACCAGCGTCCGGTCCGTATCGGCGGAGGACAAAGTCAGTTCATACCGGAGCGGCGCTTGATCCACCGACAGGGTCACCTCGAGGATGCGGCGATCCAGAAAGGCGCGTTCCCGCACGGTCAAGCCGGGAATCAGCGTGTTCCGGATTTCCAGGGGAAGTGCCCGGGATGGATCGGCGCCCTGCCCGGAACGCTGGTAAACGTAGGAAAGCGTCGCGGCCACGCTGGCGATCATAAAAAGCACGCGGGGAAGCCAGCGGCGTATCCGGGACGCGCGCGGCCTTCGTCCTGAAACCAGCAACAGAACTCGCTTGAACAGCATCATGAAGGGCAGGAGCAAAAAGGCCAGGTACAGCGTACTCAGCGGCGCGCCGCTCATGATCAGCAGGGCAACGCTGTCGTCGCCGCTGCCGACCGCGTTGCCCAGGGCGGCGAGAATCTGCAACGGCGCCAGGAGGGCGCAGACGAACACGGCCCCGGGGGAAGGCAGCACCGCCGCCAGCCAGGAAAAGACAAAAGCCCACAGAAAGACGGGAATAAAGGTCGCGTCCAGGCTCGCGGCCACCAGCAAACCCGCGGCCGCAAAGACCAGCGCCGCGTGCCCGTAAAAGTGCGCCCGCCGCGGGATTTTAAGCCCCGCGGCCAAGGGGTACAGCAGGGCGTATGCCGCCAGGGCCATGAATACCTTCAGGATTGCCCCGCCGTAGGTCGCGGCGGCCGCATGGACGCCGAAACCGCGCAGCAGCAGGTCATACAGGACGCCCGCGGACCAGAGGCTGGCGTACAACAGCGCCAGGTAGAGGGGTATGACCCAGGACCGGCGCAGGAAAATCTTCCATTGGACCAGGAGCATCTTGCGGTGGACCAGCGAATGAATCAGGACGCCCGCCAGGACGAGGGCGGTCAAAGCCAGGAAAAGAATCACCGTGCCGGTTTCAGGGATGAAGAAGGTCCGGGTTCCCAGCGTCAGCACCGAATAGTGATAGTCCCGCTCCGCCGGGCCGCGGGCCAAACTTTCGGCGTACTCCGCCAGAACGGCGGCCAGCTCCGGACCGGCGCAGCTGACCGATCCGCCCGCGCCGGGTTCCGGATGGGCGCCCAGATACAAACCTTCGCTGCCCAGGGCCTGGATGATTCCCAGGGCTTCCGGCCCGCGGACCAGACCGAGCCGATACAGTTCGTTGTAGTGCACCGCCAGACTGAAAGGGATTCCCCGGCGTTTCAGCAGGTCCGGCAGCGGTCGGAGCAGGCGCAACGGGGCGACGGAAGCACCGGCACCGTGGTGGATGGTCAGTTCCCGGGCGGCTATCGGCAGATCCAGGTACAGGATGGTCACGTTTTCCGGATCATCGTAGCGACCGACGGCGTCCCGGAGTCCCGCATAGCTTATAGCCGGGTCGGTAAAAGGCAGCAGCGGTGCTTCATATTCCAGGAAAGCCACCAAAACATCCAGGGGAGCCGGGTGCTCGCTGAAATGGCGGATAAATTCGAGGGCCGTTTGCGAACCGCAGCTCAGGATCGGGGCGTTTCCCTCCGATGCCAACAGGGGAATGGCCAGGATGAAGGTTTCGTCCCGCGACCGCCCCGGCGCGGAACCGGGTAGAAGAACGTGGATGGAAGCGCCAAAAGACCCGTAGGCGGAAAAAAGGGGGCGCTCCTGGTGGGCGATGCCCCGGTTTTGCAGGGTTTGCAGCAGAAGGGCCCGTTTGGACGCCGCCGGGACCTGCGCAAGAAGCGTGGGACCGATCAGCGCCAACAGGATTCCCGCCGTGCGGAAGGGTAGGTTCACTCCGCAACCATAGATGAAGCCGGAGAACGCGTCAAGAACAGTGCTGACAGAAGCCCCCCGGCCGGTTATAATGGCCCCAGATCATCAAGGAGCGAGGACGGAATGTCCAACCAGGAAAGAAAAACCGTTCTCGATCTGCCTCTCAAGGTCGTCCTGACCGAAATAGGTACGACGGTCTTCATCAAGCAGAACAAAAGCCTGGCCCGCTTCAAGCTGGCGGACAACGTGGATGAATACGGCCTGGTGCTGGACAAGTTCGTGCCGTCCTCGATCCAGCGGATGCTGTTGATCGATTATATCTCCAAAATCGAAATTTCCCGGATTGAGCTGGTTTCCCGGCGCCAGGAAGTCATGGATCTTTCCAAGCTCGTCGTCTACGGCGTGCTCTATCGGCAATTCAACGCCTATCTTTTATCCAAAATTCTGACTTCCGACATGATCAAGCGCTGGAATCGGGCCAACACCCAGTCGATCATCGATGAAAAAACCCGCTTCAACGATACGTTCCTGCAGAATTATCTCAAGGAACAACAAGCCGCAGTGGCGGAAATCAGGGAAGAGCTCCTGTCGCCCCTGCGCGTTCAGATCACCCGCAACACCGACCTGCTGCCGGACGAAAAAAACATCCAGCTGTTCCTGAGCGAAAAATTCCTCAACACCATGCGGCCCTTGAACTGGTTCATCCTGGTCAAGTTTCGGGGTATAGACGGGTACGAAGCCCTGATCAGGGACGTCCGGGCCATCCTGGCGGAATATATGGAACGGTCCCGGATCGCCGAGTACGTGGCGCTGATGATCATCGAGTTGGCGGTCAACACGGAAAACGCCAGCCTGCGGCGGGAAGCGGCCCAGCTGTACCGGGGCACCATGGATTCCAACGCCGTCCTTTTTGATCCCAACATCCGGCAGAGAGTGATCGAGGAATTGCGGCGCAAGGATGAACTGGTGTACGTATCCTGGAAGATCGGCGGCACCAGTTCGTCGATCGGTACCCAGGGCAAGCTGCAGGTTACCCTCTACAACCGGGAAGCCGAGTACCGGACGGTCAAAGACAGCATCGAGGCAAAAAAAGCGGCGGACCTCAAGAAAAAGAGCCTGTTCGATTTTTACAAAGAACTGCCCGCCGGCGGCGCGGACTCCGAATTGGGATTGTACTACCTTTCCTACCTGAATGAAGCCTGCGAGAAGGTGGGCGTGAAGTTCGAATCCCTGGTCAGCCAGATCAAGGAATCCGACACCACCGTCATCTCGCTGAGCTTCAACCTCTAGCAGGGTGTTGAAAAAGCCGGTTGCTTTTCCAACACCCTTCGCATTTGTTCGCGTTTCCAGTGAAACGCTGCACAAATGCACCATCAAGGTAGGCTGTTGAACAATCGCATACGCGATTTTCAACAGCCTGCTAGTCTTGCCGACGTTCGGGAATGGCCACGGCGGGCGTGCCTTTGGCGGCGAATTCCTTTGACCAGTACAGGGAACAATAGCAATGGCCATACTCGGCGATATCCGCCCTGGCGTATTCGCAGGGGCAGAGGACGTCCCGGTCCAGGTCCCGGCTGCCTTCGCTGTCCCGGCAGGGGCACAGGTAATACCCGTAGCGGTTGTAATTGGTGGTCAAGCCCGCGACCAGGTCCAGGTAGAGCTCGGCGTCCGCGGAAAGCACCCAGCCCTGCTTGGCCGCCACCATTGCGGTAAAATGTTTTGTCTGTTCAAGCGATTTTTCGGCCATCCAATCCTCCTTGCGCCGCGGAATTACGCATCCAGCAGCGTTTTGCGCCAATCGAGCTCCAAAAATCCGACCAGGGTGGTTTTGCCGTCGATGACGGCGTAGGGAAAACTGACGTGTTCCGCGAACTGCGCCTTCAGCGCTTCCTTGGCCTGGTTCTTGACGTCGATGGATACCAGGTCGACGTACACGTAGCGGTAGGCAATGTGGTTTTCATTCAGAAAATACAGCGCCCTTTTGCAGAAGCCGCAGGTGGAAAGCGCGTAGACCTCCACGTCGTGGCGGTCGTTTTTACCCGCTACCTGGGTGTACTTGAGATAGTCGAACATCGATCCTCCTTCATGCGGCGCATTCGATAGACGTACAGGTCGGCGTCGAACTTGCGCTTCAGACCGCCGGAGTTCATGAAGCGCACTGTACCGTAAAGGGGGCGGCCCGTCCACGGCCGATCGTGCTTGCCGAAGCACCAGGCGATGCCGGCGCAGCCTGAGGCGTCCCGGCTGGCCCTCAGCTCGCTTTTCCGATCTTCCCGCATGGTTCCATAGTATATACGCTTGCCTCAGGGCGGCAAGGACTATATAGTTTCAGTGTGGTTAAAACCTATATATGGCTGTCGGCGGCGCTGTTGGTCCTGGCCGGATGTTCCCAGGCGGCGCCGCGTATCCCCGCCGCGCAGCTGCGCCTCGTCTACCGGCAGGAAGACGGAGCCGTGCGGGAACGTTTCAGCTTTTTCATCAGCGCCGAGGACGAAGACGGAACCGAAGACCTGGCGGAAGTCTATCTGCTGCACGACCGGGAGCAGCTGGTCTGGAAGCTGACCGATGCGGACTGGATCCGGGTGGAAAAGTCGGGGCAGACCTGGATCGGTTCCCACGACATCGCCATGGCCGACGATGCGAGCCTGCCGCGGGGGGCCTACCGGGCGGTGCTGGTGGACAAAAGCGGCGCCCGGGCGGAACGGACGCTGGCTTTTGACGACGCCTCCGGTCAGCGCCGCGCCTTTCCGAGCCTGGACCTTGAAAAAAAACGCTACGCCGTCGTATCCGATTACCCGGACCACCAGTTGATCGTCTACGATGAAAAGGGCGGCCTGATCAAAAAACTGCCGCTTACCACCCGGACCGGGAGCCTGGCGGACCTGAAGCTGCCTCCCGCCGCCCGGAGCGTGGCGCTCTGGGCGGAAGACCCGGTTGCGGGCGTGGCTGCCATGACCGACGCCGTACCCGTAAAGGATCGATGATGCCGATGACACCCGGGTGGCGGATCAGAAGCTATGTGTTGCGCGTCGGCCGCATGAGCGACGCCCAGCGCCGCTCCTATGATCAACTGAGCCCGGTTTTTTGCGTGCCCTTCCGGGAAGGCATGTTGGATACGGCGGAACTCTTCGGCCATGACCGGCCGGCGACGGTGGAAATCGGATTCGGGATGGGCCTGGCCACCGCCGCCATCGCGGAGGCCAATCCGGACCAGAATTATCTGGGCATCGAAGTGCACCGGCCGGGAATCGGGCGGCTGCTGTGGGAAATGGAGCGCCGGCGGATCGGGAATATCCGGATCATCGAGCACGACGCCGTGGAGGTGCTGGAAAAGATGCTTCCCGACGCGTCGGTGGCCGCCTTCCATATCTTTTTTCCCGATCCCTGGCCCAAGACGCGGCATCATAAACGGCGGCTGGTCACCCGGCCGTTCACGGATCTGCTGGCGCGGAAACTGCGGGCCGGCGGCTACGTCTACATGGTTACCGACTGGGCGGAATACGGCGACTGGGCGCTGGCGGAATTGTCGGCCACGCCGGACCTGGTCAATAGCGGTACCGGTTTTGCGCCCCGCCAAGCCTGGCGGCCGGAAACCAAGTTCGAGCGCAAAGGCCTGGAAAAGGCCCACGAGGTGCGGGAGCTCTACTTTTTCCGCCGGGAAGAACGATGAACGGTCCTGATGCCCGGATCGGTGCCCTGGAGCGGCTGATCGACCAGTACCAGAGGGCCTACTACAACGGCGCCGCGCTGGTTTCGGACGCCGAATTCGACGCCCTTTGGGATGAACTCAGGCGGCTGGCTCCGGAAAATCCCCTGTTCAGGCGCATCGGCGCGGATTCGACGGACGGTTTTCCCAAAGCCCGGCATATAATGCCCATGAACAGCCAGGAGAAGGCCGCCAATCCGGAGGACTTTCTGGCTTGGGCGGCCAAAATCGCGCCGGAAGCCTACGTCGTCCAGCACAAATTGGACGGCGCCAGCCTGGAACTGCAGTACGAAGACGGACTGCTGGTCCGGGCGCTTACCCGGGGCGACGGGCTGATCGGCGACGAGATCACTCCCAATGCCCGGCGCATGAAGGGGGTGCCGGCCCGGCTGAAGGAAGCCTTTACCGGAGGCGTCCGGGGCGAAGTGGTCATGCCCCGCCGCGTCTGGCAGGCTAAATACCCGGAAAAAGCCAACTGCCGCAACACCGCCAACGGCCTTATGCGCCGCAAGGACGGGGAAGGGTGCCAAGACCTGGAACTGATCTGTTACGACGCCGCGGCGACGGGCGAGGACGCTTATTTTGGCGATGAGGTTGAAAAAATCGACTGGTTGTCCCGGCAGGGCTTTGCCGTGACGCCGACCACGGTCCTGGCGACGCCGGAAGAGGTGGTCCGCCATCGGACCCTGGTCACGGCGGCACGGTTTTCATTGCCCTACGACATCGACGGACTGGTGGTCAAGGACCGGCGGACCGACATGGCCGACCTGCGCCGGGACCGTCCGGAACGGCAGATCGCCTTCAAGTTCGAACTGGAAGCGGCGATCAGCACGCTGCGTCAGGTGATCTGGAGCGAATCCGGGGCGACGTACACGCCCATCGGCATCATTGACCCGGTCCGTCTGGCGGGAACCACCGTGCAGCGGGCCAACCTGAACAACCCGGACATGATCCGCGCCCTGGGCCTGCGGCTGGGTTCCCGGGTGGTGGTGGTCAAGCGGGGCGAGATCATTCCCAAGATAGAGGGCTTGTCCGCCGACGAAGCTACGGCAGCGGAGCAGAAAGAGCGGCAGGACATAGTCCTGCCCGAAACCTGCGGAACCTGCGGCAGCCCCCTGGTGGACGCCGGTACCCGGCTCTACTGTCCCAACCCGGTCTGCGCCAAGCGGATCCACCACCGCGTAGAAAAATGGATTTCCGTCCTGGATATCCGCGAATTCGGGGATAAGCTTTTACTGAGGCTCTACGAGTCGGGACGCCTGAAGCGGGTCGCCGACCTGTACACGCTTCAGGCGCAGGAATTGTCCGACCTGGACCGCATGGGCGCCCTGTCGGCGGCCAAGGTGATCCGGCACCTGCGCGCGCCGCGCCTGCTGGAGCTGGCCGTCTTCGTGGCGGGCTTCGATTTTGAGGGTGTGGGCGAGACCATCCTGGCCAAGGTGACCGACGCGGGCTTCGACACCCTGGAAAAACTCCGCGCCGCCGGCGTCGACAAACTGGCCGGGGTGCACGGGCTGGGCAGCATCACCGCCCAGGCCATCGTTGAAGGCCTTGCGGAAATCAGGGATGATATGGACGCCGTGCTGGCTGCGGGGGTGGTGGCCATCGCGCTGCCCCGGAGCGCCGAATCCCTGCCCTTGCGGGGCTATTCGTTCTGCATAACCGGAGAACTCGCTACCATGAAGCGGAGCGCCGCGGAAGAGCGGCTTAAAAATCTGGGTGCCCAGGTAAAGGCGGCGGTAGTGCGGGACTTGTCGTTTTTGATAACCAACGATCCCCTGTCCGGGTCGGCCAAGAACAAAAAGGCCCGCTCCCTGAACGTGACGCTGATCGACGAAGCCGCCTTGCTCGGCCTGCTCGCCGATCCCGCTTCGGTAAAAACCCTGGTCCACGGACCGGACCAGCCGCCGTCCCCCGTCCAGGGCGATCTTTTTACCACGGAAGGGCCATGAAGCTGCTTCGTCGCATACTGGCCATCTGCCTGATCCTCGTGCTGCTCGCCGCAGCCGGTGCCGGCCTTTTGCTGTACCGCCAACGCGCGGTCATTCAAACCCTGGAAGAACGGATCGACGCGGTGACGGCCCAGACCATTCCGGTGCGCTTCATGGTGCTTTCCCGCAGCGACGCGGACGTTTCCGCCCGGTTCCGGTTTTATGACGCCGACGGCAGGGAAATCGCCTCGTTCGAGCGTTCCTGGAAGGGATCCGAGCTGGCGATCGATTCCCTCATCGTCCCGCTGGGAAAGCGGGCGCTGGTTTTTCCCGTGCGGGTCTTTACCGACGCCGTCGCGCCCGCCAAGGGGACGGAGTTGTTTCCCTACTACGACAAGGCGGGGGTACCGGCCATTCTGGATTCCCCGGGCTTGGACGACCATACCCGGGCGGCGCTCAGGGATCTGTTCACCCGGGTCAAAGCCGCCGAGGGGCGGTCCGCAGATGGTGCGGACGGCCACGAACCGGGTACGTCCATCCGCGGCTATTTCGGCAACGCCGTGCACGATCTGAAGCGCTTCAACCGGTTTGAAATCGGCGCGGTGTACGCGCTGGTGGCCCACGCCGACGGCGGCGTAGAGATCATCAGAGAATAAGGCAGGATACTCATGGAAGGAAATCGTGAACTTTTGCTCGATCTGGTCAAGAAGCTCTCGGAGGTGCTCGTCTTTTTGTTCACCAGCACCCCGGGGCTGCTGTCCCTGGCCGGGACGGTCGCGGTCATCCTGATTTTCCGCGTTCTCCGGTCCCTCCGCCAGGCTTCGCTGCTGGCCGCCGCCGCCGGGGTGCGCTTTCGGCCGACCGACGGCATCGGCGCGATTCTGGACAGCCTGGGCAGTCTGGGCGCCCGGTTGCTGCTCTCCCTGCCGACGCTGCTGGTGACCGTCGCCCTGGCGTTGACGATCACCGCCGTGGGGCAGACCATCGCCGGTCTGGAAGAAGCCGCCGCCGCCGCCCGGCGCATCCAGGAACTGTCCACCCTGCTGCGCAACCTGGAGCGCAGCGTCAAGGTAGCCGACGTCCGGGTGCTTTCGGTCCAGAACGGGCAGACCCGGCTGGCCCTGGACTTCTACGCCCCGTCCCAGGCCGGGGAAGCGGTGGAGCGCAAAGAAATCCTCATACCCGGACGGGACATCTATTTTGACGCCATCGTCCTCAACTTCGAGTATTCCCAGATCGCTTCCGGCCGGCGGGTGAACATCGCCATCCCGTATCGGGTATTCAGCGACGAAGTGCCCCAGATGGAAGGGATTTCCCTGGGCGCCCTGGATGACCAGGGGGTTCCCTACGTCTTTCAGCGTGCGGACGAGGACATTTACGGTCTTACCCCGCAGATCTACCGGGAGCGCCTGACGGAGTTGATGGAACTGGTGCGCACCGACGGCAGCGCCCGGGAAGCGGGCATCGTCCGTTCCCTCTACGGCAGCGCGGTGCATAAACGCGTAGCCCCCGGGGACCGGCTGGAACTGCGCATCGAGCAGACCGGCGGCCTGACGGTCAAGGAACGGTTCGCCTTTTAATGACCATCCCCGAAGTACTGCGGGAAACCGGCCTGCCCCTGGTTCCCTGCCTGCCCCGGATTCGGGCCGCCCTCGGCGGGCGGGGGGCGGTGGTGATCCGCGCCGACCCGGGCAGCGGCAAGTCCAGCCTGGTTCCCCTGGCGCTGCTGGCGGACACCCCGGAACCGGGGCGCATCCTGATGTTGGAACCCCGGCGGGTGGCCGCCCTGAGCATCGCCGCCCGCATGGCGGACCTGCTGGGCGAGGAACCCGGCGGGCGGGTCGGCTACGCGGTCAAGATGGAAAAAAAGAGCTCCCCCCGCACCAGGATCGAAGTGCTCACCGAGGGACTCTTGGTCCGCCGGCTGCAGGCCGATCCGGATCTGGCCGGCGTCGGGACGCTGATTTTCGACGAGTTCCACGAGCGTTCCCTGCAGGCGGATCTGGCGCTGGCATTTGTGCTGGAATTGCGCCGAATGCGGGAGGACCTGAACCTGGTCATCATGTCGGCCACCCTGGACGCCGGCGCCGTGGCGGACTTCATCGGCGCGCCGGTCATCGATTGCCCCGGCCGGGTGTTTCCGGTGACACTCGACTACCGTCCCCTGCCCGGACGGGACCGTTTGGGACGGGAATGCGGCGCCGCAGCGGCGGGGCTGGCGGCTGACCGCCGCGGCGCCGGGCAGGATGCCGGGGACATGCTCGTGTTTTTACCGGGCAAACGGGAGATCCAGGATGCGGAGCAAGAAATGCGTTCCCGCCTTGCGTCCTCCGGAGTCCAGGTTTTTAGCCTGCACGGCGGTCTGTCCCTGGCGGAACAGCGGCGGGTCATCGCTCCGGTCGGCGGCGGGGACGGAAAACGGCGGATCATCCTGGCCACCAACGTCGCCGAAACGGGCTTGACCGTGCCCGGCGTCGACCTGGTCGTGGATTCGGGCTACGTGCGGCTGGAACGGTTCCACCTACCCACGGGCATGAACCGGCTGTCCCTGGAGGCAGCCGCCCTGTCCGCTGCCGACCAGCGGGCGGGTCGCGCCGGGCGGCTGGGTCCGGGGCGCTGCGTCCGGCTCTGGCGGCCCGATCAGGCCCGGTCCAGCCAGACCGAACCGGAAATGCTGCGCCTGGACCTGTCCGCGTTGGTGCTGGAGTGCGCCCTCTGGGGCAGCCGGCGCCCCGAGGACCTGTCCTGGCTGACGCCGCCGCCCCGGGCCGCCTGGGACCTGGCGGCAGAATTGCTGGTCCGCCTCGGCGCCCTGGACGCCGCCGCGACGCCCACCGTCCAGGGGCGCCGCATGGCGTCCCTGGGCCTGGAACCCCGACTGGGCGCCCTGGTGCTGGCGGGTTCGGGCAGCCCGCTGGCCTGCGCCGCCGCGGCCATCCTGGCCGACCGGGACGGTTCCAACATCCGGGACGACGCGGACTTCAGGCGGCGGCTGGCGGCCCTGCGCCGCGACCCGGACGAATCCGGGGGCCAGGAAGACTGGATCCGCCGTACCCGGGACGTCCAGGGGGACCTGCTGCGCCGGCTGGGCGTGGCCGGCGGACCCGACGGCGGCCGCTATACGGCGGCGGAAGAAGCCGACGCGGGTTCCTTGCTGGCGGCGGCTTTCCCCGACCGGGTGGCCGGACGGCAGGAGCCCGGCCGCTTCCGCTTTACCTCCGGCCGGGAAGCCCGCGTCGAGGGGCCGCTGGCCGGGGAAGAATGGCTGGCGGCGGTGGAGGTGGACGCGGGCGATCGCCTGGGGCGCATCAGGTTGGCGGTGCCCCTGGACGCGGAAACCGCCCGGAGCGCGCTGGCGCCGGCAACGACGGAGGAGCGGCGGGTGGAATGGAAGGGTCTGGTGCCCCGCACCGTTTCAACCCTGGCCGCGGGCAAGCTGCTCCTCACTCGGACCAGCGTCAAAACCAGCCGGGAAGAAGCCGCCGCTGCTCTGCCGGAGCTGCTTGCGAAAGACGGTCTGGACGTTTTGCCCTGGACGGAACAGAAAGACGCCCCCCGGCGCCTGCTGGACCGGATCCGCTTTCTAACCGACCACGGGGCGGACGCCTCGCTGAAGGAACGCTGGACGGATGACGCGCTGATCCGCGAAAGCCCGCTCTGGCTGGGACCCTACCTCTGGAACGGCGCGCCCGCGGGCGACGCGCCGGTTCTGACCGGAGAAAGCCTGGCCGCCGCGCTGGCGGAACGATACGGTTGGATGGAGATGAAGGAACTGGCGCGGCTGGTTCCCGAGCACTACGCCCTTTCCGGAGGCAGGCCGAAACAGCTGGACTACGCTTCCGGCGAACCCGTGCTCAAGGCCAAGATCCAGGAACTCTTCGGCTGCGCGGAAAATCCGGCGGTGCTGGGCGTCCCGGTCGTCTTTCACCTCTTGTCCCCCGCCGGACGGCCGTTGCAGATAACCCGCGATCTGGCGGGCTTCTGGACCGGTTCCTACCAGGAAATCCGCAAGGAGATGCGCGGCCGGTACCCCAGGCACCGCTGGTGACCGACGGCGGGTTCTACAGCGTCTCCAGGTCGTAGGGCGTTTCCTGATAGACGTAGTTGACCCAGTTGGAAAAGAAAAGATGGGCGTGCGCCCGCCAGCGCACGATCGGCCGCCGGGCGGGGTCGTCCCGGTCGTAATAGTTGACCGGCACCGCGGCGGGCAAGCCTCTGGCCAGGTCCCGGCGGTATTCCCGGTCCAGCGTCAGCGGGTCGTATTCCAGGTGGCCGCTGACGTAAATTTCCCGGTTGTCCCGGGCGGTGGTGATGAACACGCCGGAGTCCGGCGACTCGGAGTCGATGGACAGCGAGGGGTGGGCGGCGATGGCTTCCCGGTCGCTTTCCGTGAACCGGGACTGGGGCGCCAGGAATTGGTCGTCGAAACCCCGGAAGAGGGGATTCAGCCGTTCGTTGACCGCGTGGGGGTAGACGCCGGATAGTTTGGCGGCCAGGGGTTTTTTGGGGATGCCGTAGCGCCGGTACAGGCCGGCCTGGGCGCCCCAGCAGATATGCAGCGTCGACCAGACCCGGGACCCGGCAAAATCCAGGACGCTCACCAGTTCGTCCCAGTAATCCACTTCCTCAAAGGCCAGGGTCTCCACCGGCGCGCCGGTGATGATCAGTCCGTCGAAGCGCTCGTGCATCACTTCTTCATAGGTCACGTAGAAGCGGTCCAGGTGGCCCGGGGGGGCGTTGCGGGATTCATGGCTGCCCATGCGCAAGAAAGTGACGTTGATCTGGATGGGGGTATTGCCCAGCAGGCGCAGCAACTGCAGTTCCGTATCCACCGTGGTGGGCATCAGGTTGACGATGGCGAATTTCAGCGGCCGGATGTCCTGGTGTTCCGCCCGGGCTTCGGTCATGACGAATACGTTTTCCTGCTTGAGCGCTTCGTAGGCGGGTAGGGCAGCGGGTATTTTGATGGGCATCGCTGGACTCCTGACAGTTCATGTATGAGTCAACTCCAAAAACTTCAGTTTTTTGAGTTGTTCCGCTTAAAACGCAATTCCTGTAAGGAATTGCTTAAGTCCAGTCTAAAAACAACCGGTTTTTAGACCCGACTCATACTCTGCATAAATATTCCTCAAAAGGCAAGCCGGGATTGCATGAATATTCCTATCGTGGTTGAAAAATGCCCCGGAACCATGGTACCATGCTCCGATTCCTGAAGGAGGAACTCATGAAAGGATTGAAATTGTCGTATCGAAATGCCTTCATCCTGGCGATGCTGGGCATGGCGGTACTGGTCGTTTCTTGCCAAAAGCAGGCCGCCCAGCCCACCAACCTCATCCTGGCCACCGGCGGCACTGCGGGAACCTACTACCCCTTCGGCGGCGCCATGGCCCAGATCTGGAACAAAAATATCGAAAAAATGAACGTCACCGCCCAGTCCACGGGGGCGTCCAAAGAAAATATCCGCTTGGTCGGCAAGGGCGAGGCGGATCTGGCCATCGTGCAGAACGACGTCATGGATTACGCCTACAAGGGCATCGAGCTGTTCAACGGCGAAAAGGTCGAAACCTTCCGCACCATCGCCACCCTGTACCCCGAAGTGGTCCAGATCGTGGCCAGCCCCGCTGCGGGCATCAAGACCGTCGCCGATCTGCGGGGCAAGCGCGTTTCCGTGGGCGACGCCGGTTCGGGCGTGGAAGCCAACGCCAAGCAGATCCTGGAGGCCTACGGCATGAGCTTCGACGACGTCAAGGCCAGCCACCTTTCCTTCAAGGAGTCCGCCTCGGGCCTGCAGGACAAGCAGCTGGACGCGTTCTTCGTCACCGGCGGCGTTCCCAACCCGGCCATCCAGGAAATTTCCGCCCTGGCGCCCATCGTGTTGGTCGGCATCGACGCTACGCAGGCCTCGGCGCTGAAGTCCAAGTATAAATTCTATACCGACTTCCCCATCGCTTCCGGGACCTATACCGGCGTGTCCGCCGTCGTCCCCGCGCTGGCGGTCAAGGCAACGCTCATCGTCCGCAAGGATATGGCCGACGCCGTCGCCTATTCCCTGACCAAGGCGCTTTTTGAGAAGCAGGCCGACCTGGCCCAGGCCCACGCCAAGGGCAAGGAACTGTCCCTTGAAGCCGGCGTGCAGGGCGCTTCGGTGGACTTCCATCCCGGCGCGCTGAAGTACTACAAGGAAAAAGGCGCCGTCAAATAACGCCGCCCGTGCGGAAGGGTTTCCGTTTTTACCTGCTTTATCCGGCGATCGCCGCTCCGGTAGCGATCGCCGTTCTCTTTTTTTTCCCCCTGCGGGAAGGCTTGGTCCTGCGGCGCACCAAAACCGGAGCGGCGCTGGCTTTTATCCAGATCGGACCGGGCGTGGCCTTTGACCTGTGCTATACCCATTCGGTCAACCGCGGCGCGGTCCGGGATTCGTTCCACGTCGATGTCCGGGGGGACATCATCCTGACCGCCTCGGTCCATCAGAGCTTCGGCGCGGGAATGGAAGAAGGATCGGCGGAAACCGGTTTTGTCCGCTTGACCGACCGGGGCCTGGAGCTGGACGGGCTAAAGCGACGGCTGGGAACCTTGACCGTGGCGGTGGGTTCCGTGGCCGGGCATCGTCTGTGCTGCGACGCCGTCGGCCTGGACCTGCCCCTGGCGGACGTCGCCGCTCCCTTGAGCTTTGTGACCCTCGGTTTTGAACGCGTCAGCCCGGCGGTTTTGGCGGACATCAAGGTTTATGGAAGGTGAGGCATGGAAGAATTCAAGGCTGAAGACATTTTAGCCCAGGTTGACCGGGAGTCGGCGTTCCGCCGGCTGGCGGGCAGAGCCGCGCTGATCGTATCGGCCATCGCGATCGTATTTACCCTCTTCCAGGTCTACACCGCGTCGGTGGGCTTGCTGCCCGCCCGGCTGCAGCGGGCCGTGCACCTGGGGTTCGTCCTGGTGCTGGCCTACCTGCTGTACCCGATCCGGCGCAACCGGGGCCAAAAATTCATCCCCTGGTACGATATCCTGCTGGCGCTGGCTTCCGTGTCGGTCATCGCCTATCTGGTGGTCAACCACGCCGCCCTGATCGACCGGTCCGGCGCCTATCTACCCCGGGATATCGCCGTCGGCATCTTCGGCATCCTGCTGGTGCTCGAGGCTTGCCGGCGGGTGGTGGGCATTCCCATCCTGGTGATCGCCCTGGCCTTCATCGCCTACGCCTACCTGGGACCCTGGATGCCGGGCTTTCTCAACCACCGGGGCTACGGCCTGGAGCGGGTGGTGGGACACCTGTTCTTTACCACCGAAGGCGTGCTGGGCATTCCCCTGGGGGTGAGCGCCACCTTCATCTTCCTGTTCATCCTCTTTGGGGCGTTCCTTGAAAAAACCGGCATCGGCAAGTTCTTCATCGACCTGGCCGACTCGGTGGCCGGCTTCGCCTCCGGTGGTCCGGCCAAGGTGGCGGTCATCACCAGCGCCCTGGAAGGCACCGTCTCCGGCAGTTCGGTGTCCAATACCGTCGGCTCCGGCAGCTTCACCATCCCCATGATGAAGCGTCTGGGCTACAAGCCTGAGTTCGCCGCCGCCGTCGAAGCCGCCGCTTCCACCGGCGGGCAGCTGATGCCGCCCATCATGGGCGCTGCGGCCTTCCTGATGGCCGAAACCCTGGGCATCCCCTACCTGGACGTGGCCAAGGCGGCCATCATTCCGGCGCTGCTCTATTTTTCCGGCATTTTCATCATGGTGCACCTGGAAGCCAAAAAATTGGGCCTCAGGGGCATGCCCCGGGCGGAACTGCCCCGCTTGACCGGGGTGCTCAAAGACCGGGGCCACCTGATCCTGCCGCTGGTGGCCATCGTCTACTTTCTGGCCGAAGGTTCCACCCCCACCCGGGCGGCGCTCTACGGCATCGTCTTTTCCATCCTCGCCAGCGTGATCAAAAAAAGCACCCGCATGTCCTTCAAGGATTTTGTCGGGGCCCTGGAGCAGGCCGGCCGGGGAGTCGTGGGCGTGGCCATCGCCTGCGCGGTGGCGGGCATCATCGTCGGCATCGTCACCCTGACCGGTTTGGGGCTCAAAATGGCTTCCGGACTGGTGGATCTGGCCGGGGGCATCACCCTGCTGACGCTGTTCTTTACCATGGTAGCTTCCCTGGTGCTCGGCATGGGCGTGCCCACCACGGCCAACTACCTGATCACCGCCACCATCACCGCCCCGGCGGTGGTGGCCCTGGGCGTTCCCACCCTGGCGGCCCACATGTTCACCTTCTATTTCGGCATCGTGGCGGACATCACGCCGCCGGTGGCCCTGGCCGCCTACGCGGGGTCGGCCATCGCCAAGAGCGATCCCTTCAAGACCGGCGTGACCGCCACCAAGCTGGCCATCGCGGCCTTTATCGTACCCTACATTTTCGTGCTCAATCCGGTGATGCTGCTGATCGGGGCCACGCCCCTGGCCATCGTCCAGATCATCATCACCAGCCTATTGGGGATGGTGGGCATCGGCGCGGCCATCGAAGGCTGGCTGTTCGGCAGAGCCTACGCCGTGGAAAGGATCCTGTTCATCATCGGCGGCGTACTGATGATCGACCCCCGGGGCATCACCGACGTCATCGGCCTGGCGCTGATGGCGGTGCCGGTGGCGGTCCAGCTGTTCAGGCGGCGCGCCGGCGGAATCCGGCCAGCGAAGACATAAGCACCGCCCCCAGAATGACGGCGCCCCCGGTCAGCACGGAAGCGCCGGGTTGTTCACCGGTGGCCAGAAAAACCCACACCGGATTGAGCACCGGCTCCACCATGGCGGTCAGCATGGCCTGCACCGCGCTGATGCGCCGAATGGCGTAGGCGAACAGCAGCGAGGCCATACCGATCTGGACGATGCCCAGGGCCAGCATCGCCGCCCCCGAGCCGAGGGTGAGGATGGGCGGGGAAGAAAAGATGAAGGGCAACCCGATGACGGCGGTCAGGATATGGGCCAGAATGATGGCGTTTTCCGGCCGGCCGTGCTTCTGCAGGCGCATGAAGACCGAATAGAGGGCAAAAGTAAGCCCCGACAGCATGGCGATGGCGTCCCCGGCGAACGAACCGCCGCCCAGACCATCCTTGAAGAACAGGTACAAGCCCAGCGCGACGGCCACCAGGGCGACCCAGTGTTCCGTGCCGGGCTTTTCTTTGGCGATGCCCCACCCGAAGAGCGCTGCCCAGACCGGGGCGATGTACTGCAGCAGGATGACGTTGGCCGAGGCGGTCATCTTGTTGGCGACGACAAAGGAAATCATGGTCGCCGTGTAGCTCAGGGCGGCGAGTACGACCCAGCGACGCTGTTGCCGCGTCAATTGCCGGTCGAGACTCCGGCGGGCGTCGGGATCCCGGCCGGTCCTGCCCAGGCGGCGAATTCCCAGGATGAAAAGCGCCGCGATCAGACTTCTGCCGCCGGCGATGACCATCGGGTGCCAGGGAATTATTTTGATGAACAGGCCGCTGGTGCTCCACAGGACGGCGCACAGGGCGATGGCGAACAGTCCTTTCGTTTTTTCATTCATGTAGCCGCCATACTAGCGATCCCCATTTACTTCATCAAGGGCAACGGCGTTTCTGCCGATACACAGGGTGGAGGAAACGTCGTGGTAAGAGGATGGTACACCGGGGCCAGCGGCATGACCGCCCAGCAGTGGCGGTTGGATGCGGTTTCCAACAATCTGGCGAACGTGGACGTGGACGGCTACAAGAAAGACATCGCCGTGCACAAGGCGTTTCCCGAGCTTTTGATGCGGCGCCTCAACGACGACGGCGTCTACCGCCACCCCTTCGGTTCCGCCGACGCGGCACCCATCGTCGGCAAGATCGGCACCGGGGTGGAGCTGAACGAACTGTTCACCAGCTTTGAGCAGGGATCGATGAAGGAAACCGAGAGCGACTTCGACATCGCCCTGGACGGCAAGGGCTTTTTATCCGTAGCCACGCCGAACGGCGAGCGGTACACCCGCAACGGCTCCTTCCAGCTCGGCAAAGAAGGCTACCTGGAAACCAAAGAAGGCTATCCGGTGCTGGGCGAAAAGGGCCCCCTGCGGGTCAAGGCCAACAACTTCATGGTGGACAAGGACGGCGGGGTATGGATCAACGCCGAATACGCCGAGGATCCGGATCTTTTGGTATCCAAAGAAAACAACGCCTGGGGACAGACCGTGCTTCTGGATACGCTCAAGATCGTCGGCTTTGACCAGGACCGCTATCTGGCCAAGCAGGGATCCAGTCTGTGGCGTGCCGGCGACGTTTCCGGCTCCGCCCGGATCCTGCCCGTCGGGGCGCGTCCCAAGGTGGTCCAAGGTTTTGTAGAAGCCTCCAACGTCAACCCGGTAACCGAGATGGTGCAGATGATCGAAGTCAACCGGGCCTACGAAGCCAACCAGAAGGTCGTCCAGGCGGCGGACGCCATGCTTTCCAAATTGATCAACGAAGTAGCGAGGGTATAACGAATGGTACGCAGCTTATGGACCGGCGCTTCCGGCATGATCGGCCAACAGGCCAACATCGATACGATTTCCAACAATCTGGCCAACGTGAACACCTCGGGCTTCAAGAAGATGCGCGCCGATTTTGAGGACCTCTTGTACCAGACGATCAAAACTGCGGGCACGCCGGCCACGGAAGAAACCGTGACCCCCGTGGGCGTGCAGATGGGCCACGGCGTCAAAGTCGCCGCGACGCAGCGCATGTTCACCCAGGGCGCCCTGCAGAATACGGAAAACGTCTCCGACCTGGCCATCCAGGGCGACGGGTTCTTCCGGATCCAGATGTACGACGGCAGCTACGCCTATACCCGGGACGGGGCTTTCAAGATCGACAGCGACGGACGTCTGGTGACGTCCAACGGCTACAAGGTGCTCCCGGACGTCGTTTTGCCGGAGGGCTTTATTCCGGAAACCCTTTCGGTCTCGGCGGACGGCCGCATAACGGTAAAGATACCCGGCCGGGACGATCCGATTCTGGTCGGCCAGATGGAACTGTACCGCTTTCCCAACCCGGTGGGGCTTACTGCGGTGGGGGAAAACCTGTTCAAGCTGACCAACGCCTCGGGCGCGCCGCTCCCCGGCCGGCCTGGCTTTGACGGCATGGGCAAACTGGCCCACAAATTTCTGGAAATGTCCAACGTTTCGGTGGTCAGGGAAATGGTCAACCTGATCGTCGCCCAGCGGGCCTACGAGTTCAATTCCAAAACCATCCAGACCAGCGACAACATGCTGGGCATCGCCACGGGACTCAAGCGGTAAACGGAGCTCCAAACCATGAATATCGACGCCCTGGGAAGCATGTATAAAGAAAACGCCGTTCTGAACGGCAACGGCGTATTTGCCGCTCAAGGCAAAACCGGCGATTTTCAGGTTCTGCTGGATACGGCGCTGGAAAAACAACCGGACCCGGGGGTGGCTAAAAGCGGTTTCCCCAAGACCATCAGCGCCGCAGAAAAAGCCGGCAAGCTCTACGATCAGTGCCGGGAGCTGGAAACTTTTGTAATCAAGAATTTGCTGGAAGGTTTGCGCAAAACCGTGCAGAAGTCGGAGTTCATGCCTGAAGGGTTTGCCGGAAAAATGTACGAGGACATGCTCTACGACGAATACGCCCAGAACCTTTCCCGGAACGCCGGCTTCGGCCTGGCGGATCAAGCCTACCGGGAACTGTCCGGCCGCAACCGCTCCTAGCGCCGGAGCAAAAAAAAGGCTGTCCGAACGGACAGCCTTTTCAATTAAATACCCTGATATAAAAGCCAGGACGCCATCAGCCGCGCGGTGTTCAGCAGACCCACCCCTTCGGCTACCGCCAGCAGGGCCGACAAGACGCCGGCGGCCAAGCCGATGTTGAAGGATTTTTTTTTCGATTCCCCGTCCGGCTGGGAGGTCCGTCGCCGCGAAAAGGAGACCAGCACTACCGTCAAGAGTCCGTAGAGCAGCGAAACGACCAGGCGCAGTACCAGGGGGTGTTGGTCCGTCGCCTCTTGCAGCGCGTAGCCCGCGCGCACCAGGTCGCCGGAAAGCGTCCGGAAATCGCCCAGGGCCATATACAGGCCGATGACCACCAGAAGCAGGCCGGAAATGGCTTTTACCAGTCCCATGCGTTTTTTAAGGGCTTTGAGGACCCCTTCCAGGCGGCCGAAGAAGGTCCCGGCCAACAAAAAGGGCAGGGCCAGTCCGGCGGAATAGAAGGCCAGCAGAATGGCCGCCTTGGCCAGGGATCCGGTTCCGGCCATGAGCAGGATGGACGCCAGTATAGGGCCGACGCAGGGACTCCAGCCGGCGCCGAAGGCGGCGCCGAACAAAAAGGAAGAAACCAGGCCGCCGGGACGCCGGGCGGCGTGGAACCGCTTTTCGATATTCAGAAACGCCAACAAATCAAAAGCTACGTTGACGCCCAGAACGATGACCACCAGCCCGGCAATGACGCTCCAGATCCGGGACTGGCCGCCGATCATGGCGTTGGCCTGGGAAAAAACGAGTCCCAGCAGGACAAAGACGACCGTAAAGCCCAGGGTGAAAAACAGGGAACGTAAAAATGCCCGCCTGCGGATATCCGCAGCGCCGGTGGACTGGCCGACGGTGGCCGCGGCGCCGCCGGTCACGGTACGCAGTTCGGCCACCGAAGATCCCGCCAGCATCGCCAGATAGGACGGAACCAGGGGAAAAACGCAGGGGGAAAGAAAGGAAAGCAGCCCTGCGGTCGCGGCGGTGAAAACTTCAATCAGCGACGGCACGGCTTACTCCTTGCCGCTCAGCAGCAGCTTGAACGCCGCGACCGTCTCCGGGTCGTCCCATTCCCGGCCGCCGATGACCCCGGCGATGGCCCGGCCTTTACGGTCCAGTATGTAGGTGGTGGGAATACCGCGGCCGGCGAACATGGCGCCCAGGCTGCCGTCGCTGTCCATACCAATGGGAAAGGTATACTTGTTTTCGGACATGAATTTCCGCACCGTTTCGGTTTTTTCGCCCACCGAAATGGCCATGATGCCGAAGTCGTTCCCGTCCAGGGCGGCGAATAGCCGCTCCATGGAGGGCATCTCGGCTTTGCAGGGCGGGCACCAGGTAGCCCAAAAATTGAGGAATACGTATTTGCCCGCGTAGTCGACCAGCCGCAGGGTCTTGCCGTCCGGCGTGGGCACTTCCAGCGGCGGCAGGGCCTGAGGTTCGGGGAATACCGCCAGCCCGATACCCTGCAACGCGGCAATCCCCGGGTCGGCGGCTGCCGCCGGCGCGACGGGGGAGGCAACGGCAGGAGCCGGGTCGGCGGCCGGGGCGCTTTCGGCTTTTGGGGTGCCCCCCTCCGCTTCCGCCCGGGGAGCGGCTGCGCTGGGGGGCACGCACGAAACGGCCAACAGGGTGGCCGCGAGGGCAAAGGGCATAATCTTCATTCCGGTGCTCCTGTATATATTCATATCTCTATATTATCAAAATCCGGGGGCGACAGCAAGCACAATAGTCAAAATCCGGTGGCGTAGACCAGTGCGTTGTAGGCCGCGTGCGCCCAGGCGATGCCGTGCACCGACTGGCGGCGTTCGTAGAGCAGGGCCAGGATACAACCCGCCGCGACGGCGTTCAAAATTCCCCAGGTTCCTTCATATAAGTGGCAGAACGAAAACAAAAGCACCGAGACCAGGATGCGCGGCGCCCGGGCGATCCCGGCGTGGCCGAAACGGGTCAGCAGATAGGCCCGGAAATAGGTTTCTTCCAGATAAGCCGTGGTGATCGCCGCGCCCAGCATCAACAGCCATTGCAGGGCGCCCCGGGGCGCTTCGGGAATCGGCAGCGCGTCCCCGGCGGCCACGTTTTTGGCCGTCAGGGACAGCAGCGCTGCGGCAACGAGCAGTCCCGCCAGGGCCAGCACGGCGGTCAGGGCATCATGCCGGTCAGGACGGGCAAAACCGGCTTCCCGGGGTGAAAAATCGCGCAGCAGCAGGTGCAGGATCAGCAGCAAGGCGGGAATATTGTACAGAAGTATCCGGCTCACCTCGTGGCTGGTCACAAACTCGATGTACCGGGGAGCCGCTTGGCCGACGCCGATGCCCGGGAGAAAGAGGATCCAAAAGACTAGTATTGGCTCAAAAAGGGCACGAATCGTCTCCTCCTTTTGACAGCCCCGACGGGCTAGGGTATATTCTATCTGTATAGTAGCCCGGACGGTGAAGGAAACGCAAGGATGATTTTTTACCTGTTGCTGTACAGCGTACCCGTTCTCTTCCTGCTCGCCCTGTTGGTCTACCGTTCCAACGATAAAAACAGGTACTCCTGGGTGCAGTTTTTTGCCAAAGGCAAGGATGCGGGATTCAGTTTCAAGGAAATCGAGCTGCTCCGGCGCATCGCCGTCAAAGTCGAGCTGGAAGATCCTTCCGCGCTGTTTTGGAACGAGCGCGAACTGGACCGCTGCATCCGCGCCCTGGTGCAGAAATCCAAGCTGACCGGCGAGGACCGGGAACACGAAACCCAGGATTTCTTTTCCAAACTCTACGACTACCGCAAGAAGATCGAATTCGAGCACCCCAAATACAAAAAGGGCATTCTCAGTTCCCGCAATATCACCGAGTCCCAGCACATACGCCTTCTGGTGGACGGGGCGGGGGTCTACAAGGCCCAGGTCCAGCGGAACTCGGACCGTTTTTTGACCATCAGCAAGCCGACGGGGCCCCAGCTGCCGTCGAATTTTACCTGGAAGGGCCGGCGGTTGGCGGTTTATTTTTGGCGCCGCAACGACGCGGGCTACGTTTTCGACACCTACGTCCTGGACGAAGTGCAGGCCCAGAAGGCTTCGGTCCTGCAGCTGGCCCATTCGGATTCCCTGTTCAGAACCCAAAAGCGCCGGTCTATTCGGGCCAGGACGCACAAGTCCGCTTTTTTGTACCTGCCCAAGGAAGAGGAGCCGCCGGAAAAGATGGAAGTCGCCCCGGGGCTCAAGTGCATCATCGAAGACCTGTCGGAGACGGGCTGCGCGGTTGTCATCGGCGGCCGGGCGCAGGTGGGGATGAAGGTAAAGGCGCAATTCGAGCTGGACGGCTATCCCGTGGTGATGAGCGGGCTGGTCCGTTCGTCGGATTTTGATGAAGCAAAGAATCGGTCCCTGCTGCACATCGAATCCGGGCCCCTGTCCATGGCGACGCGCAACCGGATTCTGGCGGAAGTGTTCGGCGTGCAGGGGGAAGACGACTATGGCGAGACTTTTTCCCTTTTGGAAAAGGAAGATCCTTTTTCCGCTGAAAAATCCGGAGTACCTTCAAGCGCGATGCCGGAAGACGCTGTATTGGGTCCAGGAGGAAATGAATGAAAGAGACCAAGGTCCCGCGGATCCGCGGCGCTTATCTGATTGCCCGGGGGATGCTCGGCGTGCTGGTGTTCGGCTCCCTGCCGGTTCTGGCCGCCCAGGAACCGGAAGCGGCGATCATCGCCTATCAGCGCAATTTTGTGCGCTCCAACCTGGCCACCAAGCTGGATATTCTCAAGGACGCCGCAGGGGACGAAAAGGTCGCCGCCGACCTGGGGGCGCTGTATCAGTTTACGCTGGACTTTTCGCTGCGCAACGCGGAACTGCTCCGGGAAGACGCGGACCTGATCCGGCTGGTGGGGATGGCGTCGGAAGGCGTCGGAAAAACCGGCTATCAGCCTGCAGTGGGAACGCTCTGGCGGGTCTTCATGGCCTTCCGGGATACGGGAACCCGGGAACTGGTGCTGCGCTCGCTGTCGGTCCTGGGCAAGGGGGATAGCCAGGTCATAGAAAACCTCAACCAGTTCCTGGGCAACCAGAACAATCTGTACCGCTCCGGCATGGTCCCCGACTATACCCTCCTCGGGGTGTGCATCGAAACCTTGGGTATCCTGGGGGATGGTTCTTCCTTCCCCGTCCTTTTCTCGGCCATGATCGCGGGATATCCGGAACAGTTGACCCGCAAGGCCGCTGCCGCCCTGGCGTCCATCCGGGGGGACTATAAAAAATACCTGATGGATGTGCTGAAGAAGAATCCGCCGGTAGAAAAACTGGCGGCCTTTGAGGCGGGCATCGTCAACCAGGGATTTTCTCCCGCCGAGCTGGGTGAACTGGCGGAGACGGCGCTGGAAATCAGCCTGGGCCTTTTCCCCGCCGAGGAGGCGGATATGGAAGCGGTGCTGGATCTGCGCTACCGCGCGGTCCGCACCCTGACGGACCTGTCCTGGACCCGGGCCACCACGCTGGCCATCAAGAACTTCTACCGGGTCCAGACTGATTACGGCAACGGCACCGCGCCCAAGGAGCGTTTTCTGGAAGCCGTAGCCTGTCTGGGCGCCATGGGGAGTTCGGAAGCCGCCCAGTCCCTGGCCTTGCAGCTGGGGCTGATCAATTCCCAGATGGAACGGAACAAAGAATACGATACGGAGCTGCTGATGGCCGTCATTGCCGCCTTGGGCGCTATCGGCGACAAGGTAGCCTTCGACTACCTGCTGTACATCGGCTATCTGTCCTACCCTGATGAAATACAGACTGCGGCGCGGGAGGCTATGAACCGCCTTAAATGGTAGGCCGTCGACGTCTGCCTCCCGTAGCGGCGGCGGCCCTCGGGGCTGCTTGGACCTTTTACGGGTACCGGATCCTGGCCCCGGCCGGCGTTTCCGCGGCGGCACGGTTTTTAACCCTGTCCCTGCTGGGCGCTGCGGCGGTCCTGGCGGTTCTGTGGGCACTGGGGCGGGAACCGATCGCCGGCCTGTGGTCCGTGGCCCGGGCGCGCCGCGGCCTGCCGTGGTCGGCAGCCGCCTTTGCCCTGGGCACCGCGATCGGCGTCGCCGCCCTCGGGTCGGATCGGTCCGCGCCGGCCTGGGGCGTCCCGGTGGCCGCGGTTTCCGGCATCAGCGGTACCGTGCTGGATGACCCCCGGATTTTTGATGACCGTCGCGGGATGTTGCGCGTCGGCTTGCGGAACGTCCGTGCTGCCGATGGAGCCCGGGTTTCAGCCGGCGGAGAGGTGACGGTTTTCTTGCCCGCCGCGGCGGTCCCTGGGGTCGTGCTTAACGGCAGGGGCAGCGCGATCAGCGCCGCAGGCCGCGTCCTGCCGGCTAAGGGTGGTTTTGCGGCCGCTTTCCGCGCCGAAAGCGCGGAGGTGACCGCCAAGGCTCCGCCGCCGCAGCGGCTGCGGACCGGTTGGCGGAGTTCCCTGCTGGAACGACTGGCGCCCCTGGACTGGGGCGGCTTGGCGCTGGCGCTGCTGTTCGGCGTCCGTGACCAGCTGGATACGGACATTGCGCAGGCCTACACCCGGGCCGGATCGGCGCACGTACTGGCCTTGTCGGGTATGCACCTGGCGGTCATTTCCGCGCTGGTGGCCATGGCGCTCAAAAAGCCCCTGGGACTCCGGGCCGCAGCGGTGGCCGGCGCGGTCTGCATCGTCGCCTACGTGGCCTTTGTCGGCTCCCAGCCGTCGTTGGTCCGGTCGGTTCTGATGTACGTTTTCGGCGCTGCGGCCATTTTGGCCGGACGGCCCCGGCGGGGAGCGGCTTTGCTGGGCGCCGCCTTTCTGGTCCAGCTGGGACTGGATCCCGCTTCGGCTCTTTCGCTGTCCTTCGTCCTGTCGTACCTGGCTTTGGCGGGGATTCTGTGGATCGGCGCGGCGGCGGACGAACTGCAGGACGGCCTGGTGCCCGCTTTTGTGCGCACCCCCCTGGCGGCTTCCATCGGCGCCTTTACGCTGACCGCCCCGGTGGTGGTCGCGTTCTTTGGTTCCCTCAGGCCGATCGGCATACCGGCGGCGCTCCTGCTGGTGCCCCTGGCTTCCCTGTTCATGGTTTTGGCTTTGGCCTACCTGGTGCTGGCCGCCGCCGTTCCCTTCGCCGCCCATCCGCTGGCGCTTGTGTTGTCGGCCTTGTACCGGGTCAACAACCGGATCGTCCGGTTTGCGGCGGAAGCGCCGGAATGGCCGCTGGACAACACCGTCTTAGCTTTGATCCTGTCCCTTGCGGTTTCGGTGCTTCTGTTGTATCTTCGACAGCGTATAAACCACACGAGGATGCGCCTTGATCCCTTCGACTGAGAACAATTCGCCCGCTCCGGAAGCCCTGGACTACGATTCCCCCGGATCCCTCCGCCGGTTCATGGACCAGCGCGGCCTGGGGATGCAGAAGAAATTCGGACAGAACTTTTTGGTAAATCCGGATGCCCGTCGGCGTCTGGCGGACGCGCTGCAAGCGTCCCGGGACGGCACGGTCTGGGAGGTGGGACCCGGGTTGGGCGCCATGACGACGGAACTGCTGGACCGGGGTCTGCGCGTACATGCCTTTGAAATCGACCGGGGTTTTGCGCAGGTATTGCGGGAAAAGTTCGGTACCGACCCCCGTTTTACGCTGGTGGAAGGGGACGTGCTCAAGACCTGGCCCGCCGCGGGGCAATCCGGGCGTCCGGAATGCTTTTTCGGCAACCTGCCCTACAATATCGCCGCGACCCTGATAGCCGATTTTATCGAAGCGGGCTTTTTTTTTAGCCGCGCCGTCGTGACGGTGCAGAAGGAAGTCGCCCAGCGCATGGTCGCTCGACCGGGCGCCGAGGGGTACTCGTCCTTTTCCGTGCTCTGCGCTTCGGCCTACGACGTGGTCCCGACCATGACGCTGAAGGGCGGTTCATTCTATCCCATACCGAACGTCGATTCCCAGGCGGTCCGCATGGATCTGCGCACCGATCGGGATCCCGCGGACTACCCGCGCCTGTTCCGACCGCTGGTGCGCGCCCTCTTTGCCTCCCGCCGCAAGACGGTCCGGAACAATCTGTTGAGTTTTGCCGCTTCCCGCTGGAAGGGAAGCCCGGAGACACTGGACGACCTGGTCAGCACGGTGCTGGAACAGAGCGGCATAAAAAAGGAAGAGCGGGCAGAACGGCTTTCCGTCGACGAATTTGCAGCCATTGCCCGGGCTCTGGGGGAGCGGATATGAGCATAGCCGAGAACGTACTGCTGGTCAGGGAACGCATCGCGGCCGCCTGCGGGCGATCCGGACGGAAGGTCGATGAAATCAGATTGATGGGAGTTTCCAAATTCCACGACGGTTCCGCTTTGACGGAAGCCTGGGACGCGGGAATCCGCCTCTTCGGCGAAAGCCGGGTGCAGGAAGCGGCAGGGAAATTTCCTGATTTCAAGGCCCAACATCCGGACGCGGAGCTGCACCTGATCGGAAATCTGCAGCGCAACAAGGTCCGGCCGGCGGTCGCCCTTTTTGACTGCGTCCAATCCGTGGACCGGGACGATTTGATCCGCGAGCTGGCCAGGCGAACGGAGGAAGCTGGACGCATCCTGAGGGTGTTGCTGGAGCTGCACACCGGCGAAGAATCCAAATCCGGGTACCCCGACCGGGACGCGCTTTTTGGTGCCGCCGAGTTGGTCCTGGCTTCGCCGGGGCTCCGCCTGTCGGGGTTGATGACCATGGCTCCCTTTACCCGGGACGAGGCTCCGGTCCGCCGTTCTTTCCGCCTGCTCCGGGAAGCCCGGGACAGCCTGGAGCGCCGGTATCCCCATGCCGACTGGTCTACGCTCTCCATGGGCATGTCCAACGACTACGAGCTGGCGGTAGAGGAGGGGGCCACGCTGTTGCG
The DNA here is from genome assembly GCA_020719845.1 of Treponema denticola. Taxonomy (GTDB): domain Bacteria; phylum Spirochaetota; class Spirochaetia; order Treponematales; family Breznakiellaceae; genus DYPP01. The sequence continues at coordinate 4,838 of DYPP01000002.1, read as the reverse complement.
GGTGGGCACCGCGATTTTCGGCGCGGCCCAGCCATGAAGCGGCGTCATTCGGTTACCAGGTTCTTTTTTGTGCTGGCCGCAGGGCTGGTCATCAACGCCGGTCGGCTATCCGCCCAAGCCGCCGTTTTTACCCCCTACGACGCGGAGGAATTCCCGCTCTGGGCCCGGGATCTCCGGCGCGCCGATATCGTCGCCTTCGGTACGGTGCCCTTTACCGTGTTTTTTTCCATGTTCGCCGTTGATTCCTGGCGCTTTGCCCAGCACGGCTGGGATTTTCAGTATGCCCCCTGGCCGCTGAAACCCGCGGGCGCCATCGAGATGGATGAAGACCAGCGCATCGGCGCCTTTTCCGCCGGGTTGGCGGCGGCGGCGGTTTTAGCCTTGGTGGACTATGTCATCCTGTGGCATAAACGCGGCGTCGCGGCGGACGCGGCGGCGGCGGTATTGGTGGTTCCGCCGCCGGTCCAACGGGAGCCCTGGCCTGCCGCGCCGGAGCCCTGAGCATGCCCGGGTACTCCGGCGTAGTCGGCGACGAAGCCGGTCAGGAGGTAGCCGCCGGCGGCTGGCGGCTGGACCGCTACGTGGCGGAATTCCTCAAGCTGCTTTCCCGTTCCCAGGTCAAGACCCGGGCTTTGTCCGCCCGGGTGAACGGCAAGGCGGTTAAAATATCCCGACCCCTCTTTCCCGGGGACCGGCTGGAGCTGACCTGGCAGGATCCGGAGCCCTCCGACCTGCTGCCCCAGGACCTGCCCCTGGATATTATTTACGAAGATCAGCGGGTCGTGGTGGTCCACAAAGCCCAGGGCATGGTCGTGCACCCCGGCGCGGGGAACGCCGCAGGCACGCTGGCCAACGCCCTCCTGTACCGTCGCCTCAAGCGGGGAGGTTCCGGGGACGGACTGCGGCCGGGGATCGTGCACCGGCTGGACAAGGATACCTCCGGGGTCATCATCGCCGCCTACGATGAAGAAGCGCTGGCCTGGCTGGCCGGCCAGTTCAAGGAACGGAGTACCCGCAAAACCTATCTGGCCATCGTGCGCGGCACACCCGCCGCGCCGGAGGGCAGGATCGAAACCTTGATCGTCCGGGACAAGCGGGACCGCAAGCGCTTTGCCGTTTCCGCCTCCGGCGGCAAGACGGCGTTGACCCTGTACCGGGTGCTGCGCACCTGGGATGGCTACGCCCTGCTGCTGCTCCGGCTGAAAACCGGCCGGACGCACCAGCTCCGGGTACACCTGCGGCACCTGGGTTGTCCGATTCTGGGCGACCCGGTGTACGGCACCAAGGATCCCCGCTTTCCCGATGCTACCCTGATGCTCCACGCCCTGCGCCTGGCTATCCGTCTGCCCGGCCACGCCGGGCAAACCAGCTTTACCGCGCCCCTGCCGCCGCGTTTCCGGGCGCTGCTGGCGTCCCTCGGAAAAAGCCGATGAAGGAACCCCGGGTCATCGCCGAAACTGCGGCATTTCTGGTGCTGTACAAGCCGGCGGGCATGCATTCCGCCCCCCTGAAGGCAAATGAGGAAGGGACGCTGCTGGCGTGGTGCGCCGACAAGTTTCCGGAAACCCTGCTGGTTCGGGGGCGCAAGGCGATCGAAGGCGGGCTGGTGCATCGTCTGGACGGGGAAACCGCGGGTTTGGTTCTGGTGGCCCGTACCCAAGCCGCTTTTGACCAGTTGCATCGCCAGCAGGAAGCGGGCACGCTCATCAAGGATTACGTCGCCCGCTGTACCCGGCTGGAGATAACCGCCGGCCGGCTGGGGTTTCCCCCGCCGCCGTCCTGGTCCGGAATTCCCCTGGTGGTTGAAAGCGCCTTCCGCCCCTTTGGTCCCGGTCGCCGCGCCGTCCGGCCGGTCAGCGGCGGCGATGAGGGCCGGACCCCGGGGTTTGGCGACGATCGGGGGCTGGGATACCGAACGGAAGTGCGGGAATGGGGCGAAGAGAAAGACCTGAGCCTGCGGCTGGTCGTGCGCCTGACCAGGGGCTTCCGGCATCAGATCCGCTGTCACCTGGCTTGGCTGGGGCTGCCCATCATCGGCGATACGCTGTACGGGGGCGAGGTAAGGCCGGGAGAAGGCCTGGCCTTATTGGCGCAGTCGCTTTATTTTAGAGACCCGGACAGCGACGTTCCCTATCGGTTTTCGGTAGAAGGATGAGTCAACCCTAAAAACTTCAGTTTTTAGGGTTGTTCCGCTTAAAACGCAATTCCTGTAAGGAATTGCTTAAGTCCGGTCTAAAAACAACCGTTTTTTGGACCGGACTCAAGATTGGAGTTGTCGCCGGGCGATGGCCGCCAGGTAGAAGGAGCCGACGCACAGAATCGGCAGATACCCTTGACGACCCGCCTGGACCGCGGCGGCCACCGCTTCCTGGGTATTTTCGATGCGCGCCAGTTCCGGTTTGTCCGCCCTCAGGTGGTCGAGAAAAGCCTGATGGACGCCGTCCAGATCGCTTTTCTTGAAAGAGCCCGGAGTCGTGACCAGGATGCGGGAAAAATGGGGCACCAGGAGGCGGGCCATTTCCCGGGCGTTCTTGTCCGCGGCGCAGGCGAACAGCAAGATTCCCCCGTCTCCGTAGAGGGACACGAAGGTCCCCACCGTCAGAGCGACGCTCCGGGGAGTATGCGCGCCGTCGATGATCAGCGGCGGCTGATCCAGAATACGCTCAAAGCGGGCGGGAAGGACGGTTTTTTCCAGCCCTCCCAGGATCGCTGGTTCGTCCACTTCGGGAAAAGCGGTACGTACGGCTAAAGCGGCCAAGGCCGCGTTGTAAGCCTGAATCTCCCCAATCTGGGTCAGCCGCACTTCCCGCGGCGCGGCCAAGGCGCCGGCGCTCCGGAAGGAAAGGCGGAAGCGCGTTCCGGTCGTATCGGTGCGGAGGTCGGTCAGGCGGGCTTCTTCCGGCAGGTAGAGCAGGGGGCTCCCGGCGCGGTCGGCGGCGGAGCGGAAAACCGCCAGGGCGTCCGGCGGCTGCTGGGCCAGCACCACCGGCCGCAGGGCTTTGATGATCCCCGCTTTTTCACCCGCAATAGCCGAGATCGTGGTGCCCAGGTATTCGATATGTTCCCGTTCTATCGGGGTGATGACCGATACCGCCGGGGTGATGATGTTGGTCGCGTCCAGTCGGCCGCCCAGTCCGGTTTCGATCGCTCCCGCCGCGCAGGAAGCTTCCTGGGCGCAGAGGAAATAGAACAGGGTCAACAGCTCAAAGAAAGTCGGTTCCCCCTGCTCCGCCGCTTCGGCGCCGTAGCGGTCGACGATATCCCGCAACGCGCTGCCGGCGGCGGTGTAGACGCCTTCGTCGAAGAAGCGCGCGTTCAGGCAAATCCGCTCCCGGTATTCGGTCACGTGGGGCGACAGGTAGCGCGCGGTCCTGAGTCCGGCCTCGGACAAAATGGAAGCCACCATGGTAGTGACCGAACCCTTGCCCTTGGAGCCCGCCACGTGCACGGCGCGCAGAGCACCTTCCGGATGTCCCGCGATCTGGGCCAACCGTTGCATCCGGTCCAGCCGGTAGTCCCGGGCGGAAGGATCCCGTTCAAAATTGATGAATCCCGAAAGCCACTTAAAAATCTCGTCTGAACTCTCAAATCGATGCTTGTTCCGCAACACAGACCTCGCGTTCAAGCTGCGGCTACGATTGGTGGCGTGACCGCGGCTGTTTATCGGTTTTCTTTTTCTTGGCGGGGATGGGCACCACCCGTTCCAGGGCCGCCAGTACCCGGAAAGTCAAATCGCCGTCCTCGACGTCCAGGATATACTGTTCTTTGGCGCCCCGGTACGGGATTCCTGTTTCAGCATTTCCGAGCAGCTCCTGGACGCATTCGAGCTTGCGGACAAAGGGTGTATTGTCGCAGACCAACAGCACCGGCTTATCGTTCAAGTATACCATATATTCACCGAACATTTTTCGGTAGCGTACGTTCCCGACGTTCTTGATTTGGTCGTACAGGAATTCAATGTAATCTGCAGACGTAGACATAAGTCAAGAATACCACGCCCGGTGGAACGTGTACACGATTCTGTCCAAGTACGGGACATCGCCGAGATCCACGCGGGCCTGAAGACGATCAACGACGTGCTGAAGGAGCGCGGCAAGGATCCGAAGGCCTGGGGCGATGCCTGGTACCAGACGGGGACGCTGACCCTGGTGGATGAAGGACAAAAGGATGCATGAAAAAACCTTGGTAGTGGCCAGCCGGACAGCTTTGTCTGCTTCCATCTGGATTTGCGGGAAGTCCTGGGGGCGCTGGAAAGCCTCAACCGGGGGGGCCGCTACCTGCCGCTGGCGGTGGACAGCCACCGGACGCACATCCACGGCAAGACGGACTGCCGCAAGCGGTCGGAGTTCGTGGCCTACGCGGTGCGGACGGGTTTGTTGACGGAGGAGGCCCCATGTTCCTCCGCCTAGGAGTTTGTCGGACTTGTCCGTTTTGAATTAAAAAATTGCGGCCCGCCGCAATTTTTACCTTGCAAACTCCCAAAGGAGCCGAGTTTATCGGCATTTTGGCAACCCAAGGGTACCCCTTGGGTTGCCATAATCCACCAATCCGACAGGCTCCTGATATGTTGTGACCTCCTGTCAAGGGAGAAAATCAATCATTTCACCATTCGCTATCCTCCGGACAGCGGAACAAAAAGAAGAGGAACGTTTCTGCGACGATTGATCAGTCTGATATGCGCGGATTGGATACCGCATGGCAATCCAATCATCGGGGACTTCTGATCAAAGCCAACGCGGCGGTCGATACCGCGAAGGCCGAAATCGGACCAGGCTCGAAGACAACAAGGAAGTCCTGCATTTCGTCAGGCTCTACAAAAGGATCATCGGGAAGGCACT
>DYPP01000060.1 GCA_020719845.1 Treponema denticola | reverse complement strand
CAATTGCTCCCAAACCTTGCGGTTTGGTACGCAATTGCGACAATATGGTAGTATTGAAAAGCCCGCATCCGCGGTTTTTCAATACCCTGTTAGGAGGTTGTATGAAAGCCATTAAACCCGCGGCGGGTGTCGCCGCCGGCGTCCTGTTCCTCTTGCTTCTGGCCGCCCGGCCGGCGGCCCTGGCCGCCCAGAATCCGACGGCGGAGCAATTGCTAACCCGGGTGGACGCCAACGAAGTCTACGCGTCCCTTGCCTATACCGGAAAGATGACCATCGAGTACCAGGGCAAGCGCTACGTCAAGACTTTCACGGCCGTCGCCCGGACCAACGCGGACAGCTTTGTGGAATTCACCAATCCCGAAGACCGGGACACCCGCTACCTGAAGAAGGACGGTCGCCTGTACGTCTATTCCCCGGACAGCGAGCAGGTGATGCTGATTTCCGGCCACCTGCTCAAGGAATCGATGATGGGCTCCGACCTTTCCTACGAGGACACCATCGAGAACGAAAAGCTGTCCGCCCGCTATACCGCCGTCCTGGCCGGGACGGAAGACATGAACGGCCAACGCTGCTGGGTCCTGGACCTGACGGCCCGGAAAAAAACCGAAAGCTACCCCCGGCAGAAGCTGTGGGTGGCCGTGGAGTCCGGCGACCTGGTCCGCTTCGAGCTCTACGCCCTGTCCGGGTCGCGGCTCAAGGAATACAACCTGATCCGGGCGGAACTTATCGGGGGCCGGCGTTTTCCGGTGGAATCCGAGATGCGCGACCTGCTGCGCAGGAACAGCCGGACCCTCTTTGCCATGGCCGACGTCCAGCTGGACGCCCCGGTGCCGGATTCGGTCTTCAGCATGAGGAATCTGGAACGATGAAGCCCAACCGAAAGGCGCTGTGCGCCTTTGTCCTGGCCGGCGCGCTGGCCCATTCCGCCGGGGCGGAGCCGGTGATTTCGGGCCAGCTGCTCTCCCGGCTGGAGTCGACCGGGGATCCGGACGCCGCCGGGGATTACTCGGTGGGCCTGGAAGAATACGCCAACCTGCGGCTCAAAGCCGATGCCGGCGACCGGGGCACGGTCTACGCCGCGGTCAACCTGGTGGCCGCCTCGGGCAGCCTGGCCGACCCCGCGGCGCTGGACTCAGGCCTAAACTACTCCAGCGCCATCGAACTGGAGCGGCTCTACGTCAAAATCCGGGGCCCGGCCGCAGACCTGGAAACCGGCCTGCTCCGCATCCCCTTCGGCTACGGCCAGGCTTTCCGGCCGACGGATTTCCTGAATCCGCCGGATCCCCTGTTTCCCGAGGCCCGCCCCCGGGCCGTCCTGGGCTCTTGCCTGGCCGCTTACCCGTCGGACGCGTCCAAGCTGCGGGGCTTCGCCGCCCTGGGTCCGGACCCCGGGCAGAGCGACGGCGGCGGGGCGGTCTTCGGCGCCGCCGCGGACTACAACGCCGACCGGTTCAGCGTCCAGGCCCTGTACGCCCTGCGGACGCCCGGGGCGGCCGCGCCGGATCCCCTGCACCGCGGCGGCCTGTCGGTCAAGGCGGAAGCCGGGGCGGCCCTGATGCTGGACGCCCTGTACTCCTGGGACGGCGCGGCGCTGGACGGCTGGGACGGGCTGCGCGGGGCTGCGGGCGCCGACTATTCGCTGTTGGACGGCGACCTGTACCTGCTGGTCCAGTACCTGTACAACGGACCGCGCCTGCTGGACGCGGGGACCCTGCCGGAGGTCCACTACCTGTACGCCCAGGCGCATTACCGCCTGGACGACTACACCGCCGCCGGAATTTCCGCCCTGACCGCCCTGGACGCGGTTTCATACGTGCCGACCGTTTCGGCGGAGCGCGAGTTCTTTCAGGGCTGCGCCGCGGACCTCCGGCTCAGCGCGCCGGTGGACCGGGACGGCCTGGTCGCCCTGACCGTGACCGCCGCCGTCAGGCTGCGATTTTAAGGCCCGGCCCCCGGCGCCAGGCGGGCGAATCCGGAGCTTTTCGGGCATTATCCGGTTGACGGGTAGCCCTTGTATACGTATCGTTATCCTATACGGGAGGATACCGATGAAACCCAGTCCGCGCCGAGCGCTGAGCTTTTTCCTGATGGCCCTGGCGGCCGCCGCCCTGTCCGCCCAGACCGAACCGACGATCAAGGCTACGTCCATCGCCCTGCGGGGCACGCCCAAGTACGGCGCCGATTTTAAACACTTCGACTACGTCAATCCCGACGCCAAACGGGGCGGCAACCTGACCATGCACGCCATCGGCACGTACGACAATTTCCACCGCTACGCCCAGCGCGGCCTGGCCGCCGCCGGGGCCGCGGGGTTCTACGATACCCTGCTGACCAGCTCGGACGACGAGATCGAGGTCTACTACCCGCTGATCGCCGACCGCCTGGAGTACGCGGCGGATTTTTCGTTCATCAGCTTCCACGTCAACCCCGCCGCCCGGGCGCAGAACGGCGCGCCCATCACCGCCGAGGACGTGGTCTTTTCGTTCACCACCTTCATGGAGCAGGGCGTGCCCCAGTGGCGGGCTTACTACGAAGGCGTGACGGTCCAGGTCGTCGACCGCCTCACGGTGCGCTTCGATCTGCCTGAAGCGGGGGACAAGGAGCTGATGCTGAGCCTGGCCGGCCTGACCGTCCTGCCCAAAAGTTACTGGCAGGGTCGGGACTTTACCGAGCCGCTGACCGCGCCGCCCGAGGGCACCGGGCCCTACGTGGTCAAGGACTTCCAGATGGGCCAGTACGTGGTCTACGAGCGGCGCAAGGACTACTGGGCGGCCAAACTGCCGGTCAACCTGGGTCGGCTGAACTTCGACACCATCCGCTACGACTATTACCGGGACGATACGGTAGCCTTTCAGGCTTTCAAAGCCGGCGAATACGACTACCGGGAAGAGAACGTGGCCATGAACTGGGCTACCCAGTACACGGGCCCGGCCTTCGATTCGGGCAAGATCCTGAAGGAAGAAGTGGCCCACCAGATACCCCAGCCCATGCAGGCCTTCGTCTTCAATACCGAGCGTCCCACCCTGCAGGACCGTCGGGTGCGCATGGCCATCAACCTGGCCCTCGATTTTGAATGGATGAACAAGAATCTGTTCTACGACCAGTATACCCGTTCCCGCAGCTACTTCCAGAGCACCGAATACGCGGCCGGCGGGCTGCCGAGTCCGGATGAACTGAAGATCCTGGAGCCGATCCGGGCCAAGATTCCGGCGGAAGTCTTTACCAAGGAATACCAGCCGCCCAAGACCGACGGTTCGGGCACCATCCGCGCCCAGACCCGGGAAGCGCTGGCCCTGTTCAAGCAGGCCGGCTGGGAACTGAAGAACGGCAAGCTGACCAATGCCGCCGGCCAGGCGATGGGCCTGGAACTGCTGCTCTACAGTCCCAGCATGGAGCGGGTGGCCATCCCGCTGCAGAAGAACCTGGAGCGCTTCGGCGTGGAGCTCAAGATCCGGATGGTGGATACCACCCAGTTCACCAATCGCCTGCGGTCCCGGGATTTCGACCTGATCTCCGGCGGCTACTCGGCCAACGCCTACCCCAGCTCCGGCCTCAACATCACCTGGCACTCGGACTACATCGATTCCACCTGGAATACCGCCGGCGTCCGGGACCCGGCGGTGGACTACCTGATCGAGGGCATCATCGCCCACCAGAACGACGAAAAAGCCCTGCTGGCCTGGGGCCGCGCCCTGGACCGGGTGCTGACCTGGAACCACTACGTCATCCCCCAGTGGCATATTCCCAAGTTCCGCCTGGCTTACAAAGCCGGATTCGCCAAACCCGCGCTGCGGCCCAAGTACGCCGTGGGCATCGACACCTGGTGGGCAAAATAGGATGCTCGCCTATATCGCCCGGCGGCTGCTGCTGGTAATCCCCACGCTGCTGGCGATCATCACCATCAATTTCTTCATCGTCCAGATCGCGCCGGGCGGTCCGGTGGACCAGGCCATCGCCGAGATGCGCGGCCTGGAATCCAATATGGCCATGGAGCGCCTGTCCGGCGTGGGCCGGTCCGAACTGGGCAACATCGACCGCAGCGGCGACGCGATGAACGCTCAAGTCCGGAACGCCAAGGACGCGGCGTCGTCGTCCTATCGTGGCGCCCGGGGGCTGGATCCGCAGGTGATCGCCGAGATCGAGCGGCGCTACGGCTTCGACAAACCCCTGCCGGCGCGCTACTTCGACATGCTGCGCAGTTATCTGTCCTTCAATTTCGGCGAAAGCCTGTTCAAGGGCCGCACCGTGCTGGGCCTGATCGCCGAGCGGCTGCCCGTTTCGGCGTCCCTGGGCATCTGGAGCACCCTGATCGTCTACCTGGTGTCCATCCCCCTGGGCATCCGCAAGGCGGTCCGCAACGGCAGCCGTTTTGACCTGTGGACCAGCACCGCCGTCGTGCTGGGCAACGCGATTCCTTCTTTCCTGTTCGCCGTTCTGCTGGTGGTGCTCTTTTCCGGCGGCAGCTTTCTCAAGATTTTTCCCCTCCGGGGGCTGGTGTCCGCCAACTTTGCCGAGCTGAGCTGGACGGGTAAAATTCTGGACTACGTCTGGCACCTGGCGCTGCCCATCCTGGCCATGACCATCGGCGGCTTTGCCTCGCTGACCATGCTGACCAAGAATTCCTTTCTGGACGAAGTGAACAAGCAGTACGTGATGACCGCCCGGGCCAAGGGTCTGACCGAGAAGGCCATCCTGATCAAGCACGTCTTCCGCAACGCCATGCTGATCGTCATCGCCGGCTTTCCCGCGGCCTTCATCGGCATGTTCTTTTCCGGTTCCGTGCTGATCGAGGTCATCTTTTCACTGGAAGGCCTGGGCCTGCTGGGCTTTGAGGCCACCATGCAGCGGGACTACCCGGTCATGTTCGCCACCCTCTACATTTTTACCCTGCTGGGGCTGGTCCTTTCCCTGGTCAGCGACCTGACCTATACCGTCGTGGACCCGCGCATCGACTTTGAGGGGCGCTCATGAAGCAGGGCGCGCCAAGGCTCTCCCGCCGGCAGCGGTTCCGGCGCAACCGGCGGGGCTACGTTTCGCTGTGGATTTTTATCGGCTTTTTCGGCCTTTCCCTGTTTTCCGAGCTGCTGGCCAACGACCGGCCCCTGCTGATCCGCTACGCCGGCGATTTCTATTTTCCCCTGACCAGCGCCTACCCGGAAACCGCCTTCGGCGGCGAGTTCGAAGCCGAAGCGGACTACCGGGACCCCTACGTGGGCGACCTGATCGAAGCCGACGGCTGGATGCTCTGGCCCCCGGTGCGCTTTGCCTACGACACGATCAACTACGACCTGCCCAGCCCGGCGCCGGCGCCGCCCTCGGCGGTCAACTGGCTGGGCACGGACGACAAGGGCCAGGACGTGGTGGCCCGGCTGCTCTACGGGTTCCGCATTTCCGTGCTCTTCGGACTGACCCTGACCCTGGTGTCCTCCCTGGTGGGCGTGTTCGCCGGCGCCCTGCAGGGCTACTTCGGCGGCCTCCTGGACCTGGTCTTCCAGCGCTTCATGGAAGTGTGGTCCGGCATGCCCACGCTCTTTTTGCTGATCATCCTGTCCAGCGTGGTGGAACCCAACTTCTGGTGGCTCTTGGGCATCACCCTGCTGTTCGGCTGGATGGGCCTGGTGGGCATCGTGCGGGCGGAATTCCTGCGGGCCCGCAACTTCGAGTACGTGCTGGCCGCCCGGGCGCTGGGCATGAGCCACGCCCGGATCATGTTCGTCCACATCCTGCCCAACGCCATGACCAGCGCCCTCAGCTACCTGCCCTTCATCCTGGGCGGGTCCATCACCACCCTGACCTCCCTGGACTTTCTCGGCTTCGGCCTGCCCGTGGGCTCGCCGTCCCTGGGCGAACTGCTGGCCCAGGGCAAGGCCAACCTGCAGGCGCCCTGGCTGGGGATCACCGCCTTCTTGACCCTGGCCCTGAGCCTGAGCCTCTTGGTGTTCATCGGCGAGGCGGTGCGGGACGCCCTGGATCCCCGGAGGGCCTCATGAACGAGCACCTGCTGACGGTTTCCGGCTTCGAGGCCGCCTTCGGCCGGGAGCCGCGGCTGAAGCGCGTCGTCCACGGCGTCGACTTCCATATCGACGAACACGAGACCCTGGCCCTGGTGGGCGAGAGCGGGTCCGGCAAAACCGTCAGCGCCCAGGCCATCCTGCGGCTGATCAGCGAAGACTGGATCTCCTACCCCGCCGGCCACATCCTTTTCGGCGGCCGGGACGTGCTGGGCATGACGGGCCCGGAACTGCGTCAGCTGCGCGGCCGGGACGCGGGCATGATCTTCCAGGAGCCCATGACCAGCCTGAATCCGCTGCAGCCCATCGAACGCCAGCTGGGCGAATCCCTGGCCCTGCACCGCCGCCTGTCCGGCGCGGCGGCGCGGTCGGAAATCGTCCGGCGCCTGGAACGGGTGGGCCTGAGCCAGGCCGAACGGCGCCTGGGGGCCTACCCCCACGAGCTTTCCGGCGGCGAGCGCCAGCGGGTGATGATCGCCCTGGCGCTGATCAACGACCCCAAGCTGCTGATCGCCGACGAACCGACCACCGCCCTGGACGTGACCATCCAGGCCCAGATCCTGGACCTGATCCGGGAACTGCAGCGGGAGAACGGCATGGCCGTGCTCTTCATCACCCACGACCTGGGCCTCGTGCGCCGCATGGCCGACCGGGTGGCGGTGATGCGGGACGGCCTGATCCTGGAAACCGGGACCACGGAACGGATCTTCGGCGCGCCGGAACAGCCCTACACCCGGGAGCTGATCGGCAGCGAAGCGGGCCGGGCGGCGCCGGAAGACGACGGCACCGGCGCCCCGATCGTCGAAGCCCGGAACCTGAAGGTCTACTTTCCGGTCAAGAAGGGCTTTCTGCGCCGGACGCACAGCCATATCAAAGCCGTGGACGGGGTGGATTTTACGCTCCGCCGGGGCCGGACGCTGGGCATCGCCGGCGAGAGCGGGTCCGGCAAGACCACCCTGGGCAAGGCGCTGCTGCGGCTGGAAAAGAGTACCGGCTCCCTGGTCGTGGACGGCCGCGATCTGGCGCCGCTGGACGAAAAAGCCCTGCGGCCCCTGCGCCGCCGGCTGCAGATCATCTTTCAGGACCCCTACGGTTCGCTCAGTCCGCGCATGAAGGTGGGCGACATCGTCGGCGAAGGCCTCCTGATCCACCGCGTCGGCGATCCGGCGGAACGGCGGCAGCGGGTGCTGGCCGCCCTGGGCGAAGTCGGACTGGGGGACGAAGCCTTCCTGGATCGCTACCCCAACGAATTTTCAGGCGGCCAGCGGCAGCGCATCGCCATCGCCCGGGCGCTGGTGCTGGAGCCGGACGTGCTGGTGCTGGACGAGCCCACCTCCAGCCTGGACCGCACCGTCCAGTTCCAGGTGGTCGGCCTGCTGCGGGAACTGCAGCAGCGGCGCGGGCTTTCCTACATCTTCATCAGCCACGACCTCAAGGTCCTGCGCGGCCTCAGCCACGACCTGCTGATCATGCGCGCCGGCCGGGTGGTGGAGTCCGGCCCCGCGGCGGAAGTCTTTGCCCACCCCCGGGAAGCCTACACCCGGGAACTGCTGCGCACCGCGTTTGGGGACGGGGCGGAGGGGATCGATCAGTAAGGCTCATCATATTCTGGGCGGCGAGGGCTGAAGCAAGCCGTCTACAGCAAAGCCGTACCGCGCCTTCCGCCTGCAGGTGCCGCAGCGGAATGCTGCGCACCCGGCCGTCCATCGACAGGACGACGACGCCGTCGGCCGCTCCCGGATGCTGGTGAAGGAAACCCGTTCGCCGGTCCGGGACAGCGCGTCGCCGCCCCGGACTTCAAAGCGGAGGATCCGGTCGCCGGTGACGCCGAACAGGAATTGACTGCGTATGCAAATGAATGCAGCATGTATGCAGGAGGCGATGGAAATGCCCTTACTGTAAGTTCGTGAATGTCCTGAAGATGTTTATAAAAAGGTTGCCTTGGCGTTTACCGAGGTCCTGCAGGAATGTAGATAGGGTGTTCTTCCCGAGACTGATGCCGGGCAGGAGAGTGCTGACCCAACTCGCCTTATACTGGTGGTCGATCCTGTAGCAGGGCACTCCCGGGTAACATACCCTCAGCAGGGCGATCACATAGATCTTCATCGCATCGGTTGCGGAATAGACGGTGTGCAGCTCGACAAGCAGGGAACGCGACACCGAGTCTATCAGGACGACATCGGCATAGTCCTTGAGTTTTTTTAGCTGTGCTGCCGATTCTTAGTATGGGGCCTCCGCGTTTGTTAATCCCATGGGGTGACAGGGTTTTTCAATGCGTGTACCGGAGGGTATGTATGCGGAAAATTACGGAAGCAGCGCTTTTTATGGCAGTTCTTTCATGCATTGCTGCCGGATCAGAATATGCTGAACCCGCACTGGAACCGGGTTCCATCGTCGTAGCCCAGTTCAAGGATGGCAACTGGTACAAGGGCGAGGTTGACAACGTGGATGGCGACACCTTTGTCGTCAACTCCGTCGACGGGCGCCAGGCGTACCTCAAGCGGGACAAAATATTGACTTGATACACTTATTGTTGCGCAGTCAATAACATTAAGCCGGTACGACCGCCGGGTCGGCGAAGCTCAGGCCTTAGCGTCCTGCTCCCGCCCGTAGTAGTGGCCGATAAGCTCGTGTTTCACGCCTAGCCCTTGATAATCCGTCTGGAGAATTTCCGAATTCCGCAACAGTTTTGTGGGGTAGACGGGTAAGCTGTTTTGGAGAATAGCCGTGATGAGCCGCAACGTTACGGCATGGGTAACGATCAACAAACGCGGTTCCGTATGATCGCGTAACGCCCTTTGCCGTCTGGCATCGAGGCGAACGAAGAAGGGCACGAGCCGCTCGGCGATCATGCGGTACGATTCGCCGTGCGGGGGCGTCCACTCCCAACGACGGGCCTTATCCATCTCGTACTGCGGGTTGGATTCGACCTCAGCGTAGGTCTTGCCGGCGAAGACGCCCATGTCCTGCTCGATTAGGGCGGAGTCAATTTCCAGTGGAAGATCGCCGGATCGATCGAAGGCGGACGCGGTTTGCCGCGCACGCAGGAGCGGTGAGGAAATAATCGTATCGATCGCGTGGTTTGCTAGAAACGAACGGGCCACGAAATCCGCGTCCGCGAAACCCTGCTTGCTCAGGGGATAATCCATTTGTCCCGCTAGGATATCGAACGTATTAGCTTCACTCTGGGCATGACGTACAAAATACAAGCGCATACCGATACCGCCTACATCTCCGCGATGACGACTTCCATTCCGATAGCCTCTAACTCAGACCGGAGTTCCGGGCTAAGTCCCGGATCGGTGAACAACCTATGGACCTTCATAATCGGCGCGATCAAAGCTGGCGCTATTTTCCCTACCTTGGTATGATCGGCGACAACCCAGACCCGTTCAGCGTGATTGACATAAAGGGACGCCGTATGCGCCTCTTGCATCGTATAGGTGGATATTCCGCGGACCAAGTCCAGCCCGTCGATGCCCAGCAACGCGATGTCCATATAGAGCTCATCCAGCGTTCGGTCGGCGATATGGCCCACGAGTTCGTAGGAACGGGTCCGCATGGCCCCCCCCGTGACGATGACCTGCGTCGATTCCGAAGACGCCAATTCCATGGCGATGTTAATCGCGTTCGTGACCACCGTAACGGTTTTGCCCTTCATGTATTTTATAACGGACATGACGGTCGTTCCGCCGGTACAACCGATGACGCTTCCTTCCGGAACCATTTGGGAAGCGCATAGGCCGATAGCGCGTTTCTCCTGCATATAAGCGACCAATTTTGAGTGATAGGGCAACTCGACCAGAGAATCTACCACCTGGGCGCCGCCATGGGTGCGGATTAATAGCCCTTCTTCTTCCAGTTGGTCCAAATCCCTACGGATTGTGGCCCGCGAAACTTGGAGCCGTGCTGCCAAGTCATCGCCTTCGACAATCCCTTTCTTCGCCAATTCACCTCGGATAAGCTCGAAGCGCTTTTCTCTGATCATTACTAGCCTCTGCTCATATGTTACAGTAAATTGGTGGTTGATTCAATATGTGATCATGTTAGGTTAAAATGAACAAAAATGTGCAGAAAAATGCTGTATTATATTGACATTTGATCGTATGGTGGATATCATACATTAAATTATATGTTAAGAGGTCCATATGAACGATTCGGATAATGCGCTGGCTCGACTTTTATCCTTGCCGGATCTTAAGAATTCAGGGTATGCGAATACGGCGACGGAGATTGCATCGCAACCGGAGATGTGGCGTCGGACCGGCCGTTTGTTCTATGAATTGGCTCCCGAAATCAAGGCTTTTCTGGGTTCCTCGCCACGATTGCTACTTTCGGGCGCCGGCAGTTCACACTACGTAGGCATGTCGATAGTTCCCGCGCTCCGGAGAGTTTTCGATGCCGCCGAAGCGGTTCCTTCCACGGAGATCGTAATGGATCCCCAGTCATGTTTTCCGCGGGAGGATTTCATTTTGATCTCCTTCGCCCGCTCCGGAGACAGTCCTGAAGGAAATGCCGTTGTCGAATTGGCCGAGAAGTTGCGTCCGGGCCGGGTACGCCACATAGCCATAACATGCAATCCCAAAGGCGGGTTGGCATCCATCGTCAAAGGGATCGGCGATAGGGGCCTGGTTATTGTATTACCGGAGGGTACCAACGATAGGGGACTGGCGATGACGGCTTCCTTCAGCTCCATGGTCCTGGCCGGATTCCTGCTCAGTATCGCCTACCGCGACGGGCCCGAAAAATGCGTAGCAGTTGCCGATTCCTTGTCCCGGACAGGGCAAAATATTATCGGCGCTTTCTCCGATTTGGCTGCGATGCTATCGAAAGAGGGATTCTGCAGGGCATTTTTCATAGCGTCCCGGCCCTTCTTCGGCGGAGCTTTAGAAGCGCACCTAAAAGTACAGGAACTCTCCGGAGGAGCTATCGTCGCCAAAGCGGAAGACACGTTGGGCCTCCGGCACGGCTTTATGGCCGCGATTGAATCGGAAAGCCTTGTCGTCCTGTATTTCTCGGCAGATCCTTACCGCAGACTCTATGAAATAGATATCGCGCGGGAAATACGGAAGAAAAAACTGGGGAAAAAAACGATTGCGATCAGTGATTCAGCCGAGGATCTTACGAACCTGGCCGATTATATCTTTGAAACCGGGAACGGCTCCGTGGTGAACGACGACTACCGCGCGCTCGTCGCCGTCCTTCCGGGACAATTGATCGGGCTATTCTCATCGCTGTCGCTCGGCCTTAAACCGGATACCCCCTCCCCGTCGGGTATCATCAACCGAGTCGTCAGCGGCGTAATCATCCACCCCTATCCGAACCTCGCGGAAGACCGGTAATGAGCGACGTATTCAACGAACTTATCGAATCGAGAAAGGGAAGTAGCCCTTTCAGCCTATACTCGGTTTGTTCTTCCAATCCCATGGTTCTGGAAATGACGATCCAACGTGTTGCCAAGACGGGCCTTCCGGTCCTCGTAGAAGCTACCGCCAACCAAGTCAACCAGGACGGCGGGTATACCGGCATGAGACCGATCGACTTTTACGAAAAGCTGGAAGACCTGTGCATGCAGTACCACGCGGATCGCGATCTCGTCATCTTCGGCGGCGATCATCTGGGGCCCTATCCTTGGAGGCGCATGAAATCCGACGACGCGATGGCGTCGGCGGAACTATTGGTACGCGAATACGTCGCAGCCGGCGCGAGAAAAATTCATCTGGACGCTAGCATGAATTTGGGCGGCGATAGCGGCATCTTCCCCGAACCGGAGGTGGTAGCGCAACGCGCGGCTCGGCTCTGCAAAGCGGCAGAGGACGAGTACCGAAAGCTGGGGGAGAAGGGTAAGCCTCCGGTTTACGTCATCGGAACGGAAGTACCCTTACCCGGCGGCGTCGTCGGAGAAGATCCTGCCGCAAGGGCCGAGGAGCTCACCGCGCCGCGACCCACCACCGACGAAGCCTTGTCAGAAATGATCGCCGTACACGAAAACGCTTTTTCCGAGGCGGGACTTACCGATGCCTGGGAACGCGTGATCGCCGCGGTAGTGCAACCGGGCTTAGAATTCGAATCGGCTATTGTCCATCCCTATAAGCGGGAACGGGCGGAACTGCTTTTGCGGACCGTCACCGCCAGGCCGCATCTTTTCTTCGAAGCCCATTCCACCGATTACCAGAGCGATGCTTCCTTAGCCGCCTTGGTGAAAGACGGATTCATCTTCCTCAAGGTCGGTCCCGCTTTGACTTTCGCGTTCCGAGAGGCCCTGCTCGGCTTGTCCCATATCGAAAGGCAACTGACGGCCGGCAAACGGGACCGAATCGAGGAAGCGATCCTAGCGACTATGCGCGCGCGCGATAAGTATTGGAAAGATTACTATTCCCATGATGATAGGATAGATCTGCTTTTTTCCTTATCTGATCGCGTCCGCTATTATTGGGATAACCCCGAGCTTCATTCTGAAGTCGAGAATCTTTTTTCCTCCCTCAACGGCAAGGAACTGTCACCGGGACTTATTTCGCAATATTTGCCAAGATTCGCAGGCCCTCAAAATACGGTTGCTCTCGAAAGGCCGATCAACCCGCGGACGCTGGTAATGAAAGCCATAGACGCGGAACTTTCGCGTTACGAGACCGCCTGTTTCCCCAACGGAGGGCGTTAGGATGCCTCGCGCAAAAGCCAATTCCAGCCTATTTGAAAGAGAAGGCGTGCTTGCATTTACTCTACTCATTCCGTCCATGTTGGTGATTCTGGGCGTCTTGATTTTCCCCTTGATTACTTCCCTCGGCTTAAGCTTTACCGATCTGAAGTTGACGAAACCGAAAAGCGGCGTATTCATCGGACTGGGGAATTACTTCGACGCGATAATGGATCCGATTTTTTGGGCGTCGATTCAAAGGACGCTCATCTTTGCCGTTTCGACTGTACTGATCGAAACTTGCATGGGGGTCGCGATCGCCCTGCTTTTAAATCAGAAATTTGTTGGCCGGGGCTTCGTGCGGGGCCTGGTCATTTTGCCTTGGGCGTTGCCGTATGTGGTCAACGGAATTATGTGGAAATGGATATTCGACGCCAATTACGGCGCTTTCAACGCCGCTCTGACACAATTGGGTATCATCGAAAAATACCACATTTGGTTGGGCGATCCTAGCACGGCCATGATCCTGGTCATATTCGCCAACATATGGAAGGAAACGCCGGTTGCGATTATCCTGGTGCTTGCCGCATTGCAATCCATACCTGCGGATCTTTATGAAGCCGCGGCGATAGACGGCGCCAAGCGGGTCAAGATTTTTACCCATATAACGCTCCCCTTGCTTAAGCCAATAATTATTTCACTCATCATCATCAAGACTATTTGGGCTCTCAAGGAATTCGATCTTATCTATATAATCACGAAAGGAGGACCGGCGAACGGTACGAATATGTTCTCCTACTACATTTATCAGAATACCTTCCAGTTCCTGAATTTCGGATACGGGTCCGCGCTCGCCTATATGCTGACGATCCTAACCATCGGCCTTTCGGCAATTTACATGAGAAGCCTTAAAGGAGGCTTGGAGATCGAAAGTTGAGTTCGCCGTGATTGGCTCCGGTCAATGAACGAGTATCGATTGAATTGGGAGTATATGGATGGTAAGCAACAATAAAAAGTTAGGTCGAGTTCTGCTTTATTCAGCCGTATTGCTGGTTTGTCTCGGTATATTGGTGCCTTATTCTTGGCTAGTGATCAGCAGCGTCTCCCAGAGGGTCGATTTGACGGCGGTCCCCCTGAAATGGATACCGAATACCTTCAATTTCGAAAATTATCGACAGATTGCTATTGGCGACAGCTCCAGCGGAGTCAACGCGACCTTGAAGAGCGGGCTTTTGAATAGCGTAATAATCGCGGTTTCGGCAACCATATTTTGTCTTTTCGCCGGATCTTTGGCGGCCTACGCTTTTTCGAGACTACGATTCCACGCCAAGAATTTCGTTTTCTCCTTTATCCTGCTCACCCAGGTTATGCCTATGATCGTATTGATAATACCCATCTACATTATCATGAGTAGAGTAGGCCTACTTAATACGATCCCTGCCTTGGTCATCGCCGATAGCGCGTTCATTTTGCCGCTCGTGATTTGGCTTATGCGTAGTTTTTTTGAATCCATTCCACGAGAGCTGGAAGAGATGGCCCGCATAGACGGATGCTCCCGTTTCGGCACGATATTCAGAATTATATTTCCGTTATCCACCCCGGGACTGGCGGCCAGCGGAATTTTCACCTTCATCATAGCGTGGAATGAATTCTTCTCTGCGCTCATTCTGAGTTCGACGATCAAGTCGAAAACGATCAGCGTCATAATATCGGAATTCTCCAGCAAGGTCGGTGTGGATTATGTCGCCATGGCCGCCGCGGGCGTCATAGCCAGTATTCCTCCGGTTTTATTCGCGCTCATATTCCAGAAATACATTGTCCAGGGGTTAACTGCCGGCGCCGTGAAGGGATGAGTGGTATCGGCATAACTATTGTGAACTACCCTTTTAAGGGAAAGGAGCAGGCATGAAAGGGATTACGTTTTCTATCGTAATGGCACTCGCGCTTGTCGTGGCGTCGGTTTTTTCTTCGGGTAATACCGAACAGGAAAAGATAACCGTCATAATGCCGCGGCATGAAATGGACTTGAATGGCGTTTGGGAAAAACAAACGAGGGAGTTCGAAAAAGCGTCGGGGATAAAGGTGGAGTTCATCCAAATGTCCTGGGACGAAGTGCAAACGAAGGTAATGACCGATTTGGCTGCCGGAGCGAAAACCTATGACGTTATCGAATTCGACAACGGCTGGGTCGCTAAGTTCGCCTCCGCAGATTGGGTGGAACCGCTCGATTCCTACGCCGATAAAGCCTATTTCGACAGTATCCTGCCTGGTCTGCTGAAAACCTTTACCGTCAAAGGAAAGATTCTCGGCGTGGTCTGGAACAATGATACCCGGTTTTTCTTCTACAACAAAGCCATGCTGGACAAGGCCGGCATATCCGCTCCGCCCAAGACCTGGATGGAAGTGGTGGAACAAGCGCAAAAATTGAAGAAAGCCGGAATCGCGGAATTCCCCATCGCGGAGTATTGGAATCAGGAATGGGCGTTGGCGAACTCCATCGCTTTCTACCTCTATAGTTTCGGGGCGAACTATTTCGACGAAAAAGGGAACATAACGATCAACAAGCCGGAAGCGGTGGCCGCGTTCCAGTTCATGACCGATATGCTGCGCAAGGACAAGATAGTCAACCCGTCCAGCGTGACTTTGTCGCAGGAGGCGGCCGCTGATCTATTCTACCGGGGATCTTCGGCCTTCTTCTTCCAAGGGCCGCCCAGTACCTATATCTATTCCAACGATTCTACCAAGTCTTCCGTCGTCGGCGACGTTAAAGTAGCCGAATGGCTTCCCGCTCAAAGCGTCGCGCTTCAAACCACGTTGACGCTGCCCGAGGCCTTCGCGATCCCAAAAATGAGTTCCAATAAAAAGGCGGCGTGGCAGTATATCAGCTATATGATTTCTCCGGAAAGGGATAAGGAACGGGCGGTCGAAATCGGCAGCCTCCCCCTCTTCAAGAATTTGTATACGGATCCTCAATTAGTTAAACTCTATCCGTATTGGGTGCAATTCGGCAAGCAGTCTTCTGTGGCGCGAGCGCTTCCGCTGGTCGACTGGTACGACGAGCTCGTGCAGACGACCATCGTCGCGGTCCAACAAATGCTTCTCGGCTCGAAGACACCACAAGCGGTCGCCGATGAACTGGCGACCTATTTGAACGGGAAACAGTACAACGGAATGACCCTGCACTAGGATTCGGTTTGAGCCTCCTGCGGCGAATAAAAAAACAAGGCTGAGTCTGATGGGGCTTTTTCAAAATGCAGACGCATTTTGAAAGAGCTTCCAAAGTCCGCGCTGATTTCGTAGCGTTTCTTGCTATTCGCATGGAATGCGAGAATCAGCAAAGACAATTTCAAAAACAATCGATTTTTGAAGTTGTCTCTGATATAAAGATAAATCCGAGAGAGGGCTTGACGGCTAGTCGAGTCGCCCAGCCTTCTTTTAAGCGGGGAACAGGAGATGTCTGGAAAAACGATATTCGTCGGAGACGCGAATCTCGATTTAATCCTATCGGGGCTGGAGTTGAATCCGCAGGAAGATAAGGAAGTGTTCTGCGAGAATTTCAGCTCTGTTCTCGGGGGATCCTGTACGCTTACGGCGGCAGCGTACGCTCGGCTCGGCGGTTCTTGCGACTTTTGCGGCCTCCTTGGAGACGACGTGAACGGGAATTCCGTTAGGGCCGCCCTCGATGAGGCCGGGGTAGGCCTTGGCCTTTTACGGCGCCGAGCCGATCTTAAGACCGGCATTACTGTCAGTCTCGTACGCCAGGCAATGCGTACGCAGGTGACCTTTCCCGGTTGCTTGGCCGAGGTCGACGAAACGGACCTTGTATTGAAGGAACTAAAGCGTTATCAGCATATTCATCTATCTGGCCTCTACGGAACGAAAAAATTCCTGCCAAAGGTAACGAGCGTCCTCAAAGCGGCTCGGGAGGCCAATATTTCGACATCCCTGGACACCCAGTGGGATTCTTCCGAAAAGTGGAAGTACGCCGATGAATGGTTGCCGCTTTTATCCTTTCTTTTCGTGAACAACGCCGAGGCCCTTTCCTTGGCCAGGCGTTTCGGAGGCCTGACGCCGAGAGACTGCGATTGGCAGGAGACCTGGACCTGCCTTCGCGCCCTAACACCGGCTCCGATAATGAAACTGGGCCCGAAGGGCGCTTACGCCGAGGGGAAGCTCTACCCGCCTTTCGAACTCGCGAGCGTCGTGGACCCCACTGGCGCCGGCGATAGCTTTGCCGCCGGATTCTTGTACGCGCTTATCGAGACCGGCTCGACCTTCGATGGTGCTATATGGTACGCCCAGGCCGCCGGGACGCTCGCGTGTAGTTTCGAAGGCGGAAGTTCTGCCGCGTTCACTAAAGAAAGAGTTCAAGGTATTCTCAACCAAAAAAAAGGCGCTTCTCCTTTTTAAGGGAAGCCCAACCGTGATTTAAATAACGTAAACCATTTCAGAACAAGATATTAGAACTACCTTTCAAGACCGAAGCAGGCAAAGAGGCCTCATGTGTAAATATTACACCTATTTGACCACCCTTTGACAATACCAGTGGAATCGACAAACATTGTATCAATGACTACACCAACAAATGTCAAAGACCCGATAGCCGTCCGCCGTTTGACCGATCTATACCGCATTCCAGGTTTCCAAACTCTGGCACGGGTAACACCGCATCCCAAACGTCCAAACGCCTTGGTAGTACACCTACGGCGGCTTAAAAAAAACCGGGACCTGTTCCTGTTGCGGCAAACCAAGCCGGCAACGGCATGATGCCAGACCGGTACTCGTACGGGCCACCGCCAGTCAAGGGATCGAGGTCTGGCTTGAATACGAGGAATGGCGGGTGAAGTGTCCGGAGAGCGGGA
>DYPP01000157.1 GCA_020719845.1 Treponema denticola | reverse complement strand
GGGGGCGGCTTCCAGGTAGCGCCAGCCGTCGCTAGCGTAACCCTTGTCGTAGAAGATGATGCCGCCCGCGGGGCCGGTGTCGCCGACCTTAAAGACACCCGGCGCAGCCGTGACCTGGATGGAACTGCCCGGTTGCACCAATGTACTTTGTTTGTGTGCTTTTAAATTTTTATCCGCCCACTTCACCTCAATTGTATAGTTACCCTCTGCCACGGTCGTGTTGAACGGTGTCTTGCCCATCAACTTGCCATCCAGGTACACGTCGGCCGTGCCGTTCTTGGACGTTACCTGCAAAGTCCCCCGCGCCGCCGTCGGGCTGCTCCGTTTGCCGCTGGTAAAGTACGCCGCCCGCTGCGCCGGCCAGACGCCGGCCACGATGGACCCGGTGGTCAGGTTGCTTACCCGCACCGCCCGCACGTCCACGGCGTAGCGCTTGTTGGCCGCGTCCCGGGTTATGCCCCAGACGATCTCCGCCATCAGGGCGCCGGCCTTTACCGCGCTGTCCAGGGCCAGGATGGCGGCCTTGGGGTCGGCGGCCCGGTTCAGGTCGGCCAGCACCGGGACGGGCACCATGGGCACCAGCGGGTCGGCGGAGTCCACGGTAAACGACCAGGTGCGGGCGTTGCGGTCAAACTGGCCCACCGTCAGTTTGGCGGCGCTGCCGGTGATGGTCCAGATCTTGGTCTGCAGCGTGCGCAGCGTATCGTCGTACTGCTTGCGCATGGCCTGGGTCTGGGCTATCCGCTGGGCTTCGGCCTCGTTGCGCAGCCGGGCCAGTTCGGCCTGCTTGTCGGCTTCCATCTTGGCCCGTTCCCGGGCGATGCGGGCGTTGAACTCCGCGTCCGTCTCGGTCATGTCCGGCTGTTGGCCCGATAAGCCGGCCAGCTGCTTGTTCCATCCGTCGTACGCCGAAGACAGGCTGGAACTCAGGGCGGCGGCGTACTGGCCGTCCACTTCCTTGAGTACCGCTTCCAGGCGCTCCACGGTTTCGATCAGGATGTCCGGGTTGTCGCTGGCCGCGGCGCCGGCCAGTTTTTCCAGCTCCGCCCGCCGGGCCGCCGCCAGGTTGGCCAGTTCGCCTTGCTGCCTGGCCTGGGCGGCGGCGGCGGCGGCTTTCTGGGCCGCGGCGGCGCCGGTTTCCTGGGCCAGGCGGCTCTGCTTTTCCGCTTCCCGGGCCAGGTTTTCCGTCTCGATGCGCTTGGCCACGGCAAGAGCCTGCTGACGCTGCTGTTCCACTTCCAAAGCCTGGCGCGCCTGGGCGTCCTGGGTGGCGGCGATCTTGGCCTGGCGGTCGGCCAGTTCCTTTTCCAGCCGGGCAACTTCTGTCCGGCTGGCGTCCAGGGCACCCTGGGCGCGGGCGGCCAGCATCTCGGGGCTGACAAAGTAGAACGTCTCCTTCATGCCGTCGTCGACGCGGGGATTCTGCCTGTTGGCCGTGGCCGCGGCCACGTCGGCCTTGACCTTGCGCATCAGTTCACCCAGTTCCTGGCCCGGCGTGCCCAGCTGGGCCAGAAAGGCGCCGGAAAAGACGCCGTTGCGCCCCGAGCCGTCGGCGGCCGTGTCGCCCGGGCTGGTGGCGTAGGCGATCATCGAATTGACCGACTTGGGCGTGGCCACCACCGCCAGGCCGCGGGTGCCGGAGCGCGAGGCGCCGGGAAAGGGATTGTCCCGGCAGGAATCCAGAAACACCAGCACCGTGCGTACCCCGCTGGTCTCCATTCTGCCCACCACGGTGTCCACCGCCACGGCCTTGGCCTTGACTGAAGCCAGGTCATCGATGCGCGGACTGACGGGGATCAGGTAGTTCATGCCGTCCACGGCCACGCCGTGGCCGGCGTAGAAAAAGAGCCCCGTGTCGGCGCCCTTCAGGTTTGACGCAAAGGCGCTGACCGCTTGGTCAAAACCGGTCAGGTCGGCGTCCTTGAGCAGGGTGACCTCGAAGCCGGCATCCTTGAGGGCTCCGGCCACGTCGGCGGCGTCGTTGGGCGGGTTGCGCAGTGCGTTGGCCGCGTAGGCGCCGTTGCCCACCACCAGGGCCACCCGGCGGGGCTGGGCGGTCTGGGCGTACACGGCGGTCAGTGTCACGAAGAATAGGGAAAGCAGGGCCAGGACGGTTCGTTTCATAAAAGTACTCCTGTTATGGTCCTTAGTATCGAACAAGCCGGAAGTCCGGTCAATGAGCACCGAAAAAAAGTGGCCACCCGGGCGGTTCCGACCCGATGGCCCAAGTCCCTCACCGGAAGTCGATCCAGCAGGGGACGGTCTGGGTTTCAAGCCCGGCCAGCAACGACTTCCAGAGGCCGGAGGCCGTGCTCTGTTCAAAGCCGTCGAGCAAAAACAGGCCCTTGGTGCGGGCAAGGCCGTAGGCGGGCGGGTCGACGTGGTTGCCCGCCCGCAGCAGGACGGGCACGAACGACGGGGCATCGCTGCCCAGGTAGCGCCACTCGCCGTAGCCCGGCACCCCCAGGCGTTCCGGCACGTCGAACAGCGCCGACTCTATCGGCGCCCGGATGTCTGCGGGGATAACTTCCTTCAGGTACGCCCGCGCGACGGCGTTGGCGGCGGCTTCTTCCAGAGCGCAGAAGCCGCCGCGGCCGTGGTACGCGGCGTGGGCGGCGTAGGCGTCGCGGAGCATTATTTCGATAAAGGCGTGGAACCATTCGTGCACCGCCACCACCCGGACCAGCGCGGCGGGGTCCGAGCCCGTGGCCGCGGCGCAGGCCGTCACGTTGCCGGCGCAGAAGCGGATGCCGTAGCCGTGGCCCTCGTCCTGGCCCAGGTTGGCCCGGGGCAGGTAGTCGGCGAGGGCGTCGGGGTGCCAGGCGTCGGGCTTTTTGACGCACCCACGGCCGGTCTGCACGACGCCCCCGGCGGTTTTGATGGCCGCATACACCGTGGTGAACAGGCCGGGGGCT
>DYPP01000059.1:7527-17898 GCA_020719845.1 Treponema denticola | reverse complement strand
GCCGGTCGATCCGAACCCTTTCTTGACTATACTACACATAAGTAGTATATTAAGTAATACCCTTATCCGGTAAAGAACTTCTTAAGCTTTTACTGAGGAACGGGCGGACCGTTGATCGGGTTAACGGTTCCCATCATACGCTGGTAAAGGACAAAAAGACGATCGTGGTACCCGGGCACGCTAAAGAACTCGGAAAGGGTCTGGAAAGTAAACTGCTGAAGGAGGCGGGACTAAAATGAAAGCGTACCCCGCGCATATCTGGAGAGAAAGCAACAACACCTGGAGCGCTGAATTTCCGGACCTTCCGGGTTGTTTTTCCTCCGGTTCGTCCTTGGAGGAAGCGAAGCAAAAAGCCGAAGAGGCTCTCAGCGCCTATCTGGAAAGTCTTGACTCCCGAAGCGTCAGCATTCCCGAACCCTCGCCGCGGATGGGGGGTGACTTCCATCTGATCAGTCCGAGCTTGAAAGTATGTTTCGCCATCACGCTTAAACAGGAGCGCAGCAAGCTAGGATGGACGCAAAAGGAGGTCGCTGCACGCATGGGCGTCAATTGGTCCGCCTATCAGCGCATAGAAAATCCTCGGAAAACAAACCCAACGCTCTCAACCATCGCCAAGCTGCAAAAAGTATTCGGTCGCCCTTTCTTCGCTCTGTGACGCTCGGTCAGATCGGCCAGGCCCCGGCGCCCCGGCGCAGCAGGCGGACTTCTTCCGCCCCCAGGTCCAGCACGGTGGACAGCAGCCGGGGCCGTTCTTCGCCGGTGTCCAGGATCAGGTCGACGGCTTCGATGTCCTCCAGCTCCCAGCCGCCCTCAAAAAGCTCCTCTTCTGGAATGTGCGGCAGGGAATCCGGGTCCGGTTCGGCTTCGGCGGCCCAGTCGCCTTCGCTGAATCCGGTGGCCATGGAGCGCTTGGCGGTGATGGAGTAAAGGGGCGAACCGAGGGCGGCGATGACCGCCGAGGGCACGGGGTGGTCGGCGATGCGCACGCCGACTTCCTTGCGGCGGATGTCCAGCGCCTTTTCCGTGCCCATCAGGGTGCGCAGGATAAAGACGTAGGGTCCCGGGGTCAGCCGTTTCAAGAGTCGGAAGCGGGTGTTGTCCAGGGCGCAGAAATCGCCGATCTGGGAAATCTCGGCGCAGAGCAGGGTAAAGTGGCGCTCGTCCCGCTCGCCGGACAGGCGCCGGAGCCGCTTGATCCCTTCCCGGGAACCCAGGGAACAGGCGACGCTCCAGCTGGTGTCCGTGGGCAGGGCCAGCAAGGATCCCCGGGCCAGCGCTTCCGCGGCCCGGGCCAGGATCCGGTCGTCGATGTTTTGCGCGTTTATGTACTCGATCATGGTGTCGGCTTGGCGGCGAATCGGTTTTTGTCCGCCTCCGGTTATTCCCCGACCCGGATGTCCTGCCAGGCCTGGTTGTAGAGTTCCAGCTTTTCGCCCAGGTCCTCTTTCAGTTCCGTCGGCGCCAGCGCCTCGGCGCTGTAGTAGGGGGTTACCTTCTGCAGGGCCCGGGCGGCGACGTTGGCCGTGGCCGGAAAGCCGAAGCTGTCCACGAACTCGGCGTAGATTTCCGGACGGTGGATGAAGTCGATGAACTGCTGGGCCATGGCCAGGTTCTTGGAGCCCTTGAGCACGCACATGCTGTCGATGTAGCTCGGGCCGCCTTCGGCGGGGATGAAGAAGGCCACGTCCTTCTTCTGGTCCTCGGTGATCTCGGCGTAGACGACTTCCGCGTAGCCCTGGACGACCCAGAACTCGCCGGCGGCAAAGCCCTTGCCGAAGGCTTCGGCGTCGAACTTGACCAGGTTGGGCTTCCACTTTTCGTTGACCAGCTTCTTGGCCGCTTCGATCTGCGCCGGATCCACGGTGTTGACCGAATAGCCCAGGTGGGCCAGGGCGTCGCCCATGACTTCCCGCATGTCGTCCAGCATGGTCATCTTGCCCTTCAGGTCGGTGCGGGCAAAAATGGACCAGCTCTTCTCATAAGTCGGCACCTTGGCGGTGTTGACGGCGATGCCCGAAGCGCCGAAATAGTAGGGCACGCTGTAGTCCATGGCCGGATCGTAGGTGGCCTTCTGCAGGACCAGCGGGTCGATGTTGCCCAGGTTCTTGAATTTGGCCTTGTCCAGTTTTTCCAGCATGCCTTCGTGCTTCATGATGGACACGTAGTCGCCCGAGGGGAAGACGATATCGTAGCCCGAGCCGCCGGCCTTGAGCTTGGCGAACATTTCCTCGTTGGAGGCGAAGGAATCGTAGACCACGTCCACGGCGTATTCTTTTTCGAACTTTTCAATTACCGAATCCGGGGTATAGTAGGTCCAGTTGTAGATGAAGAGCTTGCCACCGGTAGCGACCTCTCCATCGCCGCCGGAGGCGGCTTCCGTCTTCTTTGAGCAGGCCCCCAGGGCGCTCAACACGATCAGGGCGGCCGCCGCGGCGACCGTGATCCGGGGGATCTTCTTCATCATGGTACCCTCCTGTTCTGGAGCGTCGCCCCAGGGCGACGCGTGCTGGTCGGCTCTCATTTGGCCGCGATGTATTTGAGAAAATTGCGGAGCGAAAAGGTCAGCACCACGGTGCCCAGGATCATGACCACCGACAGGGCGTTGATCACCGGCGAAACGCCGAAGCGGATGGCCGAATAGACGTAGAGGGGCAAGGTGGTGGACCCCGGTCCGGACACGAAGAAGGTGATCACGAAATCCTCCAGCGACAGGGTCACGGCGGTCAGAAAGCCGGAGACGATGCCCGGCATGGCCACCGGAATGATCACCCGCAGCAGGGTCTGCCGTTCCGAGGCGCCCAGGTCGTGGGCGGCTTCGATGATCGAATAGTCGAACTCGTCCAGCCGGGCCATCACCATCAAAAAGACGAAGGGCAGGTTGAAGGTGGTATGGGCGATATAGATGGAAAAGAGCCCCAGCCGCATCTTGATGCCCGCGAAAAAGACCAGCAGCGACACGCCGATGATGATTTCCGGCAGGATCATGGGCAAAAAGGTGATCACCTGCACGTACTGGCGCAGCTTGAACTTGTACCAGTTGACGCCGATGGCGCCCAGGGTGCCGATCACCGTCGCCGAGGCGGCGGAGCTGAAGGCGATCAGCGCGCTGTTGCCGAAGGCGTGCCAGAGGTCCCCGGAATCCATAAAGAGCTTTTGGTACCAGACCAGGGAAAAGCCCTTCCAGCCCAGGCCCTTGGATTCGTTGAAGGAATACAGGATCAGCACGAAAAGGGGCAAGAAAAGAAAGATGACGGCGGCGATGAACACGGTCTGGGAAAAGGACGTTTTTTTGCGGTACGACAGGCGGGCGTGGCGTCCCGCTTCGCCGCCGGATACGGTGCGGCGCAGGGCGGTCGCGGCGTTCACGCCGGACTCCCGGCGGGCGCGTCGTCCAGGCTGGTGTTGGCGCTGGAGCGCAGGTCTTCGGCGGCCCGGACGGTTTCCCGCTTCTGCAGGAACAGCATGACCATGACCCCTGCGGTGGTGACCACGGTCAGCACCATGGAAATGGCCGAAGCCAGGGGCCAGTTGCGGGTCTTGGTCAGCTGGTCGGCGATGACGTTGCCCAGCATGTACGAATCCTTGCCGCCCACCAGCAGGGGCACCGCGTAGGCGCCGAAGATGGGAATGAAGGTGAAGAGCACGGCGGTGAACACGCCGCTGCGGATGTTGGGCAGCAGGATCTTGGTCATGGACTGGGCCTTGGTGGCCCCCAGGTCCCGGGCGGCCTCCAATAGGGAAAAGTCGAATTTGTCGATGGTGGAGAACAGGGGCAGGATGGCGTAGGGCAGGTACATGTAGATCAACACCAGGATGACCGCCTCCTGGTTGTACAGGAACTGGACATACTCCTTGACCAACCCCAGGCGGTGCAGGACGTCGTTGAGGAAGCCGTTGTTGCCCAGGATGGCGATCCAGGCGTAGACCCGGATCAGGAAGTTGGTCCAGAAGGGAATGATCACCAGCAGCAGCAGCAAGGTCTGGTTCTTGCTCTTGGCCATGAAGTAGCCGCAGGGCAGGGCGATCAGGATGGTCAGCACCGTGGCGATGACCGCGGTGACCAGCGTCCGCACCGTGATGGCCGCGAAGGTGGGGTTGACCAGGGTGACGTAGGCGTGCAGGGAGAATTCCGGCACCACCCCACCGTAGAGGCCCTTCTTCATGAAGCTGTACAGCACGATGATCGCCAGCGGCGCGGCGAAGAAGAGGGTGAACCAGAGCGCCGTGGGCCCGGCGTACCAGAGGCCGTGGTTGCGGCGGGACAGGGACGCGCTCATCGGTCCTTGACCTCGACGATATAGCCGTCGTCGGCGCTCCAGGACAGATACACCGAATCCTTCCAGACGATGTCCGGACCCTCGTCGGAATAGTTGGCGTGCTGCTTGATCACCTTGATCACCGCGTTTTCCGACAGGCGCACGTAGAACTTGGTCTGGAAGCCCGAATAGATCGGTTCGTCCACGATGCCCTCGAACAGGTTGATGTCCGCCCGCTTGGTGGTCGGTTTTTCGGTGGCCACGGCGATTTTTTCCGGACGCACGGTAAAACTGACCCGCATGCCCGGCCGCACCGCGTCCACCGTGGTGACCTTGATCCGCCCCAGCTCCCTGATGTCCAGCTCCACCAGGAGTTCGTGGTCGCCGTTTTTGGGTTTGGGCACCGGTTCGGCGCTCAGCACCGTACCGTCGAACAGGTTGGTCTCGCCGATGAACTGGGCCACAAAGTCGGTGGCCGGACTTTCGTAGATTTCGTGGGGCGTGCCCACCTGCAGCACGACCCCCTGGGACATGACCGCCAGCCGGTCGGAGACGGAAAGCGCTTCCTGCTGGTCGTGGGTGACGTAGATGAAGGTGATGCCGATCTTGTCGTGGATGCGGTCCAGTTCGATCAGCATGTGCTGCCGCAGCTTGGCGTCCAGGGCGGACAGGGGTTCGTCCAGCAGCAGCACCGACGGCTCGTTGATCAAGGCCCGGGCGATGGCCACCCGCTGCTTCTGGCCGCCGGAAAGCTGGCTGGGCTTCTTGTGGGCGTGGGCTTCCAGCTCCACCAGCTTGAGGTAGGTGCGGACCTGGGCTTTGACGTCCGCGTTGGTCCGGCGCTTGATGCGCAGCGGAAAGGCGACGTTCTCGAACACCGAAAGGTGGGGGAAGAGGGCGTAATTCTGAAAGACCGTGTTGGCGTGCCGCATGTTGGGCGGCAGGGCAAGCACGTCGCCGCCGTCGAAGGTGAGCGTCCCGATGTCCGGAGATTCAAAGCCCGCGATGATGCGCAACAGCGTCGTCTTGCCGCAGCCCGACGGCCCGAGCAGGGAGAAAAACTCCCCCTTTTTGATCTCCAGCGCAACATCCTTCAGCGCTTTGAAGTCGCCGAAGGATTTGGATATACCTTCAATAGTGACGTCGCTTCCTTTCAAGTAGTGTCCTTCAACCTCCCGGAAATGAACCTTAAAAACTCAGACGTTTTGTATTCCGACAATGCGGTTTTTAGGGTTGCTTGTCAATCGGTTCGACGTCATTTTCCCCCGGTGGTACGAAGCTTGGGGAAACGGCCCCGCTACCCCACCCATGGCCTGATCCCGGCTTTTCCCATACTTGAGGTGGGGTGCTTTTCAGGAATCCCCAAGCTTCGTAACAGAAGCCTTAAAAAGCCTTGGCAAATCCCGAAATTGGTTTAATATGGCGTTTAACCGGTTTATTAAATCGGTTAAACTGGTGCTTCTTGGTGAAAACGGTAATCCTAATGGAGGAGAATGGTATGAAAAAGGCTCTGGTGATCGGCGCCCTGGCGGGCGTAGCGGTGCTTCTTACGGTAGTCGGCTGCAGCAAAGCCAAACCCGCCGACGCGGCCTCGTCAGCCGCGGGCAAACTGGGGGGCAAGCTGACTTTGATGCAGAACAAGCCCGAAATCGACGCGATGTTGAAGAAGTACGCCGCCGAATGGGGTACCAGGCACGGCGTCGAAGTGGTGATCAAGTCCATCGGCGGCACTTCCGGCGGCATGGGGCCCCAGCTCAAGGCGGACTACGCCGCCGGCGACATGCCCGACGTCTTTGCCTTCGATGGTCTTGAGGCTTACAAGGAATGGGAAGGGGTGATCCTGGACCTTTCCGCCGAACCCTGGGTGGCCAGGACTGCGGTGTCCTTCAAGCAGAACGGCAAGGTCTTCGGCTTCCCGGTGGCGGTTGAAGGCTGGGGCATGGCCTACAACGCCGACCTGCTGGCCAAAGCCGGCATCGACCCTAAAACCCTGAACAGCCTGGGCGCCTACAAGGATGCCTTTGCCAAGCTGGACGGCATGAAGGCCGAGCTGGGCGTCAATTCCGTCGTGTCCATGGCCGCGGGCGTGGAGATGGGCTGGGTCACGGCGCACCACAACTTCAACTCCCTCTTGTCCAACGGTCTGCCCTACGGCGACCTCTCGGTGGTCAACGACCTGCTGGCCGGAAAAGTGGACGCCCAGCGCCTGGCGGACTACGCCGACTGGGTGGAGCTGCTGTTCAAGTACGCCGACAAGGGCGTGCTGCTGACGGGCAACTACGATTCCCAGGTCGGCGCCTTCGCCACCGGCAAGGCCGTCTTCCTGCACCAGGGCAACTGGACGGATCCCAACATCAAGGCCGCCAACGCGACCTTCAAGATGGCTTTTGCGCCCCACGGATCGACGGGCAAGGCCACGGACGGCATCTTCGTCGCCGCTCCTTCCTTCTATGCGATCAACAAGGAATCCAGGAACGTCGCCGCGGCCAAGAAGTTCCTGATCGACCTGGTGGATACCCCCGAAGGCCACGCCTACATGGTCAACGACGCGGGGATGATCCCCGCCTATTCGGGTATCAGCCTGCAGCCCGCGGGCCAGCTTTCCCAATCGGTGCAGGAATGGTCCGCCGCGGGCAAGGTCTACTCCTGGAGCCAGTACTACTTCACCGGCGATTTCCGTGACAAAACGCTCAGTCCGATCTATAATCAGTTTGCCGCGGGCAGCATCTCCAAGGCCCAGTTCAGCGACCTGATGACCAAGGCGCTGATCGCGAACAAGAAATAGCCCCATAAACGAGGGAGCTTGCGAAGCAAGGTAGGGGTTGTTGAAGGGCCGGAGGGGCCGACAACAACCCCTTTCTGGAGGACGATCATGAACAAGAAACGGGAAAACAGCCTGATCTTCTGGCTGTTTTTGGCGCCGGTCCTGTTTGCCTTCATCATGGTGATGGTGATTCCGTTTTTCATGGGCAGCTTCTATTCCTTCACCAACTGGACTTCCTCGGCCCGGGTGGGCGAGCCGATGCGGCTGATCGGTTTTAAGAACTACGTCGAAAGCTTTCAGGATCCCGCCTTTGCCTACTCCTTCGGCAGCACCGTGGTGTACACG
This sequence comes from Treponema denticola, assembly GCA_020719845.1. GTDB lineage: Bacteria > Spirochaetota > Spirochaetia > Treponematales > Breznakiellaceae > DYPP01. Next base: position 10,533 of record DYPP01000059.1, on the reverse strand, counting down.
GTGCTCAACATGTTCTTCATCAACGTGGTCGCCTTTTCCCTGGCCCTGCTGGTTACGGGCAACCTCAGATTCAAAAACGTCTACCGGGTGGGCTTCTTTGTGCCCAACCTGATCGGCGGCCTGATCCTGGGCTATATCTGGCAGTTCATCTTCAACAACGCCGTGCCCGCCCTGGGCAAACTGGTGCCCGTCCTGAACGCCCTGACGCTGCCGGAAAACCTGATCCTGGGCCGCAACTCCAGCGCCCTGCTGGCCCTGGTGGCGGTGGGCACCTGGCAGTACGCGGGCTACGTGATGATGATCTACATCGCGGCCATCGAAAACGTGCCGGTGGAGCTGCACGAAGCGGCCATGATCGACGGCGCGACGCCCTTCGACCGGCTGCGCACGATCACCATTCCCCTGGCGGCCCAGGCTTTTACGGTCACCATGTTCCTGACCCTGGTCAATTCGTTCAAGCAGTTCGACGTCAACGTCTCCCTGACCTCCGGCGGCCCGTCCACCATGTACCTGGGCAAGCCGATCCTGGGCACCGAACTGTTGGCGCTGAACATCTACAACACCGCCTTCCTGTCCAATTTCCTGGCCATGGGCCAGGCCCGGGCGGTCCTGTTCTTCCTGGTCCTGGCCTTGGTCGCGGTGGCCCAGGTGTACGTGAACAAGAAAAAGGAGCTGGAATTATGAGCGCCAAAAAAACCGGATCGCCCGTCGCCGGGGCGGTCACCGCGCTCCTGTTCCTGCTGTTCCTGTTTCCCTTCTTCATGGTGGTGGTCAATTCCGCCAAGACTTCCTTTGAAATTACCCAGTACCCCCTGGCCATGCCGGACAAGTGGACCAACATCTTTGCCAACATGGTGGCCATCTGGACCAGCGACGCCGTGCGCTACCCGAGTTCCCTGCTGGCGTCGGCCATCGTCACCGCCGTATCCCTGCTGCTGATCAACCTGCTGTCCGCCCAGGCGGCCTGGGTGCTGGTGCGCACCAAGACCAGGACGTCGTCGGTCATTTTCTTCACCTTCGTGGCCGCCATGGTCATTCCCTTCCAGATCGTGATGTTTCCCCTGCTGTCCTGGTTCCGCATGGTCACCGTGGCCACCGGGGTGCCGCTGCTGCGCACCTACCAGGGCATCGTACTGGCCTACATCGGTTTCGGCATTTCCCTGTTCATGTTCCACGGGTTCATCAAGAGCATCCCCCTGGAACTGGAAGAAGCGGCCACCATCGACGGCTGTAAAAAGCACCAAACCTTCTATGAGATCATCTTTCCGATCCTGACGCCCATCCACGCCACGGTGATGGTGCTCAACGGCATCTGGATCTGGAACGACTACCTTTTGCCCCTGCTGGTGCTGGGCAAGGGCAACGCCATCCAGACTATCCCGCTGGCGGTTTCCAACTTTGCCGGCGCCTTCGTCAAGCAGTGGGACCTGATCCTGACCGCCATTCTGCTGGCCATGATCCCCATCGTGGTGGCCTTTCTCTTTGCCCAGAAGTACATCGTCAAGGGCATGGTCGCGGGGTCGATCAAGTAATGGAAAAAGCCTGGCGGCAGTTCTATGCCCAGTGCCTGCGGCGCTGGACGGATCAGGGTCTGGCCGGAGACCCGCTCTGGCCGGAGTTCCGGACGCGGCTGGACGCGGAATTTCCCCGCCTGGCGGCCCTGCTGTGGCGCCTGTACGGCTCCCGGCCGGACTTTGCCTACCAGGTGGAAACCCTGGTCGCCGGAGTGTTTGCCGCCCACCGCCGGAGGCCGGAAGCGCTCCGGGAGCGGGACCGGGCTTTGCCCCCCGAGTCCGCCTGGTTCCTGTCGGAAAAGCAGGTCGGCGCGGTGGCCTACGCCGACCTGTTCGCGGGGACGTTCAAGGGGGTGGCGGAGCGCATCCCCTACCTGAAGGAACTGGGGATCAGCTACCTGCACCTGATGCCCTTCTTCCGCTCCCCGGAAAAAGAAAACGACGGGGGCTACGCGGTTTCCAGCTACCGGGAAACCAACCCCGCCCTGGGTTCCATGGCAGACCTGAAGACCCTGGCCGCCAAGCTGGCCGCCGAAGGCATCGTCCTGGTGGCGGACTTCATCTTCAACCACACTTCCGACGAGCACGAGTGGGCGCTGAAGGCCAAGGCGGGGCAGGAAGAGTTCCAGGACTACTACTGGCTGTTCGCCGACCACGGCGAGACCGCCCGCTACCAGGCCCATCTGCGGGATATTTTTCCCGAGGTGCGCACGGGGTCTTTTACCTGGAACGAAGAACTGAAGAAATGGGTCTGGACGACCTTCAATTCCTATCAATGGGACCTCAACTACCGCAATCCCGGGGTGTTCGGCGCCATGGCGGGGGAGATGATCGGCCTGGCCAACGCGGGCATCGGCATCCTGCGGCTGGATGCGGTGGCCTTTGTCTGGAAAGAGGTCGGCACCAGCTGCGAAAACCGGGAAGAGGCGCACGTCATCATCCAGGCTTTTCAGGCCGTGGCCCGGCTGGCCTGTCCCTCGCTGCTGTTCAAGTCCGAGGCCATCGTGCATCCCGACGACATCGAAAAGTACATCGATCCCCGGGAATGCCGGCTCAGCTACAACCCGCTCTTGATGGCCGGGCTCTGGGAAGCCGCGGCCACCAAGGAAGTGCGGCTGCTGGCGCTTTCGCTGCGCAAACGGCACCATCTGCCCGAGGGCACGGCCTGGGTCAACTACGTGCGCTGCCACGACGACATCGGCTGGACCTTCGCCGACGAGGACGCGGCGGAACTGGGCATCAAGGGCCACGACCACCGGGCCTTCCTCAATTCCTTTTACCTGGGCGAGTTCCCCGGCAGCTTCAGCCGGGGGGTCAGTTTCCAGTACAACCCGGCCACCGGCGACCGGCGCATCTGCGGCACCGCCGCTTCCCTGGCGGGCGTCGAGGGGGCGCTGGAAAGCGGCCGCGGCGAGGATCTGGATCGGGCGATCCGCCGGGTGCACCGGCCGCGCTGGTCCGACGAGGCCTTCAGGAGCCGGAACCGGAAAGC
>DYPP01000059.1:0-7427 GCA_020719845.1 Treponema denticola | reverse complement strand
GGGTGCACCGGCCGCGCTGGTCCGACGAGGCCTTCAGGAGCCGGAACCGGAAAGCCGGCGTGGAAGGCCGCGTCTTCGCGGGCCTCAAACGCCTGTCCGCGGCGCGGCGCGGCAACCCGGTTCTGGCGGCGCGGCAGCTGGTCGTGGCCGACTCGGGGCATCCGTCGGTGCTGGTGTTCCACAAGCAGGGCGGCGGCCGGCTGCTGACGGTGATCGGCAACTTCTCCGAGTCCCCGGTCGTGCTTCCCCGGGAGCGGGTGGAACGGCTGCTGGCCGGCCGGGACGGGCGGGACCTGCTCTCCGGCAACCTGGTGCTTCCGGGGGAAGATCTGCCCCTGGAATCCTGCGGCCTCTACTGGCTGCTGACCGCTACCGACTGATGCGCGGCACCCGGATCACCATCAGGGAGATCGCCGAACAGGCGGGCGTATCCAAGGCGACGGTCTCTTTCGCCTTCAACGCGCCCTGGAAGATCTCCCCGGAAACCCGGGACCGGGTGCTGGCGGTGGCCCAAACCCTGGATTATATCCCCGATCCGGTGGCCCGCACGCTGACCACCAAGCGTATCGGCACCATCGGCCTGCTCTTGCCCCAGGCCATCCAGGACGTGTTCCTCAACCCCTACCTGATCGAGGTGCTGCAGGGCATCGGCAGCGTCTGCCACGCCGAAGACCTGTCCCTGACCATCCTGCCCCCGGTAAAGGGGCTGCTGTCCCACACGGTGCGCACCGCCCTGGTGGACGCCATCGTCACCATCGGCATCGGCGCGGACGCGGAGATCCTGAACCTGATGCGCAAGCGGCACCTGCCCTTCGTCACCATCGACGGGGTGGGCGGCGCGGGCGCCCTGAACGTGGGCATCGACGACGAGGGCGCGGGGTACGCGCTGATGCGCCACGTGCTGGACTTCGGCCACCGGCGCATCGACATCATCAGCCTGCGCAACGTGCACGAACTGCTGATGGGGCTGGACAGCGACGGCGCTTCCCGCTTCCGCATCCTGGACCTGCGCATGCGGGGCATCAACCGTGCCCTGGCGGAACGGAATCTGCGCAGCGGCACCGACCAGGTCCGGGTCTTTCCCTGCGACGCCGCCACGGAAGCGGCGGAACGGTTGTCCCTGCCCCTGCTGGCGGCTCCGGATCGGCCCAGCGCCTTTGTCTGCCTGAGCGACGCCGCCGCCCTGGGCGTCTACGCCGCCTGCGGCCGCCTGGGCCTGGTCATTCCCCGGGATCTGTCGGTGGTCGGGTTCGACGGCATCGCCCTGGGTTCGCTCATGGCGCCCCCGCTGACCACCCTGCGCCAGCCGGGTTTTGAAAAAGGCCGCGCCGCGGCGGCCCTGGTCCTGGCTTCCTTGCGGGAGCAGCCCTGCCGGGACCAGTTTCTGGCTTCCGAGCTGTACGTCGGCGGATCCTGCTCAACACCGGGTTAACTGTCCGGGTAAAAAAGCCGATACTCGTGGATAGTATGGGACACGCCAAGTTGACGGGAATTCTGGTCATGCTCTGCTGCGCGGGGGCGGTCCACGCCCTGGACGTGGCGGTTATGGATATACGGGACGATGCGGCGCTGCGCGCCTCCCTGCTGACGGACTGGTTCCAGGACGCCCCCGCCCGGGTGCTCCGCAAACCGCCGGTCGTCCGCGAGTTGCCCAGCGGCCAGCGGGTGCAGGTACGGGTCGAAGCGGGCCGGGGAGAATTCCTGATCGTCCTGGCCCGGCAGCGGAACGATGCCTATCCGTCCTGGTCCCAGGGTTCCTGGGTGCTGTACCGGAACCAGGCCGACGGCCGGGCTACCAGAATCAGGGTTTTTCCCCGCAGCGATCCCTACGTCTACCTGCAGTTCCAACCCGATGGGGCGGGGCGCAGCCGGATGGACCTGGTCGCCTACGACGGCTTTCTGCTGCGCGACTTCCCCCTGCCGATTTCTTTTGAACGCCTGATGACCCTGCCCCTGAACCAGGTCCTGGAAGCCGCGTCGCCGACGCTGGTCCGGGAATACCTGGATCCCGACGTCCCGGCGTACGCGGACCTGCGCGCCCTGGTGGCCGGGATCCGGCGGCGCCTGCCGGACCTCTCCTACCAGGACGACGGCGCCTGGGACGAGAACGGGATCCCGGTGTACATCGCAACCCTGGCCCCCCAGCCGGAAACGGCGGGCCTCAACTGTTCCGGCTTTGCCAAGTGGGTGGTGGACGGCATTCTTCGGCCCCGGAGCGGCGCCCGGCTGCCGATAGCGCCGCTCAAACTCCCGGTGGACCAGCGAGGCTCTTCCTTTTCCATCGCCTTCGAAGACCGCCTGGACCCCTTCTTCGGCCTGGACTGGACCCGCAACCTGGCCATCCAGGCCGCCGTCGGCCTGGGCAGCGCCTCGGCCAAGGATGCTGCGGCGCTGCTGGCGGAGCTGGAGGTCCGGGACAATCCGGTTTCGGCGGTGCTGATCCGTGATTCCGGCACCACCCGGACCAAGCTCCTTCCCGGTTATCTGGAAGACTCGGGCTTTGCCCTGGAGGGCCTGCTCCCGCTCCTGTACGTCCAGGCCCTCCGGCAGCCGCGACGTTTCTACCTGGCGTCGGTCAATGACGAACAGGGAACCAGTCCGCGGCTCAGGCGGCACTTTCACGTCGCCGTCCTGGTCCCCCACTTTACGGAAGCCGGCGTATTCACCGTGTCGGTGTTCGAATCCGCGGCGGAGACGCCGTACCAGGTTTTTGCCCGCAACAACCGGGGCCGGCACGTCAACCTGGTGCAGCTCGGGGTATCCGGCGCCTTCGACCCTTGACCGGGTTCCGGCCCGGCGGGCGGATTTGTAACCTTTGGGTCGACGCGCTATTGTTGATAGTATGAAAAGATCCTGGACCGCGTTTTTTCTGTGCCTGCTGTCCCTGTCCGCCTTTGCCCAAAATTTGGATCAGGAAGCCTTCCTGGACGCGGAGCTGCGCTTCTTGGCCGGGGACTACGCCCTGGCCCTGGAGCAGTACGATGAATTCCTGCGCCGGCGGCCGGATTCGGCCTACGCGGCGGACGCCCGCTACCGGCGGGCGGTCACCCTGTACCGCCTGGACCGCGGGGCGGAAGCCTACAATCAATTCCTGACCGTGGAAAGCCGCTACCGGGCTACCAAATACCTGGCCTACATCCCCTTCTGGCTGGGAGTCATCGAATACGAAGGGCGGCAGTACGATGAAGCCCTCAAGCGATTCGCGGCGCTGGCCGCGAAGCCGCCGGATACGGAGACCCTCCGGCAAGCGCTGCTGTACCAGGGCAAAGCGGCCACCGCCCTCCGGAGGACCGATCAGGCCATCGCCGCTTTTGAGCGCCTGCTGGACGAACGGGCGGCGGACGGGCCGGCCATCGAGGCCGAGCCCTCGGCGCTGGTCTTTCTTTCCGGTCTCTACGCGGAAACCGGCGATCATCCGGCGCAGACCGCGTTGTGGGAGCGCCTGGAGCCGTCGGCCCTGGACACAGCTACCCGGGAGGATCTTGCCCTGCGGGCCGCCGAAGCCTACCTGGCGCTGGGCCGTCCGGAGCGGGCGCTCCCCCTGTTCGAGTCCCTGAGCGCATCCTCCAGGCGGGGGGTCGCCGTCGGGGCGCTGCGGCGCTTGCTGGAGCACGAACGCGCCCGGGGCGACGAAGCCGCCGTCCAGGCGGTGGTGGTCAAGGCCGAATTCGCCCTGCGCCCGGACCCGGAAGCCCTGGGGGCTTTCTGGCTGCGCCTGGGGGCGGGGGCGTTCCGGGAGGGCAAGGACGAGCTGGCGGCCACCTATTTTGAACGCATCGCCGCCCTCTTGCCGCCGGAGAAGGTGTCCGCCGAAGTGCCCATCTACCTGGCCGAACTGGCCCGCCGCCGGGGCGATACCGCCCAAGCCTACCGGATCCTGTCCGCGGCGGCGGAACGGCCCGACGGAGCGCCGGCGCTGCTGCTGGCCCGGCTGGGTTGGTACGCCCTGCTGCTGGGGGACTGGGAAGCAGCCCGGGCGCGGCTGGGCGCAGCGCTGACGGCGCCGAGAACGGCGGCGCTGGAAACGGCGGCACCGGACCTGGCCGCCGGGATCCGCTCCAACCTGGCCTACGCGCTCTACCGGCTGGACCAGCCGGACGCGGCGTTGGCCACGCTTTCCGGGGCGTCGCCGGCGGACGCCCATCTGGCCGCCGTCCTCTACCAGCGGACCGGAGAAGCCGAAAAATCGCTGGAAGCCTATACGGCGCTGATCGCCGCCCACCCGGACCGGGGTCAACCCCGGGTGGAACGGATGGCGCTGCTCTTTAATAAAAAGCAGTACGCCCGGGTGCTGCAGGACGCCGCCGACCTGGACCGTTTTGCGGACCCGGCTTCCCTGTCCGAGCCCTACCGCTTTGCCGCGGCCTATCTCCGGGGCGTCTCCGCCGCCGCCGCCGGCGACTACGCGTCGGCGGTGGGCGCGCTGGACCGAGCCCTCAGCCTGGCCGTTTCCGGCGGCGCGGCGGTGCCCTGGGCGGCCTTCTACCGGGCCTGGTCCCTGTACCGGTCTTCCCGCTTCGAGGCCGCCGCGGACGCCCTGTCCGCCTTCGTCGCCGCCTATCCCGGCCATGAACAAGCCTACACCGCGGCTTACCTGGCCGCCTGGAGCTACGCCCGCTCCGGCGCGTACGCCCCGGGCGTCGCCCTGGCCGGGAAGGCTGCCGAGCTCGCCGCCGGAAGCGGCGGAGCCCCGGCGGCGGAAGACGAAGGCCGGGCCCGCTATCTGGAAGGCATCCTGCGCTCCCTGTTGTCCGACTACGGCGGCGCCCTCGACGCTCTGCGCCGGGCGGCGGCCCTGCCCGGCGCCTACGCTGTGCGCGCTTCCTTTGAGGGGGCCGCCGTCCTGGCCCGGGCGGGAAAGGTGGAAGAATCCGTCGCCGCCTACGCCGCCCTGTCCCGCAATTACCCCCGGGACCCCCTGGCGGAGGAAGCCGAATTCCGGCGGGGCGAAGTGTACTACGGCGCCCGCCGCTGGGGCCCAGCGGCGGACGCCTTTGCCCAGTACCGCCAGGCCTACCCCGGGGGAAGCCGGGTGGACGCGGCTTTGTACCTGGGCGGGATGGCCCAGAAGTCCCGGGGGCAGCTGGACCCGGCCATCCTGCTCTGGGAACGCCTGGTCCGGGACCTGCCCGCCGGACGCTACCGTTTTCCGGCTCTGCTGGCCCTGGGTCAAGCCCACTGGGACCAGCAGGACTGGGAGGCTTCCTTCAACGCCTACACTTCCGCCCTGGCGGAATTCGGCGACCAGGCCCGGGCGGCGGGCGCCGACGAACAGGCTGAGACACTGCGCTACCTGATGGCCAAACTGCCGGAAAAAGCGGCCCGGCTGCACGTCGTCCTGAACCGGGAGAACGGGACGGCTACCGCCCCGGGCCGGGCGGCGGCGCTGGAGCTGGCGCGCTTCTACCTGACCGAGAGCGCCCAGCGGGAAGCCGGCGCGGCGCTGGCGGATGAAGTGGTCGCCCGGCGTCGGGAAGATCCCGGCGCCGCGGCGGAAGCCTACCTGCTGAAGGGGGACTACTACGCCCAGCTGGAGGTTTGGGCCGCCGGTGCCGAGGCGTACCTGGCCGCCGCGGACGCCGCAGCGGAAGCCCCCCCGGGCGCCCGGTCCAGCCGGAACCGGTCCGTGCGGGACGAACTGGCCCCGGAAGCCCTGTTCAAGGCCGCCCGATCCCGGCTGCGGGACGACAAAAGGAACAGCGCCGCCGAACTCGCCGCGACGCTGCGCCGGCTCTACCCCGGATCGACCTGGACCACCCAGGCGGAGCGTCTTTTGGAGGGATCCCGATGAACCGACGGCGCACTAGTCCCGGATTGGCCATGGCGATTCTGCTGTGCGCCGCGGCGGGCGGTTTTTTCCCCCTGGCCGCGCAGGAAGCGCCCGCCGACGCTCCGCCGGCGCTGACGCTGCCGGATTTGACGGAAGAAGTCCGCCGGCTGGAAAACCGGGAGCTAGCCGTTCCGGCGCCGGACTTGCCGCCCCTGGACCTGCCCGCCGCCGAACCGCCGCTGCCGGAAGAGGCGGAGCTGGCCATCCCCGCGTCGGCCTACGAGACCGAAGCGGTGCTGGACACCCGGGCCCGGCCGGCGCTGGGGGAAACCTTCAGCGAAGTTTCCGCCGGCGCCGGACTCTGGGATGGGGTATCGGCGAATCTGTCGGTCTACCGCCCCGGCGCGGATCCGGCCTTCAGCATGGCCTTTGCCCACGAATCCCGGGATGGGTTCGCGTTTCAGGAGGCCGGCGCGGGCTACGCCTTCCGCCGGACCGACCTGGGCGGGCGCGTCCGGGGCGGAACCGCCGGCTCCGGCCTGTGGGCCGTTTCGGGTTCCTTCTCCGATCAGGCCGACGGCCTGCAGGGCAACAGCCTGGACTTCTACGGCGTCGCCCACCGCTACCTCCAGCTGGAGGCCACGTATCGACGGCCGCTGGGACCGTTGGGCCTGGCCACGGAACTGCGGGTCGGTTCGGCGGCGCTTTCCCTGGAACGGGGCCAGGCCTACACCGCCGGGGACACGGGGATGGAAGAAGCAGCCCTGGATCCGGCGCTGAGCCTGGACTGGACGGTCCGGGGTCTGGAACTGGAGCTCCGGACCTCCTGGTCTTTCCGCGGCTTGCTCGGGGATCCCGAAGCGGTGGCCCTGGCGGACCGCCGGGCGTCCCGGGGCAGCGTCGGCCTGGCGGCGTCCTATGACTACAGCCCGGCGGTGTCCTTCGGCGCCGCCGCCGCCGCCGCGCTGGATGAGAATCTGGTTTTTTCCTTTCCCTTTTCTCTGTGGACAACTGCGGGCCTCGGCACCCGGGCGGCGGTACGCCTGGAAGGCGGACTGGCTTCGGACAACCCGTCCCTGGCCGACGCCTGGCGGGAAAATCCCTACCTGGACGTGGGCGGCGTGGCAAAAAACGACGAACGCTGGTTTGCCGCCGGGTCGCTGGACCTGTACCCCCGGGACGGCCTGATCCTGAGCGTGGGCGCGGACTGGGCGGACAGCCTGGGCGACGGCGGGCGTCTGGTGCCGGGGGCGCTTGATCCGGACCGGGCCCTGTTCGCCTATAGTTTTGAGGCTTATCGGACGCTGGCCGGCACGGTGGCCCTGCGCCGTCGTTTCGGATCGACGGAACTGCGCCTTTCCTGGCGGTCGGACTGGCTGGACGCGCCGGTCTACGGGGCCCCCCAGACGCTGAGCGCGGGGATCGAGTACCGGGACCAGCGGGAACGTTACGGGCTGGAGCTGGCGGGTTCGGCCGGGTTTGACCCGGAGGGCTTCGAGTTCCCCCGGCTGGACATCCATGCTTTTCTGCGCCTGGGGTCGGGAGCCCGCCTGCTGGCCGAAATCCTGGATATCGCCGCCGCTTTTGAAGGCGACGCGGGCCGCGAATTCCTGGGGCCCTACCAGGCCCAGGGTTTTCAGGCCGGTTTGCGCCTGCA
>DYPP01000156.1 GCA_020719845.1 Treponema denticola | reverse complement strand
GGGAGTAAGGTACTATCCACCCCCCGCCAACTGAGGCGAAAAATCCGTAGCCCGGATGCAGCGCCAGCGGAATCCGGGAGACTCTGTTCGTCCACCCTTCCGCCAGCCCCCCGTGGCCCGAGCAGGACCAGCTAAGAATGTCTCCGGGACCGGGCAAGGAGGACGAGCCCGGAGACAGAGGCGGGGAGCTCAGGGCCGTCGAGGTCCTTCTTACTCCTTAAGGACGAAGTCCGCGAAGGCGAACCAACGCATGGCTGGTTACCTCCCGAAGGCCTCGGCGAACTCGTCAAGGCCGATCGCGTTAGTCCCGCCGGTGAGCGCTGCCGCGAAGGCCGCGAGGTCCTTTCCGTCCACGTCTCCGTCGTGGTCGAGGTCCGCGGGTTCCGTCGGGATGGAGGCCCCGTCAAGCGGGTCTGATCCCGCCTGGACCTCGGCATTATCCGGGTAACTGTCCCCGTCCGTGTCGGCGTTGAGGGGATTCGTGGCATGGGAGAGTTCGTCCCCGTCCGCAAGCCCGTCACCGTCCGTATCGGGGTTCGAGACGTTTGTGCCATATTCTGCCTCTTTAGCATCCGGGATGCCGTCATGGTCACGGTCATCGTTTTCAACGATGTCAGAGAGGAAGCCCTCCGTGCCATCGGCGGCCACAGCCGAGACCGCGTAGACGCGCCTCGTCACGGAATCGTCCATGGTCCATGAATGGTCCGTGACGAGGAAGAGACCCGTTGCCGTACCGGCAAGGGCGAGGAACGGCTCATTCACGGGCCTGGAATAGACCCTGTAGGACGAAACATCCCCACCTGCGGGCGCGGCCCACGAAAGCTTAGTTTTCAGAACGCCACCTGCCTCCACCGCATCCGCCTGGAGTCCCGTTGGCTGCTGCGGGGTGCGGTTCACCACCATCTTCACGTCCGCGCCGGGATTGAAGGTGAAGGTGAAGGTCGCGGTCTGGCCGGCCCCGAGAAAGAGGCGGTGCTTCAAGGATTCGGTGGCCGCCTCGTCCATGTACGTGAAGGAAAGGCTTGCGTCGGCGCCCATCGTGGTGCCCCGCAAAGTGAGCGAATAAACGCCACCCAGGGGATTCTCGATGGTTATGCCCCCGGTCTCAATCCCCATGGAGACAGCGGAGCCCGGTATATTCTCCTCCACCAGGCCCGTTGCCGGGTTCACGCCGGTCCCGTTTCCGGACGCGTCAACGAGATAGGGAAGAACAAGCCCGTCGAAGGAGAGAGACAGTGCGCCCCCTTCTCCGGGTGCGGGATCCTTCGCGGCCACATCCTTTGCGACCATGATGGCCCCGTCGCCGTTGCAGGAGGCCGGTTCGTCCCTGTCAATGAAATCGGCGATCACCTGCCCGAGGTCCCGGATTAAACCGCTGTGGGCTGCACCCGAAACAGCGCCCGTGGAAGCCCAGCCTTCTGTGAGCGGGAGGGTAGAGCTTCGGACCAGAACGGTCCCGTCTCCGGTGGATTTGTGGGGATCGGCATACAACTGCGGCCTTCCGTCCTCATAGATCGAATAAATCCATGGTATATCCGGGTCATAGATCTTGTGCCATTCGATGGTATCCTCAGTGTTTCCGTAAAACACCTTCGTCTCGACGGTGTTGTTGTCACCGTCCCCGCTCATCCTCGCGGACCTGTCCGCATCGTTGTTCAGATCAATGATGATCCTGTTTTGGTTGGCACTGCTCTCGATGCCATGTAACGGAGCATCGCCTAACTTCAGGAACTCGAACGTGGGTAGGAGGTCTTTCAACTCCTGAGCCTTGTCTTGCACGAATTCCTTTATCTTTTCATGTTCGGAAGATTTGAGCTTCCCCTTATCGTATGTCTCTTCGTAGAGATGCTCGACGGCATTCCAGTAAACATTGGGAAAACCGTTCCCATTAAGATTGTCCGCCCACAGAGGGTCTCCGCCCTCCCAGATGTAGTAGGCGTTAACCGCACCTTCGTTGGGAGTCCCCACCATGGCGAACTTGTCGATGGAGTAATCGTAGTCGCCGCCCTGGATATATGCCCGCGTAACGAGGCCTCCGGTCGAGTGCGCTATGATGTTCACCTTGGGACTGCCCGTCTTTTCCTTGACCTTCTTGATGACGGGTTGAAGATATTCTTCCACTACCTCGGGCACGGGCAGGCGCCAGTCGTAGGGACAAGCGAAAAGCGTTTCATTGGGGACGTAGCCCTTGTCCTTCAGCAACCCGACGAGCTTCCACCAGCCGACCGCCAAAGGCGTACTATGCGTCGGGTCATGCAACTTGAGATTCCCGATCTTGGCAGGCTTATCCTTTGGAAGCTTTGGGAAAAAATCATGCGAGTCTGTTTTTGTCGACCCCAGTATGCCGGGCACCAAGATGACCGGGGTCTTGCAGGTGGTACGGGTCTTTACATGTAACTCGATTGTCGGGCACACATCGGCCGGAACAAAAATGTCGATGTCATCGCCTTTGTACAAGACGCCGTTCAGGCTGAACTCGGCCCATGCGGTGTAGGCTCCAGGCGCAAGATTGCCTATCTGGCAGGTGCCGTCCAACCCGGTCGTGCACTGGTAGTCGGAATGCCCGTCCTTGTCCCGATCAAGATGGACTTCGGCGTCATGGAGGCGGTCATCACCCTCGAAAACCCGGGCATAAACACTCCCCGGCTGAGCGCTGCCGCCCGTTACGGTAAAGCTCCCGCTCTGGCCCGTGAGCCCGCACCCGCTGGCGCCGATGTACATGCCGGCCCCCGAAGACTGAATGGTGACGTTGCCGCTCCAGGTCCCATTGGCAAGGGGTCTGGACTGGGGGGAGATGGAACCCGCGTTGGCCCACAGGGTCGCGTCCCCGTTGCACCCGGACATGACCGACCCGTCGGCGTTTCTGGCGGTGATGGTGATGGGAAACGGTTGGCCCGCTGTATGATCGCCGATGGGGACGCCGCCGGGCCCGGAAATTACCAAAGCACCAAATGCCCCAGACTGTCCGCCGCGCACGGCACGCACATAATAGCTA
>DYPP01000058.1 GCA_020719845.1 Treponema denticola | reverse complement strand
CTACGACTATCCCCAAAGCCGTCGCTACGATATCCGCATCCTTGCCGAAAGGATTCCCCGGCGAGATAGCGGAACCGATTCTCAAGGGATTTGAAAAGCGGAGTGAAATACTTGCGGGCTTATAGCCGGCATCCTTGGAGTTCAGGGTTGGCTCATTGGCTCAATCTGCTCACACTTTTGCCCACAGTTGGCTATTTGGGGGTATAAAAAAACAAATCCCTGCTGATAATTGCTTATCAAACAGGGACTTATTTGGGCGATACAAGAGTCGAACTTGTGACCCCCAGCGTGTCATACTGGTGCTCTAACCAACTGAGCTAACCGCCCCGACGGCTTAATGTATAGCGGATAAAAGCCGTCCCTGTCAAGAGACTCAAGACGGCGGCGTTTTCAGGCCTTGGCCAACACCTGGCTGATGCGCTCCAGCACCTTCTTGCGGTCCAGGGGTTTGACGATGTAGTTCTTGGCGCCCAGCAGCAGGGACTTCTTGACCAGGTCCTGCTTGCCCAGGGCGCTGATCATGACCACTCTGGCGTTCTTGTCAAAGTTGATGATGTGCTCCAGGGCGGTGATGCCGTCCATCTTGGGCATGGTGATGTCCATGGTCACCAGGTCGATGTTGGGAAACAGTTCCTTGTATTTTTCCACGCCCTGCTCGCCGTCGCCGGCGGTGGCCACCACCTCAAAACCTTCGGAGGTCAGAATCTGGCCGATCTGCTTGGCGACGAACATGGAATCATCCACCACCAGCACCCGGAAAGGGGTGCCGTCGTCCTTCTTCCCGTCGGGATCGCGTTCGTTGATGGACGGAAAATCCTGTTTCGTTTTCATCCTGCGGCCTGCCTATGCCCTTTCGCGGACGGCGACGTTGATCTCGATCTTGCCCATCGGCACTTCCATGGGGACGATCAGCGCTTCCACCTCGTGGTCCGAGACTTCCATGTTGTCCCCGGTGAACAGCGCCGGCGGGGTCAGGTCGAACTTGAATCCCAGGTCGTGCAGCTTGGTGACCGCCTGGGCGGTGATCATGTTGGCCAGTTCGGTGATGGTGGCCTTGGCCAGTTCGTCCATGGTGGTCAACTGTTCGCCGTTCATGGCCGAGGCGACCCCCAGGGCGGTGCTCTTGGACATGTCGAACAACACCCGGCCTTCCACGTCCCCGGCCAAACCGACCAGCGCGGCGACGCCGAGCACGGGCATGGTGGTGGATTTGAGGTACAGGTCGCCCCGCTTGACGTCGCAGTTGAGGACCTCTTTCAAGATGTTGAACGATGCTTCCACGAAGGGATTGATATATTCGACTCTCATCCTACGCTCCTTTAGTTGCCCCGATTATCATGAACCTCAATAATTATGAATATACGCGGAAATGGGATCCTTGCCGATCGACTTCCAGTCGTCCCCTTGAATCTGTTCGTTTCGGCCGAGAATTACAAGCCCCTTGGCTTTGAGTTTTTCGGAAAAATCCGCGAAAACCCGGCCTTGATCGTCCAGGGGCAGGAAGGACAGCAAGTCCCGAGCCAAGACTATGTCCAGTTCGGGAAAAGGATTGGCGTGCTTAACGTCGTGGAATTCGAACATGACCGTATCCTTGATGACCTGGTTGAAGGTATAGCCGTTGCGGCCCTTGACCATATATTCCCGGCAATACTCAGGCACGTCCTCCAGATCGAAGACCATGTTGGGCGCCGACGAGATGGCCAGCAGGTCGTTGTCGTTGGCCCAGATCTTGATCTGCGCTTCCGGATAGCGGTTGCGGAGGATGCAGGCCAGGGAAAAAGTCTCGTAGCCCTTGCCGCAGCCCGGATTCCAGACCTGGATGATCCGGGACGGCAGGTCCGGCAGGATCTCCGTCAGGGCGTTGGCATAGTCCTCCGCCCAGAAGGCGGCGGTGTGGGGCGAATAGAAGGGGGCCAGGTATTCTGCCGCATCGTCGGCGTTCTTCAACTGCAGGTCCCCGGGTTTGCGGCTCCGCTTCCATTCCTCAAACCGCCGGGCGACCCAGGGGCGGTTCAATTCGGAAACGGTAAAACGGGTGAGGGCCAGCAGGGTTTCGCCGATGAACTCCAGCTCCGATCCGCCGGCATCGCCCTGATGGTCGGCCTCGGCCCGGACCGGCGCGTCGATCGGGGCCAAGTGAGCCCCAGAAACGGACTCCGAGAGCACCCGGGGCTTTTCTTCTTCTTTGGGGGCAAAAATCCGGACAACATCCAGAATGATGTACAGACGATCCTGTTTTTCCACCACCCCGCGGATGTACTTGATGTTGATGTCCCCAAATATCGGGTGCGGCGGCTGGATGGAAGCGGCATGGATGCCGACCACCTTGTCGATATTGTCCACGATGACGCCGAACACGTGGTCTTCCAGGCGCAGGATGAGCATGTTCTCCAGATGGTCTTCTTCCCGGCGTTCCGCAGGCAGGTGAAAGAAGATGCGCAGGTCGATCACGGGGATGATGTCGCCCCGCAGGTTGTAGACCCCCCGGAGATAGGGCGCGCCGTTGGGCACGAAGGTGAACCGCCCGGCTTTGGCGATCTCCTTGACGTTCATGATGTCCACCCCGTAGTCCTTCCCGGCCAGGGAAAAGGTGACCATCTTGTAGTCGATCATATCGGACCGCTCTTTGCGTTCCGTGTTTTCAACCTTGGGCGTCGTTTCGTTGGTCTGCATACCGCTCCTCGTTACCGTATCGACGCCTCGCGGCGGCGGCGCTCTTCAATTTCTTTGCGGAGCCCCAGATCCAGCAGCTGGCTGACGTCGATGATCAGGGAAACCGAGCCGTCGCCCAGGATCGAGGCGCCGGCGATGCCCGGAGAATTGGTGAACTGGTCCCGCAGGGGTTTGATGACCACGTCTTCTTCGCCGATCAGGCTGTCGATCATCAGGCCCATCTTTTTTTCCGCCGTGCCCACGATGACGATGAAGTTGTATTCCCGTTGCTCGTCGGTCTTGATGCCGAACAGCCGGTTCAGCCGCAACAGCGAAATGACGTCGTTGCGGATGTTGAATACTTCGTAGTTGTCGATCATCTTGATTTCGCTCGGTTTGATCCGGTGGCTTTCGATGACCGACGTGATGGGGATGGAATAGATTTCCCGGCCGACCCGCACCAGGAGGCCCTGGATGATGGCCAGGGTCAGGGGCAGCTTGATGGTGAACTTGCTGCCCTTGCCCTTTTCGGAGGATACCGTGACGCTGCCGTTGAGTTTTTCCACCTGTCGGCGCACCACGTCCAGACCGACGCCGCGGCCGGAAATGTTGGTGACCTGCCGGGCGGTGGAGAATCCGGGCTCGAAGATCAGGTTGAAGGCTTCGACGTCGGTCAGTTCCTTGTTGGGATGGATGAGCCCCCGCTCGACGGCCTTGGTCCGGATGGCGTCCACGTCGATGCCCTTGCCGTCGTCGGCGATCTCGATCATGATCATGTTGCCTTCGTTGCTGGCCCGGAGCAGGACGGTGCCCTCTTCGGACTTGCCCGCCGCGGCGCGGACTTCCGGCGCCTCGATGCCGTGGTCGATGCAGTTGCGCACGGAGTGCATGATCGGGTCCAGCAGGTCCTCGATGACCGATTTGTCCAGCTCCGTGTCTTCGCCTTCGATGACCAGGTTTATTTTTTTGTTGAGGCTCTTGGAAAGGTCCCGGACCAGTCGGGGAAAGCGGCTGAAGATCTGGCTGATGGGCACCATGCGGATGCGCATGACCCCTTCCTGCAGTTCTCCGGTGATGCGGCCCAGATTTTGGGCGGTGGAACGGAATTTGCCGATATTGCCCTTGAGCGCCGCCTCGAAGGGATCAAAAAGCGTAAAAAGATCGCCGTACTTTTCGTTGATCTCCTTGCGCAGTTCCTTGACCGTGCGCCCCTTCTGGACGCCTTCCATGTACTCCGGCAGGGCGTCGAACAGATCCTTGACCTTTTCCCGGTAGACCGACTCGATGGACTGCAGGTTGTTCATCAGGTCGCTGAACTGGGTGGAAATCTGGTTGAAGGTAGCCTTGGTGATGACCGTCTCGGAAACCAGGTTGAGCAGGTTGTCGATGCGTTTGGAGTCCACCCGCAGGATGGCCCCGGCTTCCTTGCCGGCCTTGCGGGCGTCTTCCCCCTGCCGGGTCCGTTCGGCGTCTTCCGCCGGAGCGGCGTCGGCGGCCGGCGCCGCGGCTTCCGCCGGTTTGGGCGGCGCGGCTTTGGCCTCCCCGGGCCGGGGCGCAGCGGGCTTGGGGGCCTGAGTATGGGGCACCGGGGCCTTGTCCGCCGCCGGTTTGGCCGGCGGGGCTCCCGGCGCCTCGGCTACGCCGCCCAGATCGCCGATCTCCGCCTGCAGCGTGACGTCGGGGATGGAAACGTAGCGCCGCAGGTCTTCCCCCGATTTCTGGGTGGCCACGTAGTATTCCACCACCGGGAAAAAGGTGTCTTCGTACAGCTGCTCAAAATCGGGCACCGTGCGCAGCACCGAACCGGCGTTCTTGAGCGCCGCGAATACCTGGATGCCGCCGACGGTGTTCATGATGTTGTCTTCGTTGAAGGTGACCGCCACCCGGTAGACCGTGGTGCCTTCGACCGCCGCCTGCTTGAGTTCCAGCAGGTCGTATTCCGACAGCTTGCCCGCCGCCGCCGGAGCGGCCGAAACGGCCGGGGCCGCCGGTTTTGGGACGCTTTCCGGCTTTTTGGGCGCCGGTTTTTTGGACTTGCCCGTCTCGGGAAGCAGCGAAGCCAGGCGCTTTTCCACTTCCGAAGCGTCTTCCGCGTACACCGAACCTTCCATCCTGGCGGCCAGCATGGCCTTGATCACGTCGATGGAAGCCAGCAGGATGTCCACCACCGATTCGTCCACGGCGACCGCATCCGAGCGGATGGCGTCCAGCACGTCTTCCACCAGGTGGGTAAAATGCGCCAGTTCCCCCATTTCGACGGTGGCGGCGCCGCCCTTGAGCGTATGCGCCGCCCGGAATATCTCATCCACCGCGTCCCGATTTCCGCCCTCATTTTCGATCACCAGAACGTTCTGCTCCAGTGTATCGACCTGCATCTGGGCTTCGCTGAAGAAGTCCTTGAGGAGCTCCTCGTTGTTTGGGTCCAAATAATCGCTCATGTCGTTCTAATGTTCATACACAAATCGCCTTCCGTCAAGGTGTCGGCGCCGTTAATTCCTGGCTTGCGGCGCAAAATGTTTCGGTGGTATTCTTGCGGCCGACATGATAGAATAGAGGAAAGGAGCCGTGGATGAAACAACTCGATGAATCGTTCCGCGCCGTGTCGGCCCTGTTGATCCTCCCGGCCCTGTTCTTCGCCGGAATCGCAGCCACCCTGGAAGCCGCCGAGCTGGTGGTGCCCCGGCTGGAGCTGGCCACCTTCGGCGCCGTCGGCGAGGACGGCGGGTTCGCCTTGTCTTCCGTGGCCGCCGCGGAGATCGCCCTGCAGGGGGGCTACAAGTACGGCGGCCTGCTCAAGCTGGACTTTACGTCCGCGGAACTGGAAAAAGCCCTGGGCTACAGCCGCACCGACGTAGCCCCGATCAGCGCAGATCCGACGGCGGCGGACTACAACACCCTGGTGGACCGGGTCAACAACCAGTCCGCCCTGGGCTTCAAATTGGCCCAGGTGACCGCCCGCCGGCCCTTCGACTGGCCCGTGGAGCTGTCCTACTTCATCGGAACTGCGGACACCATCTGTTCGGGCGACGATTTTGCCGACCGCTTCGGCACCGTGCCGGTGGGGACTTCCTTCAAGGGATTCGCCTATTTTCCCGAGGGCATCGGCGGCAACCCGGCCTACCAGTACGACGGCCTCTATACGGTCAGCGGCTCCGGCCTGAGCCTGTCCGTGGACGCCGGGGATTTTCTGGCGCCCATGCTCTACCTGTACCAGGACGCGGCCTTCATCGACCAGGCCACGGGCATCCCCGCCGTCGGCCGCTACTCCGGCGACCTGCGCCTGCTGCTGAACACGGAAAACGTCAAGATCGAAGCCTTCGCCGGCGCCACCCTGCCCTACGGCAGCCTGGGCATGTACCGGGGCGGCGCCCTGGCCTTCTTCACCACCGGCACGGGCGCCGACTTCCTGGCCCAGGTGGGCGTCCCCGCCTGGTCGGCGGACGCGGATTTCAGCATCGACGATCTGTTCTTCCTGTTCGAGCCGCAGCTGGATTTTGGACCCCTGGCCATCAACATCACCCTTTTCTACCACCCGGTCTGGTACCTGCAGCAAGAAAATCCGGATGAGCAGGGCGCCACGGACGTCAACGTCAAACTCCTGGTCGGGGACGTGATGCGGAACCGGCTGGAGGGCGGACTGGAATCCACCATCAGCCTCCGGGCCAGCGGCGAAACCGGTTTTTCCCTCACGGTCGCCCCCTTCGTCAGCGTAGTCACCGAAGGCGTCCGTTGGGATTTCAAAGTACGCGCAGACCCCCTGGCGTACACCACCCCCCTGGAAATGTTCGAATCCTATATCGGCGTACGGACGGCGTATTGAAATGAGCAAAAACAATCGGTGGACACTGCGAGTTTTGTTGGCCTGGAGTATCCTGGCCGGGACCGCATCGGCCTTGTCGGCCCTGGAAGTCAGCGCCGTCGGCAAGCTGGGCAACCTGGCCTTCGACGCCGACCGGGAAACGCCGCTGGGCGCGGGGGCGGCATTTGAGGAGAACCTCGGCTTCTGGGGCACCCTGGGCGCGGAGGAACGCTTTACCGACACGCTCAGCTTCAGCGCCGAGTTCGAACGGGATCCGCTGCTGCGCAACCTGGTGTATACCCGGGTCGGATTCGACGCGGGTTTCGCCAAGATGTCCGTGGGACCCTTTTTCGGCCCCTTCAACAACAGCGACTCGATCCTGAGCTCCGGGCTTTCCACGGAACTGCGTCTGGAGCTGCCGGGCGTCGTTTTCGGGTCTTTCCGGGCGGATTCCACCATCGGCGCCGGCATTTCCGCCCCCGGCGATTACGTGCAGGAGCGCAGCGAGATCGCCCTGGGGTTCTGGGTACCCAACGTGGTCACCACGCTGCGCCTGCGCTCGGACACTTTTACCGAAAAGAAAGCCGCCGACCTGGTCATCGAGGATCAGCGGACCCGCTACGAACTGGTGGCGGACGTCTACAAAAAAAACATTCCCTACACCGCCCAGCTGCTGATGGGCTACCAATCCCTCAAACGTGCCTATATCTCCGCCGCGGACACGCTCACCGACGAGCTGGCCGCCCTGCTCCTGGGTTTTGAGGTGGGCGCCCAGGTCAGTCCGCAACTGAAGCTGATCCTGGGCACCGAAGCGCCCCTGTACGCCTGGGGCGTCGGCGACCTGGCCAGCCCGTCCACCAAGACCATCCTGTACGAAGTGCGGGCCGGGCTGGTGCTGACCTTCAAGGATCAAAGGCAGGAACCTGCCGGTCAGTGAGCGTCGCTCAGCGAGCGGCGCTCACTGAGCGGCGCTCACTGAGCGGCGCTGAACAAGGTCGGCACCACCGACAGCACCAGCGCCGTGGTCCAATTGAAAATCCGGCGGCGCCGGGGATTGGACAGCCAGGTTTTGACCACCGTGCCGAACAGCGCCCAGAGGGAAACCGCCAGAAAAGCCGGCACCAGGTTGGCCAGCGCGCCGACCGTCAGGGAAGCCCAGTAGGCCCGGGGGTTGGTGAACGAGGCCACTAAAGTAACCGCCGCCATCCAGGCCTTGGGATTGATCCACTGGAGGCGGCGCCGGAAGCCAGAGCGGGCATGTTGTTGGGGCCCGGCGTAAAGGCGGCCACGGCGGAGAAAAGCAGCAGTCCCGCAAAAAGGGATCCGGTCATGACGCTCTGCTCATAGTTCTTCGAAGACGCCCTTTTCGTAATTTTTGCGTACCCGGTCCCAGGCGAACACCCGGCCGTTCATGGCCAGGTACACCCCGGCGCCCAGGAGCTGAACCGACGCGAAGGCGCAGCCCAGGTTGAACAGGGCGTCGCTGCCGCTGACCGAATAAGGCACCATGGCCCCGGTCAGCACGATGGTCTTGGGCAGACCTGCGGCGCCCAGGACCTGGGCGGTTTCCACCATCCGGTCCGTCCCGTGGGTGATCAGGATGCGGTCTTCCGCGGCGCGCCGGCAGGCTTCCAGCACGCTGTCCCGGCTGGCTTCCCCCATTTCCAGACTGTCCACCAGCTGGTTGATCTCCAGCTCCACCGGCTCGGTGATGCGGACCTGCTTGAGGATGTCCGGCAGGTGGCTCTGTTTGAAGGACAGCACGCCCTTCAGTTCGTCGTAGTGCTTGTCGAAGGTTCCCCCGGTGATGATGATCCTGACCGCCATGCCGACCCCCTACGCGCCCAGGGCGCCCAGACGTCGGCAGGCTTCTTCCACGTCCGCCCGGTGGCCGAAGGCGGAAAAGCGGATGAAACTTTCGCCGGCGGGCCCGAACCCGGACCCCGGGGTGCATACCACCTGGCATTTTTCCAGAATTTCGGTGAACACGTCCCAGCCGGCGCGGCCGGGAAAGTGGGCCCAGACGTAGGGCGCGTTGTCGCCGCCGACGGAAGCGATGCCCAGAGCGCTTAAGGATTCCCGGATCAACCGGGCGTTGGAGAGGTAAAAATCGGTCAGGCCGCGCATCTCCGCCAGGCCTTCCGGTTCCAGCGCCGCCAGGCCGCCGTACTGGGCGACGTTGGACGCGCCGTTGAAGACGGTGGTGCAGACCCGGTTCCAGTCGGCGTTGACGCTCTCGCCGCCTGCGTAGACCAGTTCCCGGGGGACGATGGTCCACCCCAGGCGGACGCCGGTAAAGCCGATGGGTTTGGAAAAGGAATTCACTTCGATGGCTACCCGCCGGGCGCCTTCGATTTCAAAGATGCTTTTGGGCAGGGCGTCGTCCCGGATGTACTCGGCGTAGGCTGCGTCGTAGATCAGGATGGAACCCGCGGCGGCGACGGCGTCCACCAACGCGCGCAGCTGGTTTCCGGTGGCCACCGCGCCGGTGGGGTTGTTGGGGGAACAGAAATAGACCAGGCCGTCGGCGGGCAAGCCGGCCAGGTCCGGGAAGTAGCCGTTTTCCGCCGTACAGGAAAGATAGCGGATGCCCTGGTAGCCGCTGCCCTGCCAGGCGCCGGCGGCGCCGATCAGCACCGATCCGTCCACGTAGACCGGGTAGGAAGGGTCCTGCACGGCCACCGGGATGTGGGCGCCGAACAGCAGCTGCAGGCGGCCGATGTCGGTCTTGGCGCCGTCGGACACGAAGACTTCGTCCGCAGAAATGGGCTGGGCACGCAGAGCCCCGCCCAAACGTTCGTTGTAGAGCGCCCCGGCGATCCGTTCCCGCAGGCGCGTCAGCCCCTGCTCGTCGCCGTAGCCGCTGTAGCCCTCGGACGTGCCCAGGCGACGGGCGCCTTCGACCAGTCCGGCGTCGATGTGCGGCGTCAGCGCTTCGGTGGTGTTGCCGATCCCCAGGCTGATGATGCGGGCTTCCGGATGCCCGGCGGCGTACTCCCGGCGGCGCCGGGCGATCTCCGGAAAAAGATAGCCCGCGGCCAGGTTGGAAAGCCCCGTGTTGCGTGTGACCATGCCGGTTCTCCTCAGGCGTCCCGGGCGTCGAAGCGGGCCAGGGCGGTAAAGTCCAGAGTGGCGAAGTAGTCCTCCACCGTCTCGGGGCGGCGTATCATCAGCGCCGAGCCGTCGCTGCGCAGCAGAATTTCGCCGCAGCGCAGCTTGCCGTTGTAGTTGAAGCCCATGGCCCGGCCGTGGGCGCCGGCGTCGTGGATGATGACCAGGTCGCCGACTTCTATCTTAGGCAGCCGCCGCTGCACGGCGAACTTGTCGTTGTTCTCGCAGAGGCTGCCCACCACGTCGTAGGTTTCCGTCGCCGGGGCGTCTTCCTTGCCCGCCACGGTGACGTGGTGGTAGGCGCCGTACAGGCCCGGCCGCATCAGGTCCGCCATGCAGGCGTCCACGCCGATATACTCCCGGTAGATGTGCTTGGCGTGGATGGCCCGGGTCACCAGCCAGCCGTAGGGTCCGGTGACGGCTCGGCCCCACTCCAAATGGACGCCCAACGGGTCCAGGCCGGCGGGAACGATGATTTGATCGTAGGCGGCGCGGATGCCGCCGGCCAGGGCGGCGTAGTCGATGGCCTTTTGGTCCGGCCGGTAGGGGATGCCCGCGCCGCCGCCGAGGTTGACGAACTCGATGCGGATGCCCGTCTTCCGCAGTATTTCCGCGGTCAGCTCAAAGAGCATCCGGGCGGTTTCGATATGGTAATCCACGTTCAGCTCGTTGGAAGCGACCATGGTGTGCAGGCCGAAACGGCGGGCGCCCTTGGCCTTCAGCCGGGGAAAGGCTTCCAGGATCTGTTCCCGGGTCAGGCCGTACTTGGCCTCTTCGGGCTTGCCGATGATGGCGTTGCCTTCCTTGAGCGGTCCCGGGTTGTAGCGGCAGGAGACCAGGGCCGGAATGCCCGCGGCGGTTTCCAGATAGTCGACGTGGCTGATGTCGTCCAGGTTGATGACCGCGCCCCGCTCCCGGGCGGCGACGTATTCCCCGGCCGGCGTTTCGTTGGAGGTCAGGAAGACGTCTTCGCCCTGCATACCCGCTTCCCCGGCCAGGATCAGCTCGGCCAGGCTGGAACAGTCGGCGCCGAAGCCTTCGTCCGCCAGGATCTTGAGGATGAAGGGATTGGGCAGCGCCTTGACGGCGTAGTGCTCCTTGAAGCCCGGCAGGATCGAAAAAGCCCGCTTGATCCGCCGAGCGTTGTCCCGGATCGCGGCTTCGTCGTAGAGATAAAAGGGCGTCGGAAAGCGCCGGGCCAGCTCGGCCAGGCGCTGCGGGTCAAGGGGAAAGTTCATAGGTAACCTTTGGCCTTGAGCAGTTCGGCGTTGAGTATGCCGCCCCCCGCAGCGCCCCGGACGGTGTTGTGGGAAAGCCCCACGAAGCGCAGGTCGAAGACGTTGCAGGGCCGGACGCGGCCGACGGACACGGCCATGGCCTTGTCGGCGTCCCGGTCCTTGCGGGGCTGGGGACGGTCTTGTTCTTCCCGGACGATGATCGGCCGCTCCGGGGCAAAGGGCAGGCCCAGCTCCTGGGGCAGGGCGCGGAAGCTGGTCCAGATCGCCTTGACTTCTTCGATGGAAGGCTTTTTGGCGCCGAACTCCAGGCTGACCGCGGCGGTGTGTCCGTCCACCACCGGGACCCGGTTGCAGTGGGCGGAAATGAGCGGCTCCGGGGCGTTCCTGATCAGCGCGCCGTCCAGGGTGCCCAAAATCTTGAGCGGTTCCTTTTCCGACTTTTCTTCTTCGCCGCCGATGTAGGGCACCACGTTGTCGATCATGTCCAGGCTGGGCACGCCGGGATACCCGGCGCCGGAAACAGCCTGCAGGGTGGTGACGATCATGCGCTTGACCGCGTAGCCCTGCCGCTGCAGGGCGTAGACCGGGGTCATGTAGCTCTGGATGGAGCAGTTGGGCTTGACCACGATGAAGCCCTTGTCCCAGCCCCGGCTTTTCCGCTGGGCGGGAATGATGTCCGCGTGGCCGGGGTTGATCTCGGCGATCAGCATGGGTACGTCCGGAGTCCAGCGGTTGGCCGAAGCGTTGGACACCACCGGAATGCCCGCCGCCGCGTAGGCTTCTTCCAGGGCCTTGATTTCATCCTTGGACATTTCCAGGGCCGAAAAAACGAAGGCGCAGTCGCCCCGGGCCGCCGCGGCCTTGGCCGACCCCACGTCGTTGGCGTCGGCGACGATCAGGGAAGCCACTGCCGGCGCGTAGGAGCGGGCCAGCTGCCAGCGGCCCGCCGTGGCTTCGGCGTAGGTCTTGCCCGCGCTGCGGGGCGACGCGGCCACGAATTTTACTTCGAACCAGGGATGGTCCGCCAAAAGGGCGATATACTGCTGGCCCACCATGCCCGTCGCGCCGAGCACGCCTACCGGTATCTTCTGCATTGGTATGTTCCTTACTTGAGTTGTATGTCCGCCGCGGCGAGGGCGGCGCGCAATTTGGCCTCGTTGGCCTTTTCCATTTCGCACAGGGGCAGCCGGGTCGGACCGGCGGGCAAGCCCGCCCAGCCCATGGCCGCCTTGATCGGGATCGGGTTGGTTTCGACAAAGGCGCCCTTGAACAGGGGCAGCAGCGCCTGGTGCAGCTGCCGGGCCCGCCTGAAGTCACCGGCCAGGCAGGCGGCGGCCAGGGCCGCCACCCGTTCGGGCACCAGGTTGGAAACCACGGACACCACCCCGTCGCCGCCCAGGGCGCACAGGGGCAGGGTAAAGGAATCATCCCCGGAAAGGACGGCGAAGAACCGGCCTTCCGCGGCCCGGGCGGCGGCTACTTCCCGGATGATGTCGCCGATCTGGCCGATGTCGCCGGAGGCTTCCTTGACGCCCGCCACCGTCGGGATGCGGGACAGGCGATCCAACGTGGGCACGTCGATGTTCTTGGCGCTCCGGGAGGCGATGTTGTAGATCAGGATCGGCGCGTCCGTCGCGTCCGCGACGGCGGCAAAGTGGCGGTAGATGCCCTCGTTGGTGGGTTTGTTGTAGTAGGGGGTCACCACCAGCACGCCGTCGGCGCCCAGTTCCCGGGCGCGCCGGGCGTTGGCCACCGTATGCGCCGTGGAGTTGGAGCCGACGCCGACGATGACCGGCAGGCGCCGGGCGGCCTCTTCCACGCTGATGGCGATCAGCCGGTCCTGCTCGTCCCGCTCCAGGGTCGGTGTTTCGCCGGTGGTGCCCAGGGGCACCAGGCCGTCGATGCCCTTTTCGATCTGGAACCGCACCAGGGTCCGGAAACCGTCGTAATCCACCGATCCGTCGGCGTACATCGGTGTGGCCAGCGCCGTATAGGCGCCCCGGAGTTTTAGCATATTCCGCTCCGTATCAAAAAGAGTAGTGGTCGATCCGCTTGCAGAAGTCCCGATCCAGGTCGGCCCATCATTGCACAGCCCCGCCGCTCATGCAAGTAGTTCCGCCAGGACGTCGTCCATGGTGAAGACGCCGGAGCGCGGTCCGCCCGCCGCCTGTCCCGGTCCGGGACAACGGACCAGCCATTCCGCGGCCCGCACCGCGCCCCGGGCAAAGCCCTCCCGGCTGCGGGCGGTATGGGTAATCTCGATGCTGTCCGCGCTGGAGTCGAAGATCAGCGTGTGCGTGCCCGGCACCGCCCCGACGCGCAGGCTCGGGTAGTGCAGCTCTTCCGGGCGCGGCGGCCGGTCCAGGGTATCGTACACGGCCACGCTCTTGCGGGTCATCCCGGCCAGCACCTTTTCCACCAGCGTCCGGGCGGTGCCGGAGGGGCTGTCCGCCTTCTTGTTGTGGTGCGCTTCCCAGCCGCCCACGTCGTACTCGGCAAAGGGATCCGCCAGGGCGGCGGCGTAGGCGGCGACGCGGTAGAACAGGTTGACCCCCAGGGAAAAATTGGCAGACCAGAGCAGGGACGAGGACGCGCTTTGGATCTCCCGGGTAATGTCGTCCAGCTGGTCCAGCCAGCCCGTGGTGCCCACCACCGTGGGCAGGCGTTTTTGCGCCAGGCCGCGGATGTTGGCCGCCGCCGTATCCGGCCGGGTAAATTCCACCGCCACGTCGGCGGCGGACAGGTCGGCGCCGGCCACGTCGGCGAAGGCCGTGCCCTCAGGCGCCATCGGATCCACCCGGGCGACGATGCGGTGCCCCCGCTCCCGGGCGGCGGCTTCGATCATTTTTCCCATCCGGCCGTAGCCGACCAGGGCGATGTTCATGGCTTGCCCCCTTCAAAAAAGGCCGCGTGCAGCGCCTTGACCACCTCCGGAGCCTGGCCGTCGTCCACGATGAAGCTGACGTTGACCTTGCTGGCCCCCTGGGACACCATCTGCACCGGCACCTTCAGCGCCGCGCAAATGCCGAAGGACCGTTCCAGAATTTCCGATGAGCGGCGCACGTCGCCGATGATGGTGACGATGGCCTTGCCCTTGCGGATTTCCACGGCGGCGATCTTTTCCAGGTCCCGCTTCAGGGCGGCCAGTTCGTGGGCCGCGTCCAGGGTCAGGGAAATGGACACCTCGCTGGTGGCTACCATGTCCACCGAGATGCGGTGGTCCGCGAAGGCGGCAAAGACGCCGGCCAGAAAGCCGTGCTGCCCCAGCATGCGGGAGGACACGATATCCACCAGGGTGACGTTTTTTTTGGAAGTGATGGCCCGCACCGGTCCGGCGTCCGCCTCCAGGGCGGCGACGATGCGCGTACCCGGCGCCGGGGGGTTGTAGGAGTTTTTGACCCGCACCGGCGTTCCGGTGCGGATGCAGGGCAGCATGGAGCGGGGATGCAGCACCTGGGCGCCGAAATAGGCCAACTCGGCGGCTTCCTCGTAGGTGACCGTCTCCACCGGCCGCGCCGCCTTGACCAGCCGGGGGTCGGCGGTCAGGATGCCGTCCACGTCCTTCCAGACCTGCACTTCTTCGGCGCCGCAGGCCGCCCCGATCAGCGTGGCCGTCAGATCCGAACCGCCCCGGCCCAGGGTGGTGATGCGCCCTTCCCCGTCCTTGGCGATGAAGCCGGTCACCACCGGCAGGGTTCCCGCGGCCAGCAGCGGATTCAGCGTCGCCGCGATGGCCGCCCAGCTTTCCGGAAGCACTTCCGCCGACGTAAAGTTGGAATCCGAGCGGAATCCCGCGTCCCAGGCGTCCAGGGCCCGGGCGTCCAGGCCGCGGGAACGCAGGTAGGCCGCCGCGACCCGGATGGAAAGGCGTTCGCCGAAGGAAACCAGGTAATCCTTGGTGCGGCCGGTCAGTTCCTTGATCAGGGAAATGCCCACCAGCAGGCTCTTCAGTTCCGCCAGCAGGGGCGCGATTTCGACCATCGCCGACGCGGACAATCCCAGATCCGCCACCGCCGACCGATGCAGCGCTTCGATCTTTTCCACCGAAACCGTGCCGGCCAGCGCCGCCTCCGCCGCGTCGAGCAGATGGTCCGTCGTATCCCCCATGGCCGACAATACCAGCACCGGTTTGCGGGGCAGGGCTTGCTGGACGATTCCCGCCACGTGGCGGATGCGCTCCGCGTCGGCCACCGAACTGCCCCCGAATTTCATCACGATCATACGTATCCTCCGCGGGTTACAAAATACCCAATTTTGCATTTTTATGCAATACTTTCTGTTGAAATGCATACAAACCGTATACCAAACCCGCATTCTTGGAAAAGCAACGTGAGCCGGTATGCAATAAACGGCGCTCGTGGTATGGTGATCGGCCATGATACCTGAAAAAAGCCTGGTCATCTACAAGAACCGTCCCGCCCTGGTCGGCGCGACGGACGAAAAAATCACCATCGTCGTCGCCGGCGGGGAGTCGGTCCGTGTGCGGGAAAAGGACATCGAGCTGCTGCACCCCGGCCCCCTGCGCAGCCTGGCGGAGCTGGAAGGCACCCTGCCGGAATCGGATCTGACCGGCGCCTGGGAATTGCTGGCGGGGACGGAATTCCCGCTGTCCGAGCTGGCGGACCTGCTGTACGGATCCTGGACGCCCCGGACCGCCTGGGCGGCCTGGCAAATCCTGCACGAAGGCGTTTATTTTACCGGCCGCATCGCCGCCGTCACCCCCCGTTCGGCGGCGGAAATCGCGGCGGACACGGCCAAACGGAACGAAAAGGAACGGGACGCCGCAGAGCGGGACGCCTTTATCCTCCGCCTCAAGGCGGGAAAGATCATCCCCGGCGATGACGACCGGCGCCTGCAGGACGTGGAAGCCCTGGCCTGGGGCAAGTCGGACAAAAGCCGGACGCTGCGCGACCTGGGGCGGACCGAAACGCCCCAGGAAGCGCACAAGCTGCTGCTCAACGTCGGTTTCTGGGACCGGATGGTCAATCCCCATCCGCCGCGCTTCAACCTGTCCCTGACCTCCGCCAAAAGCGCCGTCCCGCCGCCGCCGGAAGACGAAGACCGGGTCGACCTGACCCAGCTGGCGGCCTACGCCATCGACAACGCCTGGAGCGCCGATCCGGACGACGCGGTCTCCGTGGAAGGCAACACGGTCTGGGTGCACGTGGCCGACCCGGCGGCGACCATCTCCGGCGACAGCCCGGCGGACCGGGAAGCCCGGGATCGGGGCGCCACGCTCTATCTGCCCGAGGGCACCTACCGCATGATCTCCGAAGCCGCCCTGCCCCTGTACGCCCTGGGGCTGACCGACGTTTCGCCGGCGCTCTCGTTCCGCGTCGACCTGAACGACGACGGCTCGATCCGGCAGACCGAGATCATGCGCAGCCGGGTCCGGGTCCGGCGGCTGACCTACGCCGAAGCGGACCAGGCGCCGGAAACGGCGGCGCTCTTTGCTCCGGCGGAGCGCAACCTGGCCCGCCGGCTGGCGGCGGGCGCGGTGGCCATCGACTTGCCGGAAACCCACATCGTCGTCCGGGACGGCTCGATCAGCATCGAGCCCATCGCCGATTACCGCTCCGCCGCCCTGGTCCGGGAGTACATGCTCCTGGCCGGGGAAGCCGCCGCCGGCTGGGCGCTGCACCGGCGCCTGCCCTTCCCCTTCGTGGCCCAGGAAGTCGGCGACCTGCCCGCCGCCCTCCTGCCTGGCCTGGCCGGCTCCTACCAGCTCCGGCGCTGCATGCGGCCCCGGCGCCTTTCCGCCCAGCCCGGCGCCCACGATGGCCTGGGCCTGGCGGAATACACCCAGGTGACCAGCCCCCTCCGGCGCTATACGGACCTGCTGGCCCACCAGCAGATCCGGGCTTTCTTGACCGGAGCGCCCGTGCTGCCGGCGGAAGAAATTCTTTCCCGCCTGGCGGCGGGAGAAATCGCCGCCCAGGCCGCCGTGCAGGGCGAACGGGCGTCCCGGCGGCACTGGACGGCGGCCTTTCTGGCGGACAAAATAGGTTCCGAATGGGAGGGGACCGTGCTGGAACGCAACGGCAACCGGGCCATGGTCATGGTCGGCGCCCTGGGCCTGGAAACCCAGGTCGCCGCGTCCGGCGCTATCGCCCCCAACGACCAGGTCCGGCTGATCCTGCAGTCGGTGCGCATACCGGAGCAGGAAACCGTCTTCGTCCTGGCCTGAGCCGGGACCTTGCCACTATGACGGTATTCCCCAAAAAAAAGGCCGTCCCCGGGGGGACGGCCTTTTCATTTACGCGTTCTTAAGTCCGACGGGATCCAGAATCAGCCCTGGGCGGCCGTATCCAGCTCGGCCAGGATGGAAAGCTCCGTGTCCTTGTCGAAGTAGCGGGCTTTTTCCATGTAGGGAGAAAAGTCAACCGTATCGCCGACCTTGAAGGTATGGTGGGGTTCGGTCCGGGCGACCAGGGGTTGGGTCTTGGTCATCAGCCACAGGTTGATGTCCGCCCCCAGGGGCTCGACCACAGTGATCTTGACCGGAATGGTGTTGTCCTTGCCGGGTTTTTCAACATAAGCCAGGTCTTCCGGCCGGATCCCGAAGTAGATTTCCTTGCCGACATACTTCTTCAGGTACCTGGCGTGTTCTTCCGCCGGCCTGACCTCGAAGGAGCCTTCGTCCAGCACCACCGCGCCGTTCTTTTCGCCCACCTTGACGGTCAGGAAGTTCATGGGCGGCGAACCGATGAAACCGGCGACGAACTTGTTGATCGGATGGTTGTACATGTAGAGCGGGGCGCCGATCTGCTGGACCTTGCCGTCCTTCATGACCACGATCTTGCTGGCCATGGTCATGGCTTCGACCTGGTCGTGGGTGACGTAGATCATGGTGGCGTTGAGGCGCAGGTGCAGGTCGGACAGCTCGGCGCGCATCTGCACCCGCAGCTTGGCGTCCAGGTTGGAAAGGGGTTCGTCGAAGAGGAAGACCTTCGGGTTGCGGACGATGGCCCGGCCGACGGCGACGCGCTGGCGCTGGCCGCCGGAGAGCGCCTTGGGCTTGCGGTCCAGGAACTTTTCGATGTCCAGGATGCGGGCCGCCTCGTGCACCCGGCGGTCGATTTCCGCCTTGTCCACCTTTTTGATGCGCAGGCCGAAGGCCATATTCTCGTACACCGTCATGTGCGGGTACAGGGCGTAGTTCTGGAACACCATGGCGATGTTCCGGTCTTTGGGGGGAACGTCGTTCATGAGTTCGCCGTCGATGTAGAGTTCGCCTTCGGTGATGTCCTCCAGACCGGCGACCATACGGAGCGTGGTGGATTTGCCGCAGCCCGAGGGCCCGACGAATACGACGAATTCCTTGTCGTTGACGGTGATGTTGGCGTTGTCCACCGCGCGGACGTTCCCGTCATACACCTTGCTGATGCCTCTGAGTTCAACCTTTGCCATAGATCCTCCCGAGTAGGGTTAGTTTATGCTACCCAGTCTACGGTCTGATCGGCAAATTGTCAATGAGAATTGCTTTTGCCCGGAGTTGCGCCGGAAACGACGCCTTCTAGAGCCCCAACCAG
>DYPP01000057.1 GCA_020719845.1 Treponema denticola | reverse complement strand
TCGCCTTCGCTTGAGGAGGTGGAAATTTCCTTAAGGTTTGTGACACTCAAGAGGGGTTGCACAAAGAGCGTCTTCATTGTATCTTTATACAGGTATTCGGCATAAATATTCGTTCAAACCGGCGGAGATTTCTGTGAAAGAACGATTGGCTCGCCTTAAGGCTATCCGTAAACTGATCAAAACCTATCGAATCGAATCTCAGGATACTCTCTTAGGCCACTTGCAAAAAGAAGGATTCATCGTTACCCAGGCAACGTTGTCCCGGGATTTGAAATTGCTGAAAGTGGGCAAGATTTCCGACGGGCATAACGGGTACGTGTATACCTTGCCGGGGGATGACGATCGGCAAGAAACCGAGCGTACCTATGTCCACGATTTTTTGCGCGGTTACGTTTCCATTGATTGGTCGGGAAACATGGTGGTCATAAAAACCTATTCGGGCCATTCCGATTCGGTCGCTCTGGCGGTGGATAATTTGGCATTGGATGACGTGCTGGGGACGATAGCCGGGCGGGACAATACGGTATTCGTCTGTCTGCGGGAAGGTGTCGACGGAGAGGATTTTTTGGCCCAGATGAAAGAAAAGATGCCGGAAATAGAGGATTGACCGGATGCTGAAACGCCCTCTTTGGGTTTTTCGGCTTCCTGCCGGCGGTCAAGACGGGAGGAGATATGATTGCTTTCAACGACCTGGATAAATCGGCGAGTTTTGACAAGCTGCGCTCCCTTGCTCCAATAGGCAAGAGTTTTGATTTTTCAACGGTGTTGACCGGTGAACGCGTTCGGGCTTTCCAGGCCGAAATGGCCGGTGGTCTCCGGTATTCCTGGGCGGCAAAATCCGTCGACGACACGGTGTTGGCGGAGCTCCAGAACCTGGCGCGGGAACAGCAGGTTATCGAAAAATATACCGCCCTCCTGGACGGGGAAATAATGAATACCGGTGAGAAGAGGCGGGTCCTGCACCAGCTTACCCGGGGTCGTGCGGGCAAACCCGTGAGCGAAGACGGCAAAGATCTGGGCGCTTTTTACGCCGTCGAGGGGGAACGGTTTTCCGCGTTTTCCGATCGCGTACAGCGAGGCGATTTCAAAGGATCGACGGGGAAAACCTTCGATACGGTAGTGCAGATCGGCATCGGCGGTTCCGATTTGGGGCCCCGGGCGCTCTACCTGGCTCTGGAAAACTGGGCGGCGATGCATGGCCGGCGCCGTATGCGGGCTGAGTTCATATCCAACGTTGATCCTGATGACGCTTCGGCGGTGCTGGCGCGGATCGATCTGGCGCGTAGTCTGTTCATTCTGGTGTCTAAAAGCGGGACTACCCAAGAAACCTTGTCCAACGAACTGTTCGTTAAGGCCAAGCTCCGGGCGGCGGGACTCACGTCGGCGGAACATCTGGTGGCTGTGACCAGCGAAACCAGTCCGTTGGCGCACAATCCTGAATACCTGGATTCCTTCTACATCGACGACAATATCGGCGGACGCTATTCTTCCACCTCCGCGGTTGGCGGCGTTGTCCTTTCCCTCGCCTTTGGTCCGGACGCGTTCCGGGAACTGCTGGCGGGTGCCCACGAGGCGGATAAAAACGCCCTAGAAGCGGATATCCTGAAAAACGCCGCGCTGCTGGACGCGCTGATCGGAGTATGGGAACGGAATGTGCTTGGGTATCCAGCTACGGCGGTTCTCCCCTACAGCCAGGCTTTGTCGCGTTTTCCCGCCCATCTGCAGCAGCTGGATATGGAATCCAACGGCAAGCGGGTCAACCGCTACGGAAAGACGGTGGGTTACGCCACCGGGCCGGTGGTCTTCGGCGAACCCGGAACCAATGGTCAGCATTCCTTCTACCAGCTTCTGCACCAGGGAACGGATATCGTTCCCCTGCAATTTATTGGTTTTTCCGAAAGCCAGCGCCGGGACGATGTAGAGGTGGAAGGTTCCACCAGTCAGACCAAGCTGAAAGCCAACCTTATTGCCCAGATAGCGGCTTTTGCCATGGGTAAAGAAGACGCGGATGGCAATAAGGCCTTTCCGGGTGGGCGGCCCTCCAGCCTCATTTTCGGCCGAACCCTCACCCCGGCGGCTTTGGGAGCCTTGTTGGCGCACTTTGAGAATAAGGTCATGTTTCAGGGCTTCATCTGGAACCTCAACAGCTTCGACCAGGAGGGCGTGCAGCTCGGAAAGGTGCTGACCAAACAGGTTCTGGCCCGGACCAGCGGCAACTCGGCCCTGGAAGCCTACGCGTCGATGTTGGGCGTATAAACGGGTTTTACTCAGGCACGCACAAAGCGTGCGCCAAGCGGACCATCAGCGGGTTGATTCCTTCGGTGAGCGTTGCCCGGCCGTCTCCCGGAGTGTTGAGCAGCTTCCAGGTAGCGGGGAAAAAGGGCGCCGACGCGCCGCCCCGGGCATCGCGGTTTACCAGACCGGCGGCCAGGTCCGGCTGCCGACGCAGGGCGTTGGCCAGGGTTGCGGCCTCGGCGTCGGGCAGCACCGTTATGGTTTGGGCGCACAGACCGCCGGCCAGCAACCCGGCGTCGTCCGAAAAGGGCGTGGGCGCCAGCAGGACCCGTTCCGCGCGGATCCGGCGGGCGGCGCCCAGCGTCCGGTCCCGGAGCGCCGCCAGGTCATGCCGGGCTTTTTCGATCCCCGCTCCCCCCTGGTCGCGCAGCAGATGATCCAGGGCGGTGGAGATGACGATGGTATTGCCCCGGCCGCAGGCGTCAAAAATAAAAAGGCGGGCGTCGGCCAGCCCGATGTCCCTTAAAGCCCTCGCCAGGGCAAACGCGCCCTGACCCTTGACGCCGTTCACGCCCGCCGCCTCTTCCTTGTCGGTAAAAACCACCAGCCATCCGCCCTGTCGCTCGGACCGCAGGCGCCCGGCGCATTGCAGCAGCTGAAAGACCCCCGCGGCGTTGTCGTTGGCGCCGGGACTGACGGGCACGCGATCATAATGGGCAATCAGGACCGTGGGGGCGGCGCTGCGCGGCAAGTCCCGGGAGGGGGCTACAAAGAGGTGCCGTCCCCCGGACAGCTCGACCACTGCGGGTTCCAGCCCTTGTTCGGTCAACAGCGCCCGCAGAGCTTCAAAGCGGTTCGTGCGGAGATCGATGAATTGGTCGAACCGGGCGCTCAAGGACGCGTTCATGGCGTTACTATAGCCCGGCGGCGCCGGCTTGCATACCTTGACGCCCGGCGCTCTCCGGCGGTATGCAATAGCCATGACCAACGAAGACGGCATTACCCGCTTTACCCTGCTCGGCGCTACGGTGCGGGGCAGCCTGCTGGAAAGTACGCATCTGGCCGGGCGAGCGCGCAGCCTGCACGGGCTCGGCATCGTGGAAAGCCTGGCCCTGTCCCAGGCCTTGTCCGGCGCGGCCCTGCTCTCCACGACCATCAAGGCCGGCGAGACCATCGGCCTGCGGATGGACTGCACCGGTCCGGTGCGCGGTTTTTCGGTGGAATCCACCTGGGACGCCCGGGTACGGGGATACCTGTTCTGCGACGCCATCCGGCTCGACAAGCCGCTGAACAGCTTTGACCTCCAGCCGTTCATCGGCAGCGGCACGCTGAGCGTGCGCCGCCTGGCGCCGGACGGCGACGCCTATACGGGCCATATCGAATTGGTGCACGGCCGAATCGCCGAAGACGTGACCGAATACTTCCTGCGCTCCGAGCAGACCCGGACCGCGCTGGCCCTCAGCGTCCGATTCGACCCGCAAGGCCGGATCGTCGGTGCGGGGGGCTTGTTTCTCCAGGCCTTGCCGGGAGCCAAAGAGGTGGACATGGAAGACGCCGAAGTCAGGCTGTCCGAATTGCCGTCCCTCGGGACCTGGTTCGCCGAGGGGAAATCCCGGTCCGCCCTGCTGTCTACCTGGTTCGATGCCTTCGAGGTGGACGTTCTGGCCGAGACTCCGGCGGCTTTTGAATGTTCCTGTTCCCGGGAACGTTTCTATTCCTTTTTGGGGGCTCTGGGCGCGGACGAACTGTGGGCTACCCTGGCGGAAGGTCCGTTGCCGCTGGAAATAGTCTGCCACTACTGCAGCCGGCGCTACCGTTTTGACCGGTCGGAGCTGGAACAGCTGCTATACGCCAAAGGCTGAAAATACCTGGGTCGGGCTGACAATCTCCTTCTGCGCGCTGATCAGGCAGAGGTTTGGGCTCCGCCGGGCAAACGTCGCGGCCAGTACGCCGTACACCGAGGCGGCGCTGTGTTCCATGGCCGCCGCGGCGTCGCCGCTCTGCAGGTAACGGCTCAAAAATAGGGCCGCGATGAGGTCCCCGGCGCCGTTCGGCGAAGGATCGAAGGGTAGTTTGGGCGTCCGGACCTGGTGAAAAGAGCCGCCGTCCGAGACCAGCATGTCGATGTGGTCCACCGCTTCTTCCGCGCCGTGGTAGCTGGTCACCAGGACTACCCGCGGCCCCAGTTCATGGACCGCCCGGACCGCCCGCCGGGCGTCGTCCAAGGATCGAACGGTGACCCCCGTCAGGGCTTCCAGCTCAAATTGGTTGGGCGTCACGATATCCGCCCGGGGAACGATGCGTTCCCGCAGTATTTCCGGAATCCCCGGCTGGACAAAAAAGCCGCGGCCATAATCGCCCATCACCGGATCACAGCAGTACAAGGCGCCCGGCGCGGCGCGGCGGACCTTGGCGACCGCCTCCAGAACGGCCAAGCCCACCCCAGCGTCGCCCAGATAGCCGGAAAGGACCGCTTCGCACGTATCCAGGGCGCCCCGTTCCTCAAGTCCTGAGACCAGTTCGGCTACCAGTTCTCCGCCCAGCACCCGGCCGCGCCAGGACCCGAAGCCGGTATGGTTGGAAAACTCCACCGTGTTCACCGCCCAGACGTCGTGGCCCAAAAGCTGCAGGGGAAAGGTGGCGGCCGTATTGCCGACGTAGCCGTAGACCACGTGGGATTGAATGGAAAGGATAGCCATGGTTCAAGATCGCTTTTTTCCGAACAGGAGTTCGAACAGTCTGGCCATGAAAACCCGTAGTCCCGGACGGTCCTGCCCGTATCTGGCCGAAAAATCCCGGGCCGCGTCGGACAGGGAATAGTGGACGCCGAATTTCTTTTTCAGGAAATCCCAGTGTTTGACGATCCAGACGTAGAGGTCGCTGGCGGTACGCCCCGGAAAACGGACGTACAGGCGTTCTTCGGTGATGATTTCGATGATCGGCTGGTAGACGTTGTTGTACCAGGAAACCAGGGCGTCGGAGAATTGGATCTCCAGGTTGGCGTTCTGATTGAGGTAGTATTTGTGCACCAGGATATGGTTGTAGACGACGTCGTAGCGGCCGGGAGCGGAGAAGTCAAGGTCCTCGCAACCCGTCAGTTCGGCAAAATGGGTTTTTTCATAGAATACCCGTTTTTCAAAGTCCACCACCGCCTGCCGCAGCTGGTCGGCGGTCATGGCCGGGTCGATGTGGATTTCGCTGGTCAGGCTGATCACTTCCGCGTCGATCGACCCGCTGCCCTGGGTCCGGGCCACCGAAACGCGGTGGTTGCCGTCGCGCACAAAATAGACCCCGCCGATTTCGTAGAGCTGGATGGGCGGCAGGATGATGTCCTTCAGGCGGGCCAGGTCGACGCGTTCCCAACGTTGGCGCAGGTGTTCGGCCCGGGGCAGAAAGAATTTGTTGAAATCCCGGTAGCGGCCTTCGCTGCCGACGATCAGGTCCAGGGGAACGACCTGCATGCCCCGGTAGGTTTCGTTCTTGGGTTTGAGGATATCTTTGACGTCGTTGAAGGAGAGCAGCTTGTCCTGGTCGACGTTCATGAAATGCTGGATGCGGGAAAGAATAGCCCGGCCTCGGGCCTTGGAAAAATCTTCCGCCGCCTGGAGACGGTGGGAATCGCTCATAAAGTTGCTCCTGTATCGATCAGAAAATGACTGTAGGCGTTGACGACCAGGGTGTCCAGGTATTTGGTGGTGCGCACGTCCGCCAGATCGTAGAGGTGGATGTGCCCGTGAACCAGATACCGGGGCTTGAACACCTTGATGAACCAGAGAAAGACCGGAAAACCCCGATGGCAGGTGTCTTCCTTGTCATGGATGCCCCGGGGTGGCGCGTGGGTCAGCAGGATGTCCAGAAAACGACCGTGCAGCAGCCGGTTGAGCAGCAACTGCGGCAGCAGTTTGACGATCTCCAGGGTCATCTGAAAATTCGTGTATTGGTTCTGGCCATGGTTGTACTGCATGGACCCGCCGAGTCCGACAAAAAGCAGGCTCCCTTCCCGGTAGGCCCGGGAACCTATATGGGTGGCTCCGGAGGCGAGGGATTCTTCCAGCGGCGAGCGGCTGCGCAACCGGTCCTCAAAGTTAGGTTTGTAAAAGGACAGTTCTTTGAGATCGTGGTTGCCGAAGACAAAAAGCACCGGCTTGTTCAAGCTGCTGACGATGAATTCCAGGTATTCCATGGGCAAATCCCCGGCGCTGAGCACCAGATCGACGTCCTCAAAGCGACTTTTGATGGACAGACTGTACACCAGGGGGTCTATCTGGTCGGAGACACAGAGGATTTTCATGAATGCCGCAGGGATCCATAGATGTCGACGGTGTTGAAAAGTTCCTGGAGCTGGTCCTTGTTGTACAGTTCGATGGGCCGTGAATCGGCAAACTCCAGAGCCGTACGGCTAAAACCCGAACTGGTCACGATGACCGCCCGGGAAATGTTGAGCTTCTTTATCTGTTCCAGGACCAGACGGACCATGGATTCGTCGATCAGCTCGGGTATCCGGAAAAAGCGGATCAGCCGGGGGATTTTACGCACGTTGCGCCATTTCTCGGAATTGCCCTCCACGGCGATGATGTCGCAGCCGTTGGGCAATTCGGTTAGATCCCGCACCTGCAGGGATAATCCCTGCACGGTTATCGCCTTGCAGAATTCCATGAATTCTTCCTGGCCGGCGGTCAGGTAATCCTTCATCTTGTCGTCGGTGCGGAATTCCTGGTAATGGCTGAGCTTTTCGCCTACGTCCCGAAAATTGGGCTTCTTGGCGTATATCTTTTCCCATTGTTCGATGGCCCGATCCAATTCCCGGTTTTTTTCAAAGCACATGGCCAAAAAATAGCGGGCGTACAGCGTTTCCTGGTTGGCCTCGTCGGTGGACACCTTGATGGCCCGTTCCAGTTCGGGAACGGCCTTATCCATGGCGTTCATGCTCATGTAGCAGCCGCCCCGCTCCACCAGGGCTTTTACCTTGAAATCGGTGTCCCGCTGGGCTTTTTCAAAAGAAAGCAGGGCCGCCACGTAATCGTGGTTGTCCTTCTGCAATTTTCCCAGAAAATAGTAGGCCTGGGCGTTGTCGTTCTGGTACTTCAGGGCAATTTCCAGTTCCACTTTGGCTTCTACGGCTTTTTTCTCTCGGTACAGCAGAATACCCAGCTCGTAGTGGGCTTTGCCGTGCCGCGGATCCAGCTCGATGGCTTTGCGCAGATACCCCAGGGCCATATCCGACCGGTTGCGTTCGTTGAACAGTTTTCCGCACCAATAATAGTGTTCCGCCGTGCCGGGTTCCTTCTTGACCAGCAGCAGGTATTCCTTCAGGGCTTCTTCCAGCTGGTTGAAGCGGATGAACAGCTGGGCCAGGGCCTTGCGGAATTCGCTTTCCGGAATCATGCCGGAAAAGACGCCGATCTGGTTGACGATCTTGAACTCCATCAGCGCCAATTCGGCCTTGTTGTCCGTCAGATACGCCTGGCCCAGGATGTAGTGGGCTTCACTGTTCCGCGGTTCCCGGGCGATGATGGCTTTGGCGATTTTGGCGGCGGCCTGGAACTTGCCCTGCTTGATCATGGCTCCCAGCTGTTCAACCCGCTTGGGGACCAGTATGGACCGTACCAGATAAAAGGTCAAAAAACCGATGCCGACGCCGAGAAGGATGATGATTACAACCATTATGGTCATGACGCGTACCGCCTCGTTGTGGTATCCTTGACTTAGTGAAGAGTAGTTATTTTTTTACACCCTGTCAAACCGTCGCGGCCTGCGCTGGGGAGGGACGATCATGAGAAGCAGCCTGCTTATGGCTTTGTCGCTGGTCTTTACGGCTTTCGCGGGTGCCCAGAATTCGACGTTCAAACAGGGCGAAGAACTGTTTATGCGCAACAAGCCCCAGGAAGCGGTTACGCCGCTGGAAGCGGCCTTTTATGAAGATCCGGCCAACATCCAGGCCGCGCTCTATCTGGGAATCGCCTACCAGCAGCTCTCCCGTCCGGAGGACGCCATCGCGGTGCTGAGAAAGGCTCTGCCCCGGGCGGGGACCCGGCTGCCGCTGGTGGCGTTCAACCTGGGCAACGCCTATTTCTTCAAGGGCAGCGCGTCCTTCGCCGAACAGTACTATACCCAGGCTATCCAGGGAGACCCCAACTACGCGTCGGCCTACCTCAACCGGGCCAATTCGCGCCTGCGCACCGGAGCCCTGGCGGATGCCGTGGTGGACTACGATGCCTATCTTGTGTTGGAGCCCTCGTCCCCAAAGCGGCCGCAGATTGAGCAGGTGTTGGCGCTGATCAGGCAGGAATTCGCCGCCGCGGAACGCCGGGAAGCCGCGTCGGCGGAACAGGCGCGGCTGGAGGCGGAGCGGCGGCAACGGTTGCTGGACGAGGTTTCCGCCTCCCTGCAGGCTGCGGCGGAAGAAACCCAGGGGGTCCAGGCCGGTTCCGAAGCGGTACAGAATTACGACGGCGAATTTATCCTGGAATAACGGGAGTCCAAAATGAAAACCGGTTCTAAAACTAAAATCATGCTGGGCGTCGGCGCCCTGGTTCTGGTGGTCCTGCTGGCCGGGACGGCCGTTTTTTTGGGGATGCGCAATCCCGGACCCGACAAAACCAGGGAAAATACCCTGAGCCTGGCTCGGGAGTACGTGGACCGGGGCGAGTACCAGCGCGCCCTGGACCTGCTGGAAAAACTGCTCATCGGCAACGCGGGCGACGCGGAAGCCCGGGAGCTGCTGGAAAAAGCCCTGCAAGCCGCCAAAGCCGCCGGGCGGAACGCTCCGGACCCCGGCGCTGCGGGGCAGCAGGTGGCGGACGCCCTGCAGGAGATCAGCCGGGCGGTGGAGACGGCAAGCCGGACCGCCAGCAGCCAGGAGGGACCGACTATGACCGCCCAGGACCAGGCCGCACAGGAGCAGGCGGAGGCAGCGCGCCGCCAGGCCGCGGCGGAAGTCAGGGCCCGCTCGGAAGCCGAGGCGGCCGCCCGGGCGGCTGCGCAGGCGGAGCAGCAGGCTGCGCAGGAAGCGGAAGCGGCCCGTCGTCGGGCGGAAGCGGACGAACTGGCGCGCAAGTCCCGGGATCTGCAGGACAAAATGCGCCTGGTCAACGACCTGGTAGCCCAGGGACGGGCGGCGGTGCAGAAAAAAAACTACCCCGGCGCCCAGGACGCCTTTTCCGAGGCGGTTTCCCGGGTGCCCGAGGGAGAATCGCGCTTTCAGGCCCAGAAACAGGCGGATATCGCCGACGCCTACTACCAGGGGTTTTCCCAGGACCGCGATTCGGCGGAAGGCCAGGAAGCGCTGAAGGAATCCATCCGCTACGCCCGGGAATCGATCCAGACCGACAATACCCAGGCCATGCCCCACTATACGCTGGGCAAAATCAACGGCGATCTGAAGCAGTGGGACAACGCGGTCACGGAGCTCAAGGAATCTACCCGGCTGGATCCTAAAAATTACCTCTACGCCTTCGAACTGGGACGGGCTCTTTTCAACGCCCGCAAATACGCCGACGCCCGGCAGGCGTTTGAGACCGCTACGGCGTTGAAGGCCGATTTTGAACCCGGCTGGTACAATCTGGGCGGCACCCTGCGCGTGCTGGGCCGGACGGAGGACGCCCTCAAGGCGTATCGCAAGGCGGTGGCGGTCAAACCGGACTACGGGGTGGCGCATCGGGAAATAGGCCGGCTTTTGGCGGCCAAGGGCGATACCGCCGGGGCCATCCAGGCCTTCAACCGGGCTTTGGCCACGCTGCCCAACGACGTGGCCACGCTGCGGGAACTGGGCGCTGCCCAGAGCGCTTCCGGGGACGCCGCAGGCGCGGAAGCGTCCTTTGCCCAAGCCCTGACCGCCGCGCCGGACGACGACCTGACCAACTACAACATGGCGGTGGTCAAGCTCAGCCTTCAGAAGTTCGATGAAGCCGTCGGCTACGCGTCCAAGGCGGTGGCCGTGGCGGGTTCCAACGCGGTCTACCACTATACCCTCGGCCTGGCCCATGAATCCTCGGGCAAGCTGGATCCCGCCATTACGGCGTATTCCCGGGCTGCGGGGC
Organism: Treponema denticola; assembly: GCA_020719845.1. Taxonomy (GTDB): domain Bacteria; phylum Spirochaetota; class Spirochaetia; order Treponematales; family Breznakiellaceae; genus DYPP01. Next base: position 8,185 of record DYPP01000057.1, on the reverse strand, counting down.
TGGACCGCAAGTACGTCAAGCCGCGCATCAACCTGGGCGGCATCTACCTGGCCAACGGGTTTCCCGACAAGGCGCTGGATTACCTGCTGGAAGCCTTCAGCGTGGAACCCGGCTCCTTCGAGGTCAACAACAACCTGGGAGCCGCCTACGCCCGCAAAGAGCTGTGGGAAAAGAGCGTCGAGCATTACGAAAAAGCCCTTGCCCTGGAACCGAAGAACGGCATTGTCCGGCTCAACCTGGCCCGGGCCTACGTCGCCGCGGGCAAAAAGGAACCGGGCCGGGACGCGTACCTCGAACTGCTCAAGCTGGAACCCCGGAATTGGGACGCTCTCTTTGAACTGGGCAAGACCTACGCCGGTCTCGGGGATACGGCGGCGGCCAAAAAAAGGCTTTCCGAGTTGATCGAAAAGAACCCGACCTACGCGCAAAGGGCGGAAGCGGAACGTATCATCGCCGGCTTGTGAGGAATAGCATGGAAAAGAAAACGCTGCAGACCTGGGTGTTCGGAGCGCTGTTGCTGATTTTGTTCTTGGCCGTCGCCCGGCTGTTTATGCCGTTTTTTACGGTGATCCTCTGGTCGATCTTGCTGTACATACTCTTCAATCCTTTCTACAACGCCCTGGTAAAACGCCTGCAGCCGGCCACCATTTTGGGGAGGATCCAGCAGAATCTTTTGGCGGCGCTCTTTTCGGTGGGAACGGTCCTGATCATCATCATTCCGTTCCTGTTCATCGGCTTCCAACTCTACCGCCAGCTCGCCGCGCTCATCCGGTCCGCCATCGCCTACCTCAACCTGCATCCAACCCTGTACGAGCGGGAAATCGAACGATTGTCGACTTTTCTGACGGATTTGAGTTCCGGTCTCATCACCCTGAGCGCCGACCAGCTACGGAACCAGATCCTTGAATTTTTAAAATCCCGCGTCCAGGATACGGTCACCCTAGGTACCCAGATCATGGGGAACCTGGGGGCTTTGGCGGTCGGTCTGGCGTTCATGTCCTTTACGCTGTACTTTTTTTACATGGACGGCGCTTACCTTTCCCGGATCCTGCTCAAGGCCCTTCCGATCCGCAGGGACTATATGGCCGCGCTGGTGAGCAAATTCAAGGAGATCACCCGCAACCTCCTGCTGGGCTATATCCTGGTCGCCCTGGTCCAATCCGTCATGTCCTACCTGATTTTCCTCATCTTCCGCGTGCAGGGCGCCCTGGTATTCGCGATCATCGTTTTTTTCTGTTCCTTTATCCCCATGATCGGGGCGGGGAGCGTCTGGGGACCCATCGGCGTCTTCCGGATCCTCACCGGCGACGTGGCCGACGGTCTGGTTTTTCTGGTCGTTTCCGGCATTTTCATTTCCACCCTGGACAATCTCCTGCGTCCCCTGTTCCTCCGGGACCGCCTTAATCTGCATCCCCTGATCATTTTCTTTGCCATCCTGGGCGGACTGGCGGCGTTCGGCTTCAACGGTCTGATTCTCGGTCCGATGACCGTGATCCTCTTCCTGACCGTGCTGGATCTGTTTTTGAGCGAGCACGGCATCGAACACGATCGTTGAAGCTCTGCTCCCGGCGCCTCGAGGCTCCGGGAGCGGCCGACGGTCCATCAGGATTCGCCGGCCGGCGCTTTTTTACCGTAGGCCAGAAGGGCCAGCAGGCCCGACACGGCCATGCCGGCCAGCGGCAAGCCCTTGGCCAGCGGGTTGATCAGCGCCGAGTCCAGCTGCAGCAGCGTGCCCAGCTCAAGGGCAAAACTGCCGCCCATGCCCAGCAGGTAGCCGACGACGATGCCCGCCGCGAACAACTCCGGTCGGACGCGCCGCTTGGCCGCGCTTCCTTTGAGGATCGCCACCAGGAGCGCGGGGACCAGGCCGGCGGTATAGCCGTTGTAGGTCCGGATCAGCAGGCCGATGACGTCGGTGTGGAAGACGGCGACGAAGGCGCCCATGGCCCCCACCGCCAGGGTCCACAGCCGGACCATGGCCACCGACGGTTTCTGGACCAGATCGTTCTGGATGATGGAAGCGGCGGTGATGAGCACCGTGTCCGCGGTGGAGATGATGGCCGCCAACAAGCCGAAAACCAGAACCACCCCCAAGGCTCCGGGGAGGGCCCGGGAAGCGATGGCATTCAGGGGATCCAGCTTGCCGCTGTCGAAGCCGCCGGCTTTGACCCACAGCCCGATGAAGGTCACGACGACGGCAAAAATCAGCATGCCCACGCCGCTCATGAAAGAGGATTTCCGGGCGTTGGCGGCGGTGTCGGAAGAAAGGATCCGGCCGAACATCATCGGGCAGATGAAATAGGACCCGCCCATGACGACCACGTAGTAGACCAGGTCCAGCGGTCCAAAGCTGGACGTGAAAAGCTCCACGCGGATCGAGCCCGCAGGCGGCGGCGTAGCCAGGAAAAGCCAGGCCAGGGTCGCCAAAAGCGCGACCGCCAGGACGCCGAACTGAAAAAAGTCGGTACGCAGGACCGATTTTTGGCCGCCGATCAGGGTGTAGATGGTGATGAAGAGCGCCGCCGCCATAACGGCGGAACCGTGGGACAGTCCGGTCAGGGTCGTCAGCACCCGGGCGACGGCCACAAACTGGGCGGCGGCGATGCCGATCCAGGTGACCAGGATGATCCACGAAGTGAGCAGCCGGGCGGCTTTGCCCGCCAGCTTGTCCGCCAGCTCGGCCATGGTCAACGCCTGGCTTTCCCGGACCCGGCGCGAGAGCAGCAGTCCCTGCAGAAAATGGGCCAAGGCGCCAGCGGCCACGAACCAGAAGGCCGGAAAGCCCATGACGGCGGCCTTCTGCACCGTTCCGATGGTCAAGCCGCCGCCGATGGTGGAGGCGAGCATGGACGCGACCACCAGTACTCTATTCTGGTTTCTGCCGGCTACGATGAATTCTTCCATGCTGGAGTTTTTTTTGAAGGCGAAGAGGGCGATCGCCAACAAAACCAGGGCGTAGGCAATGAGGGCAGAGGTTACCATCATACAATTCTCCTCCGCCGCCATTGTATCAAGGTCCCCCTGTTCGATACAATACGGTCCGTACCGGGGGGATACTGTATGAACGCCATCGTAACCGTGGTCGACAACGACAAAGTGGGCATCATCGCCCGGGTAAGCGTTTTATTGCCGAAAGGGACGTCGACATTGAAGATATCAGCCAGACCATCCTGTCGGGCAATTTTGTCATGATGATGATGGTGGACTTTTCCAATCACTCCCGTCGAGATCCAGGAAACCGTGGACATGTTTCTCAACCGGAAATTGGACATCCGGGCCATAACCTTGGGCGTGCCGCTCCTGGATTGCGTTTCCCTGTCGGGGGACGTAACCGGAAAGCGGATCCGGTCCAAGCGGCTGCGCGTCGCCGGCCCCCTGGTCAAGGTCGGCCGGGACATTGAAACCGAATACGGTATTCCCATCATCAACAAGCGGGTTTCCGTGACCCCCATCGCGCTGGTGGCGGGGGCGAGCGACGTCCGCGACTATACGCCCTACGCGAAGGTGCTGGACGAGGTGGCCAAGGATCTGGGCATCGACTTCGTCGGTGGCTATTCGGCGCTGGTGCAGAAGGGCTTTTCCGTCGGCGATACCCGGCTGGTCGATTCCATCCCCGACGCCCTGGCGGGTACGGACCGGGTCTGCTCGTCGGTCAACGTGGCGACGACCAAAAACGGCATCAACATGGACGCGGTCCGCCGCATGGGCCGGGTGGTAAAGGCCGCCGCGAACCTTACGGCGGACCGGGACGGCATCGGCTGCGCCAAGCTGGTGGTGTTCTGCAACGCCCCGGAGGACAACAAGACCACCGCGGTGCGGGTCATCCCCGTGCCGGGCAAAAAAGTCGGTGATTGGGCCGAATTCGGCGGCCCGCCCGGTGGCGCGCCGATCATGGCTACCCATCCCTTCTCCAGCGCCGCGTTTATTTCCCGGGGCGGCCGGATTCCCGCCCCGATCCATAGCTTCAGGAACTGAACATGACCGTCAGAAGAGATCTTCGACTTTATACCGTCGCCATCCTGGCCATGGGCCTTGCCGGGGCCATGGTGGATTCATCCTTCAACAATTTTCTCAAGGCCAACTGGGATATCGGCGGTCTGGCCCGCAGCGCCCTGGAACTGCCCCGGGAGCTGCCGGGGTTCCTGAACGTCTTTGTCGCCGCGGCCCTGGCTTTTCTGCCGGGTAGACGCATCGGCGCCGTCGCCTTTGCGCTGCAGGCTACGGGCATCGCGCTGCTGGCGTTCTTTTCCTCTTCTTTTTCCCTGATGACCCTGTGGTTGTTCATGTACAGCCTGGGGCAGCACGTCTTTTTGCCGCTGCAGCAGTCCATCGGCATGGAACTGGCTGCGGAGGGCGGTGAGGGCGCGCTGCTGGGGCGGGCCAACGCGGCGCGCAATCTGGCCCAGGTTGCGGGCGGCGGTTTTGTCTTTATCGCCTTCGGCGTATTCCATATATCCTTCGACGGCAATTTCATCATCGTCGCCCTGGTGCTGCTGGCGGGAGCCGGCGCTCTGGCCTTGATGTCGGTGCCGCCGCGGGACCGCAAAACGTCGGCGTTGATTTTGAAGAAGCGGTACGGTCTGTTCTATCTGCTATCGGTGCTTTTCGGCACCCGCAAGCAGCTCTTCCTGACCTTTGCCCCCTGGGTCATCGTATCCGTCTACGGAAAGCCGACCTCGGTCATGGCCATCCTCTACCTGCTGGGCGGTCTGGCGGGGGTTTTCTTTCAGCCCATCCTGGGCGCCATGGTGGACCGGCGCGGACCCCGCTTCATGCTGGGCCTGGAAGCGCTGCTTTTAGTGCCCGTATGCATTTTCTACGGTTTTGCCCGCTTTGTTTTTCCCGATGGGGTCGCCTTCATGGTCATTTCCGTCGCCTACATCATGGATTCGGTGCTGCTGTCCTTCGGCATGGCCCGTTCCATCTACCTCAAACGGATAGCGGAAAAGCCTGAGGACATCGCGCCGACCCTGGCCATGGGCATCTCCATCGACCACGTGTTTTCAATCAGCGTGGCGCTCATCTCGGGCATCATCTGGGACCGGGCGGGCTACCAGTGGGTATTCATGGCCGGCGCAGGAATCGCGGTGCTCAATTTTGTCGCTACCCGTTTTGTGCGTCTCGGCGACAGAACCGAGGCGCTTCCGGTCCGGTAGACGGCGGCGCAGGACGGAGGCGGCACTTTTTTCGGAAGGAATTCGGATGCGTCTGTTTGCGTTGTTCAACCTGTACCGCGGTCTGCCGCGGAGCGTATATACCCTTTTTCTCGCCACCGTCATCAATGGGGCGGGTATCTTCGTGTTTCCCTTCCTTACCCTGTTCCTGACCAAGAAGGCGGGAATGGATCCCCGGGAAGCCGGCAATTTTATGTTCTTGACGTCCATTGCCTATCTGCCCGGCACCCTCCTGGGCGGAAAACTGGCGGACCGCTACGGCCGGAAAGTGGTGGCCGTGACGGCCCAGCTGTTGGCCGCAGCGGCCTTTGTGCCCTGCGGCTTCCTGCTGTTGTCCGGCCCCGGAGCGGATAGCCGGGCCAGGACCATCGTCCCTTTCTTCATCCTGCTCAACATCATCTTCGACGGCTTCGCCGACCCGGCGCGACAGGCCATTCAGATCGACATTTCCACCCCGGAAAACCGGCAAGCCACCTTTTCGCTCAACTACCTGGGACATAATCTGGGTTTTGCCGTGGGGCCGCTGATCGCCGGCTTTCTCTTCCTGCGGGCGCCCCAATGGCTCTTCTGGGGCAACGCCATCGCCGCCGCCGCCGCCATCGCCCTGGTTGCCTTTATGGTGCCCGAAAGCAAACCCAGCGCGGCGGCCATGAAGGCCAGCCTGCAGACGGATTCGACGGAGAAGGCCCACGAGGGCAGTCTGTGGTCCGCCGTCCGCGCCCGGCCGTCGCTGGTGATTTTTTCAGTCATTACGGCTTGCTATTGGCTGGTCTACGCGCAGCACCGTTTTACCCTGCCGCTGCAGACGGAACAGCTGTTCGGCCACCGGGGCGCGGCGCTCTACGGTTCGCTGATGACGCTGAACGCCGTGCTGGTGATCGTATTCACCGCGCCGCTGATCATCCTGTTCAAAAAGTTCCGCCCCATCGCCAACGTTTCCCTGGCGGGCCTGCTGTTCGCCCTGGGTTTCGGCATGCTGGCCCTGGTCCGGTCGCCGGCGCTGCTCTTCGTTTCCACCTTCATCTGGACGATGGGCGAAATCATCAACGCCACCAACGCGGAAGTGTACGTGGCCAACCATACGCCGATGTCGCACCGGGGCCGTTTTACCGCCATCTTGCCCATGATCGAAGGCTTGGGCTGGACCTTCGCCACCATGGTCGGGGGCAACGTCATCCATCATTGGGGTATTCCTGCGCTGTGGGCGGGAAGCTTCGTCGTCGCCTTGGCTGCCTCGGCGTCCTTTCTGATCCTGGATCGGGGGACTATCCGGACGGCGGAGCTTTAGAATAGAATACTTTGAGGGGATCTATGCGCAGAGCCATGAGAACTTTTGCCTTTTTAGTTCTTGTTTTGTCCGCCTTGGGCGTTGCCGCCCAGGACGATGGGGTACGGGTGCAGAAAAGCGTATCCCTGGCCTTTCTGGACGTGGTCAACCTTTCCGGCAATCCCCGCTATGATTACCTGGAAGGCTTGATCCGGGGCATCATGCTGTTCGATCTGAGCACCCAGTCCAATCTGACGGTCCTGGACCGGGTTTCCCTGGACAAGGTCCTGAAGGAACAGGAATTGCAGCTGGCCGTCCTGAGCCGGGATTCCGACGCGGCGCTCCGCTTCGGGCGCATCCTGGGCGCCGATACGCTGCTGCGGGTGGAGTACGTCCATCTGGGTTCGGAGATCCAGATCGCCGCCCACCTGCTGGACGTGGCGTCATCCCGCAGCTTCAGCTTCAACCAGCGGGGCGCTACGGAGAACACCATCCATGCCCTGAGCGAGGACTTGATTTCCAAACTGACCGGCACCCCGGCGTCGCTCCGCTCGGATGCGGTCGAACGGTCCATCCTGTCCTTGCAGGATGAAAAACCCGGGACCATCACCCTCTTCTGCCACCTGATCGACGCGGAAATCTTTCTGGACGGCGAATTCATCGGCTATACCACCGGAAACGGCACCCAGGCCCTCGATATCGAAGACGTCAGACCCGGCGAGCATACCCTGCGCGTCAGGCTGCAGGATTTCGGCGTCGTCAAGGAGCCGGAGATCAGCTTTCATGACTGGGAAGCGGCGGTACGGATACATGCCGGCAAGCGGGCGGTTGTGCGCTGCGACGCCCGGCATTTCAACAACCTCATCTATAATTTGATGCAGCTGATCCGGGAAGATGTGGACGACACGATGCTGGCGGACGGCGGGAGCCATACCGGCAATCGGGATGGTTCGTTCACCGCCCGGGACGGCCGCCGCATACCCATCACTCTGGCCTGGGAAGCCCAGACGACGGAAAAGGAACATCGTTTTATCGTGGACGTCACCTACGAAGGTCGGGTCCAGCGGTGGGATCTGAGCGCCCCGAAGGACGAATCCCGGGAAATCCGGGAGCGGGTCGGCCTGGTCGAGGTGGAACTGGAGAACGACCGGGGCGAGCTGAGCTATGAAATCTGGCGCCGGGACATAGAGCAGAACATGTGGCGGTGAGCTGTCGAGGGGCAACATATTCCCCCAGGACATTTCAATCTGACGGCTTGAGAATCACGGCATACCAGCCGGAGATGGCCACGGAGCATTAAGTACCGCATGTGCTAGTCTAATAAAGCAGGCAACTACTGTCAGGCTTTTCGAAGAGCTCGGGCTTCATTCCCTGTACACCAGAATGCTTGGGTTAACGAGCACTTCATGAACCACAGCATACAGAACCGGACGTACGGTGGTGTAGAGGAGGGGGCCGTAAGGCCCCCTCCTACTCGATTTATGTAAAATGTTATTTTTGAACTAAAATTATTTCTACCTCTTTGCCTTTCTTATTCTACGGCAACGCCGCCTGTCGCAACATTGTCGCTCGTAAAGAGTCTGGAACCCAATATTATCCTCTTCTCAATTTTTGTGCCGGACAGGATTTTCAATGCTTCCAGGATGGCTACGTCACCTCCGGTGGGATACTGGAAGGTCGCCCCAAGAATTCCGTCTTTTACATATGCAACGCCTTCGTGGGGCAACGCATCGATACCGACGAA
>DYPP01000056.1 GCA_020719845.1 Treponema denticola | reverse complement strand
CGGCCCCGTACCCGCTCAGCGGGCCACCCGGTAGAACCCGCATTTCAGGTACAGCGACTCGTCGTAGCCGACCAGGACCGGATGATCAGCGGCTTGGTAGCGAAAATCGAGCAGGTGCAGCCGGCGTCCGGCGTCCACCGCGGCGGCGGCGACCATGTCCTTGAAGCGCCCTTCGTCCATGGCATGGCTGCAGGAACAGGTAACCAGCACGCCGCCCCGCTCCAGAAGGCTCAAAGCCCGCAGGTTGATTTCCTTGTAGCCCCGGGTGGCGGCTTCCAGGGCGGACCTGTTTTTGGCAAAGGCCGGCGGGTCCAGGACGATCAGGTCGAAGCGCCGTTTATCCCGTTCGTAGGCCCGCAGCAGCTCAAAGACGTCGGCCTGCACCACGTTCAGGCGGTCGGCGACGCCGTTGAGGGCGGCGTTGCGCGCCGCCAGGGCCAGAGCCGGCGCCGATGAATCCACGGCCGTCGTCTCCGCCGCTCCGGCCCGGGCGGCGTGGACGGCAAAGCCGCCGGTATGGCAGAAGAGGTCCAGCACCCGCTTGCCCGGGGCGTAGGCGGCGGCCCGGCGGCGCATGTCCCGTTGGTCCAGAAAGTGTCCCGTCTTCTGTCCGCCCAGAAGGTCCACCGCGAAGGGCAGACCGTTCTCGTAGATCAGAATGCCCCCTTCCGGGTAGGTTCCGGCGATGAGCCCGGACCGCAGGGGCAGGCCTTCCAGCTCCCGCACCGGGGCTTCGTCCCGCTCCACGATGCCCGCCGGGACGCCCAGCGTCTCCTGCAGGGCTTCCAGCAGGTCCTGCCGGCGGGCGTCCATGCCGAACGAAAGCAGCTGCACCGACAGCCAGGCCTCGGGCGGGCCGCACCGGGCGGCGGTTTCGTCAAAGCCGCCGACCTGGGCGACTGCGGCTTCCCCGCCGGCCTCCCCGCCGGGGCGTCCCAAAACCGTCGCCAGCGGCCAGCCGACAAAGCGGTCCACGATGAGGCCCGGCAGAAAGTCGGCTTCCGCAAAAACGATGCGCGCCGATTCCCGGTCCAGCGCGTAGCGGCCTTCCCGCCGTTCCCGGGCTTCCCGGATGCGGTGCTTGAAAAAGCCCTTGTCCACGCCATCCTTGGAGGGGGAATAGATGCGGGCGACTATTTTGGAATGCGGATTGGCAAAAGCCCGGCCGATGTAGGTCTTGCGGGAGCTTTCCACTTCCACCAGTTCTCCGGCTTCCAGCTCGGCGGGGCCGGTGGGGCCGAGCACGCGGGCGACTTCGTTGTCGAACACCCAGGGGTGCCCGGCCAGCAGGCGGACTTCTTCCCCGGGCTTGACGATGATTCTTTTCATGGCCGCCTTCATTTGCTTTCCGGGGGACGCCGGCGGACGATGAACTCGCGCTTGGGGGCGGACCGGACCGCTTCGGCGGCCTCTTGGACTTTGCGGTTCAGGTACACCTGGGCGCGGAAGGGCAGGCCCCCTTCGGCGGGCCGGCGTTTGGTCCAGACCGCGTCGGCGCCGAGCTCGTGGGCATGGCTGGTATCCAGAAAGTAGGTCTTGAGTATTTCCAGAATCGACTCCCGGATGTCGGTTTGCGGTACGGGAAACATCAATTCTACCCGGCGCTCCAGGTTGCGGGGCATCCAGTCGGCGCTGGACAGGTACAACTCCTGGGCTCCCCCGTTGGCAAAGTAGAAAATACGGGCGTGCTCCAGGTAGCGGTCCACCACGCTGACGACCCGGATCTGCTCGGAAAGGCCGGGGATGCCGGGAATCAACGCGCAGATGCCCCGGATGTTCAAATCGACGCGCACCCCCGCCCGGGAAGCCCGGTACAGGGCGTCGACCACGTCCGTATCCGCCAGGGAGTTCATCTTGGCGATGATCAGACCCGGGTATTCCTGGCTGGACCGTTCCGCTTCCCGGTCGATGAGCTCGATCAGGCGATGCTTGAGGTTCATCGGCGCCACCACCAGCTTGCGCATGCTCTGGATGGCCGAGTAGCCGGTGATCATGTTGAAGAACAGGTTGGTGTCGTAGGCCAGGTCTTCGTTGGCGGTCAGAAGGCCGATGTCGCCGTACAGCTTGGCCGTCTTGTCGTTGTAGTTGCCCGTGGACAGGTGCACGTAGCGCCGGACGCCGTCGCTCTCCCGCCGCACGATCAGACAGGCCTTGGCGTGCACCTTGAGCCGGGCGATGCCGTAGACGACGATGACCCCGGCTTGCTCCAGGCGGGTAGCCCAGGAGATGTTGCGCTCTTCGTCGAAGCGGGCCTTGAGCTCCACCAGGGCGGTTACGTGCTTGCCGTTGCGGGCGGCCAGTTCCAGGGCCTTGATCACCGGCGAATCGCCGCTGGTCCGGTAGAGGGTCATCTTGACGGAAAGCACCTGGGGATCCACGGCGGCGTCCTGCAGCAAGCGCACCACCGGGTCAAAGGACTGGTAGGGCAGGTGGAGCATGACGTCCCCCTGGCGGATGCGGTCCCACAGCGGTTCGTCTTCCGGCAGGGACGTGGGCCAGCAGTTCTTCCAGTTCTCTTCCCGCAGCTGGTCAAAGCCCTTGACCGACACCAGCTCCAGCAGCGTCCGCAGGTCGATGGGGCCGGGCATCTCGTAGACGTCGTCCTTTTCCAGGCCCAGCCGGGTAGTCAGCTCGTCCCGCAGCCGGGCGCTGTCCACGGAACAGGACAGGCGCACGGGCCGCGATTTTTCCCGGCCGACCAGCACCTCCGCCATGGCTTCGATAAAATCCTCGTCCCGCTCCTCGTCCACCGAAAAGTCCGCGTCCCGGGTCACCTTGAACAGCAGCGCTTCGCGCACGGTATAGCCGGGAAAGAGCCGGTAGCCCCAGGTGAGCACCACGTCGTCCAGCAAAGCCCACCGGGTTTTGCCGTCCTCTTCGCCGGGCAGCCAGATGATGCGTTCCAGCGCCGCCGGTATCTGCGCTACGGCGATGAATTCCCGGTCCGTCCTGGGCGCCCCCGGGGTTTCCTGGTTGGCCAGCAGAAAGGCGGCGTGCAGGCGGAGATTGCCGATGGTCGGGAATTCGGCGTCGTCTTCCACCCGCAGCGGGGTCAGGGTGGGGTAGACTTCCCGCAGAAAGAGGGATTCCAGAAAATGCATCTGCGCGGCGGAGTAAGACCCCGGACGCACCAGCTCCAGGCCGACCCGGGCCAACGCGGGCAATACCTCCAGGGTAAACCCGGCGTACTGCCGCTCCACAATCGAACGGATTCTCCGGGAAGCTTCCCGGAGCTGCTCCTCCGGAGTCAGCCCCGCCGGATCTTTACCCAGTCCGGCGCGACGGGCGCGCTTGATGGCCGCGATGCGCACCATGAAAAATTCGTCAAAGTTGGATGAAACGATGGCCAGGAATTTCAGCCGGTCCAGGGGCGGCAGGTCGGCCCGCAGGCCTTCTTCCAGCACCCGGGCGTTGAAGTCGATCCATGAAAGGTCACGATTGATATACACCGGTTTGTCTTTGCGCATCTTGTTTTCCTAGGGGCCTGTCGGACTTGGGATTTTGACCAGGTGAAGGTGATCTGCGAGTGAAAAATTGGTGAGGATTGAGGGCCATACTTCCTGTATGGCCCGATTGACGAGCCGGTTTTGCGCCGCAGAGCGCCGAGTCCTGGTCAAAAAGCGCTGGACGGAGGCACATCGGGTCTTTGTTTGTCTCATTGCCTTCATTCACCTTTCCTTGCGTTCACAAGTCCGACAGGCTCCTAGGTTAAAATGACCTTGTAGCCGAAGGTTTCTTCGAACAGATCCGCTTTTTCTTCCAGCCCCAGGCGCTCCAGCGTCAAGTCATGGTGTCCCGGTACGTGCAGCAGGATGGAATCCGCCCCGTGTTCGACCTCGATCTCGGTAATGCGTTGCGAGTGGCCCCGGTCCAGCGCGTCCGCCACCCGGAGCAGGGAAGCCAGCTTGATCACCATCATCCGCTCTTCCCGCTGCAAAGAAATGAAAGCGATGTGCGTCCCGTTGGGCGGCGACTTGCGGTGGTAGCGGACCACGTTGGAAACGATGTCCAGATCATCCCGGTGCAGGCCGAAGATTTCCGAGTTGGCCACGATGTACTGGCTGTGCTTCTGGTGTCCCGACGTCCGTAGGTACATGCCGATGTCGTGCAGGATGCCCGCCACCTCCAGCAGCAGCCGGGCCCGCCGGTCCAGGCCATGATCCTGGACCAGGGCGTCGAAGAGCGTCAGGGCCAGGCCGGTCACGTGCCGGGCGTGGGCTTCGTCGTAATGGTATTTGCGGCCCAGGCTGACCGCGGAGGCGATGACCTGGGAATAGAATTCTTCCTGCAGTTCCGGGTCCACGCCGGAAGCCAGGTTGATCAGCATGCCCTCCCGGATGGACGAGTTGGGCACCACCACTTCCGCCGCCGCGGTCTGCTCCAGAAAAAGCTTGTAGGTCATCAAACCCGGGATGATGCCTTCCGCGTCGACAAAGGGAATGCGCAGCTTCTGCACGCACTCGTCGATGCTGTAATCCTGAATTTTTTCGACAAAATCGATGAAGGCCTGCCGTTCGATCACCCAGCAGTCGGTGTTGATTTCCTTGCCCAACCGGGCCGCGGCCAGCCGCACGTCCGAACCGGCGACGACGAAGGTCCGCACCCGGCTCAGCACCATTTCGGCGTTCAGCGTCTCGCAGGTGTTGCGCACGATCTCGTTCAGGTACCGGTTGAGGTAGCGGTTGGAGCCGATGGCGTTGCGTACCTGCTCGTCGATCAGGATGGTGCCCAGCCGCAGGCTGTGGGCGGCCACCATCTTGCCCCGGCGCAGCAGCATGATCTCCGTCGAACCGCCGCCGACTTCGATGACCACCGAATTGGCCCGCCGGAACTGGGGCCGGTCGTCCTTGAGGGCGTAGCGGACCGCCAGGTACATCAGCCGGTTGGCTTCGATCCCTTCAACCACGTTGACCCGGAATCCGGTCTGCAGATAGACCCGGTCCATGAACATGTCCCGGTTGCGGGCTTCCCGCAGGGCGCTGGTGGCGATGACGTGCACGTCCGCGTCGCCGATGCCCCAGCTGCGCAGCAGTTCATGAAAACTGTGCAGCACCCCCAGGCAGGCCAGCAGCGAATCCCGGGAAATCGTTCCGGAGGTAAAAACATCCCGCCCCAGGGCGACGGGTTTTCCGGCCCGGTCCAGAATGCGCCAATCGTCGTTGCCCCGGATTTCGGCCACCACCAACCGGATGCCGGTGGACCCGATTTCGATGACCGCGAGCAGTCTATTGCGCGTGACCATGGCCTACAGCTTGTCGATGAGCATCGAGCACTTGCCGGAAGGGATGGGCAAGGTTTTCTTCTTCTTTCCCAAAATGTTGATGGTGAAATAGTACAATTTTTCGCTTTCCATGTGGATTTCCCAACCCCGCCCGCTCTTGTTGGACAGGATGGTGATCATGTTCCGCTTCAGCGACAGGTTTTCCACGCCCATGATCTCCAGATTGGGGATGATCCAGTCCACGGTCTTGCGGGGCAGGGAGATGGAGAGGCCCACGATGTTCTCGATGGTCAGGCAGATGGTGGACAGCGCCGCGTAGGCCAGGTACTGGGGACGCGGATAGTCGGCCTTGTCCGCGCACTGGGCGGGCCCTTCCTTCTGGGGCAGGTAGGCTTCCCACAGGTTGCCCTTGTGGTGGTTGCCGTCGGGGTTCATGGAATCCAGCATGAAATAGAGGTGCCGGATGGCGCACTCCCGGGCCAGGTCCCAGCGCTGGTATTTTTCCAGGCCCTTGATGACCATGAAGGTCAGGTAGGGGTAGACCGAACCGTTGTAGCCGTTCCCCTTTTCGTCGAAGACCGACTCGTTGACCGCGACGCTGGGAAAGGGATGGCTGGAGCCGAAGAACCGGGCGTCCGTCAGCTTGTCGATCAGGCGTTCCGCCTTGTCGTCGTTGGGCAGCTCCGCCAACAGCGGCCAGTAGCCGGCGATGGTCTTGAGGGGCAGGCGCTGCTCATTCCCGTCCAGGTCGTAGTAGAAGCCGGATTCCGCGTCCCACATCAGCGAATTGATGCGCGTCTTGAGCGAAAAATACTGCCGCTTGTACTGAAAACTGGCTTCCTTGTCGTTGAGGATATCCGCCAGGGCGGACATGTACAGGGCGTTGATGGCCATGACGGCGTTGAAGTCCACCTGGTAGACGGCAGCGCTGCGGGGCGCGTTGTCCATGGACGTCGCCGCCAGGGGAACTGAGTACAAGCCGTTGGGCCGCTTGAAGATCAAATCCACCCAGGCCATGTAGTTGTGCAGGATGGGAATGACGTCCTTGACCCGCTTCTTGTTGGCCGACTTGTGGTACAGGTTGAACTCCGCCCAGGCAAAAAGCGGCAAACCCAGGCCTTCGGGGTTGTCCGGGCTGACTACGGGCAAGCCCGTATCCAGGTCGTAGGAGCAGCGGATGGCGCCGTTGGGTTCCTGCCGGGAATAGAACAGGTCCAACGTCGGATGCGCCTGGTAGACCCGGTTGGAATAAACCAGAAAAAATGAGGAGAGGATCGCGTCCAGCTGTTGAACTGCGGGACTCCCGGGATAGGCGAAGAACCGGCCTTCCAGGTTGCTGTTTTCACCGCCGACGGACCAGAAATCCTGAATCCACGCCCACGTCTTGTCGTATATGTCCACAAAATCCTGATCGTAGAAGTGGATTTTAGGAAAGTCGCGCTTCGTCACCAAGTCTCCTTTACATCCTTTCGAGATTAGCGTATAGCCGACGAAAAGTCAAATATATTCCTTGCCCGACTCTCCCTTGACAGGCCGGACAGCCCTGCGCATAGTACGACGAAGAAGGGAGATACCCGTGTACAAGTCCCACATCGCCCTTGAAGTCCGCATTCTGCTGCTCACCGGCGTCAAGACCTTCTGCGGCTGTGCGTACACCCCGGAGGGCAGCGTCGGATCCTGTCCCATCTGCCGCGGCGAGGCGGGAGCCCTGCCGCGGCTCAATCCCATCGCCGCCGGCAAAGCGTATTCCGTCGCCCACGCCCTGGGCTGCGCCGTCCTCCGGGACATCCCCTACGAACGGAACCTGAGCACCCCCGAGCTGCCCGACGCCTACGCCCTTTCCCGTTTTTCCCTCAGGCTCGGCGTCGACGGGGCGCTGGACATCGCCTTCCACCGCCGCGGAAAGCACATCCGCATCGCCGAATTGCGGGTGGAGGAAGACGCCGGCCGGCTGACCCACTCGGGCAGGGAAACCCGGATGGACTATTCCACCGCCGGCATGCCCAGCCTGCGCATCCGCACCGAAGCGGATTTTGAGATCGGCGAAGAGGCGGAAATATTCCTGTTGGACCTGCGGCGGCGCGTCCAGTACCTGGAGATCATCCCCGGAGTGCCGGTGGAAAGCGTCATCCGCTGCAACGCCCACGTGGCCATCGCGCCCTACCCGGAAATCCCCGAAGCCTTCGTCAAACTGCGCAACCTGAATTCCTTCAATTTTGTCCGCAAGGCCATCAATACCGAGCTGAGCCGGCAAGAAGAGATCCTCACCAACGGCGGCACCGTCCTGCCGGAAAGCCGCATCTGGAACGAAACCAGGAACGCCACCGAGTCCTTTCAGCGGCGCAAGGCCGAATCCAGGCCGAAGTTCGTCGTCATGGCCCAGCTGCCGTCCTTCAGCCCCGGCCCGGAAATTCCGGAAGCCCGGGACGATTTTACGGTGGAACTGCCCGAATCGCGGCGCAACCGCATCATCGCCGATTACGGCCTTACCCTGCTGCAGGCGGATTTCGTCTGCGACGATAAAAGCCGGGCCGACTATTTTGAACGCACCGTCGCCCTGGGCAGCGCGCCCAAAGAAACAGCCCAGTGGCTGGCGTCCTACGTGGTCAAGGAACTCAAGCGGCTGCAGCAGGCGCCGCCGGAAACGGCCCTGACCCCCGAGCGGCTGGCCATGATCCTGACCATGCTGGCGGACCGGCGCATCCACGGGGGCATCGCCAAGCAGGCGATCAGCGCGGTGCTGGAAGAAAACCGGGACCCCGGGCTGATCATCCGGGAACGCGGCTGGGAGCAGCTGACCGACCGGTCCACCCTCGAGGCGATCGTGCACCGCATCATCGACACCAGCCCGCAGGAAGTGCGCCGGGTACGGGAGGGCGACGCCCGGCCGATCCGCTTTCTGACCGGGAGGATCATGCGCGAAACCGCCGGTCTGGCGGAGCCCACGCTGGTCAAGGAGATCCTGCGGGAACAGCTTTCCGTATCCCTGGTCTACGTGCTTTCCCTGGGGGGCGCCATCTCCGGCCGGACCGCCGAAGACGGTACGGTGGAAAGCGGGGACGACCGGGTGCTGCGGGACCTGCTGGCCCGCAACAAGGCTGCGGACACGTCCCGGGTGCGCTTTGAATCGGTGCAGGTCGGCCGGCTGCTGTCGGAAGAAATCGTGCCCGCCGACTGGGCGGCGCTGATTACGGTGATCGCCGAAAAATTGAATTCCGGGACCGCCAACGGCATCGTCGTCGCCCACGGCACGGATACCCTGGCCTATACGGCGCCGCTCCTGTACTGGCTTTTTGCCGATTCGGACGCGCCCATCGTCCTGGCGGCTTCTTCCACCGCCCCCGGAACTTCGACGGAAGCGGAAGAAACCATCGCCCAGGCCCTGGCTTTGGCGGTGGAAAAGAAATCCGGCGTCTACGTCGTCCACGGCGGCCGCGTCCTGTCGCCGCTGAACCTCAAGTTCGAACGCATCGGCCGGGACGGGTTCCGGAACTGGAACATGCCCGGAGAACCGATTTTTTCCGGAACTTCCCTGCTGACCGGCCCGCTGGAGGCGGATCAGTACGTTTTTGCCCAGCTGCTGGAAGACGCGGCCAATTCGCTGTGCGTCGTCCGCCTGTATCCGGGCCTGCGCTCGGACTACCTGACCACGCTGATGGACCTGGGGGTCCGCAATTTCTTTCTGGAACTGTACGATACCGGCACCGCCGGGTTTCGGGAAGGCCCGTACTCGCTCAAAAGGGCTTTTGCGGTGGGCCGCAAAAAAACGGCCCGCTTCTACTGCACGTCCCAGCAAGAGGGCACGGTGGATTTTTCCGGGTACAGCACGTCCCGGGATCTCTGGCGCGAGGGCGCCATTCCCCTGGGTTCCTACACTACGGAAACCGCGGTGGCCCGCTTTCTGGCGGCCAGCCTGATCGCGGACAACGAAGAAGAGCGCGTCAACCTGATGGAAAGCGCCGGCCCCGAGTCGCTTCAGTAGATGGTGGTGGCCCGGACCGCCGGAAGGCCTTCGTCGATGCCTTCCCAGGCGATGTAGGCGCGTCCGCCGGGCACGGGCTCCACCTTGAAGCGGAACTCGCCGCAGTTGTGCGCCGGCAGCAGGGGAAACCAGCAGCGGCTGCCGAAGGTGGAGCGCACCAGCCACTGCAGAAAACCGCCGTGGCTGACGGCCACCACCGTGCCCAGGCTCTTTTGCTCCGCCTGGTCCCGCAGTATGGTCCAGGCCGCGACGGCCCGGTCGTAGAGCGCTTCCGGCGACTCGGCGGATTCCACCGCCGCCCAGCTGCGGGAATGAAAGCGCTGCCACAGCTCCGGAGAATGGGCCCGCAGTTCCGCCCAGGTTTTACCCGTCCACGCGCCGGTGTCCAGTTCGGTCAGTTCCGGCAGCGGCTGCGGCGCCGGATACCCCGCCTCCCGGGCGATGATTTCCGCGCTTTCCCGGGCCCGGGACAAGGGCGAACAGAACACGCCCACCCCGCGGTCCGCCGCGGCGGCCACCCCGGCGCGCAGCGCCCGGCCGCGTTCGGCGGCCTGTTCCCGGCCCGTGTCGGTCAGGGGATAATCCGCCCGGCCCTGAAAAACGCCGCCCGCGTTGCCTTCGCTCTGTCCGTGGCGGATGAAGATGAATTCCACCGGGTACGGCAGGGTACAGAAAAACGCGCCGTCCACGGCCTCGACCGCGGGGCTCAAAAGTAGATCCTGATGTGTTCCGTCGGGGAACGGTGCTTCATTTTAACCAACAGCGTCTGTTCCGAAGCCGAATACGCCCACCCCGACGAATCGTAGCGTTCAAAACGCGGATCGGTGCGAAAATCGATGTCGTAGAGCTGCAGCCGGGCAAAGGGCTTGATCCCCCGTACCAGCAGGTAGTGGGTCTCGCCCACCGGGAAGTCGACGGCGATATCCAGCATCCCCTCGGCCTGCCTGGCCGTCGCCGCGACCGCGCCGGTCCACGCCCAGAGGCTGGTACCGGTTTCGGCGGCCAGCGCCACCGCCCGGGGCGCGTACGCGCCGGCCTGCAGCAGCAGGAAGAGACCGGCGGAAACGGCGGCGTCCTGTTCCGCGGCTTTGAGGGCTGACAGAACCAGGGAGCGGCCCAAAACCTCCCAATCCGTCAGCTTGGCCGCCGCCGCATAGACCGCCAGCGCGGCGCCGACGCGCAGGGACAGGACCGGATCCCCGGGCGATCCCGAATCGACGTAGGGATCACCCTGTTCGGTTTTACGGATCGCCCCGGAGACGATAAAGCGGGCCTGGTCCACCAGCGCGTCGAAGGGATTGGCTTCAGCGCCGCGGTACTGCCTCCAGTCCGACCAGCCTTCCAGTATGCCCGCCGCGGCCGCCGTCGTCAGCGCCGCCGGGTCCAGCGCCTTCAGCAAGCCGACGATATCGCCGATCAGGGCGTTGCTGCCCCGGACCGCCAGAAAAGCCACCACGTGGGGTTCGGCGATCAGGTCCGGGGAACGTTCGTTGGCCAGCCGGGACAGGCGGCCCAGATGCTCCCGTTCGGCCGCGGAGAGGGAACGCAAGGCCGCGTCCAGGCCGCCGAAATAGACGGCCGACGGGTAGCCGCGGCGGGGTCCGTTCAAAAAGGCCGCCGGCGTCGTGGCTACCGCGGAGCGGTAGTTGCCCGCCCGGCCCGATTCCGCCACGTAGGCCACCACGATTTCTTCCCCCGGATTTTCCGCCATCGCCCGTTCCCAGCGGCCAAAGGCCGTACGCCGCCGCCGGGTCAGCTCCTGCTCGTAGGTCGGGGCGTCCGCCGCTTCCGCCAACGCGTATTCCCCGGGGGAGAAAGCCTTTTTGGCGGGCACCGCGCCGTAAAAAGCGCTGTTCCCGGCGGCGTTCAAGAGAATCGTGCGGTCCTCAAGATTCAATCGGGCACGGGTAAAGGTGTAGCGCTGATCCGCCGCGGCCAGGATAAAGGAATTTTTGCCCGCGGCTTCGATGCGGGAAGACCGGAGCGGTCGGAAGGGCAGTTTCAACTGGGCGGATTTGGGCCCCAGGCTCGCCTGGATCTGGAGCAGTTCCGACCCGCCGGAAAAGAGCGTCCGGAACTCCAGGCTGGAGCCGTCGGCCAGCCGGAAACGCAGCAGACCTTCGCCGCTGGTCATGGTTTCCGGCGCCAAACCCTGCTTTTCGGTCAGCGAAAACTCCATCCCGCCAAAAAAAACGCTCGTATCGCCGGAAAGGGCCTGTTCGCCGCCGGGGGCGGCATTTTTGGGCAAACCCAGGTCCCGGTAATTGCCGGATACGGCCATCGAGGCCACGGTCAGCGTAAAAGCGGTCCGCCGGGTGAATTGCGCCACCACCAGCACCGCCAGCACGAGGATGTACAGCCCGAACAAGCCCACCAGGCGGGGAAACCAACGTTCTTTCATTAGCCGCAGGATACTATAAAGGGTCGATCAATTTCAACTTGCCGATTTCAACACTATTGTATAGTATACCCCAATGACCACCACGATAGCGGACCGACCAAAACCGGCTCGGGGCGCCGCCCTGACGCGGGGATTGCTGGCCGCAGCCATTTTTTCCGGCTTGGCCTCCTGTTCCAGCCTTGCCCCGGTTCCCGCCACGCCGCCGGCGACGACGCCGGCGGCGGAAAAGCCCGCGCCGGAACACGCCCCTGAGGCGGTCGTGGCGGCGGCACCGGAAAAAACCCCCGAACCGCCGACCCCGCCCAGTCCGGAACGCGTGCTGGCGGACGTCTACGACCTGCTGGCCGCCGGGAAATACGACGCGGCCCTGGCGACCTTTGACCGGCTGGCTGCCGCCGATGCCGCGGAACCCGGCATCGAGCTGGTCAAAGCTGCGGTGCTGACTTCCGCCGGCCGGAGCGGGGAAGCGAAGCAGCTGGTGGCAGAAGTCAGCCGCCGGGACCCCACAAACGTGGAAGCCCTCTTCGTGCTGGCCGCGGCGGAAGCCGCCGAGGGACGCGCAAAAGAGCAGAAGGCGCTGCTGGAACGGGTAACCGCCCTGGATCCGGGCCACGCCCAGGCCCTGGCCGCGCTGGGGACCATCGCCTACCGGAGCGGCATCTACAAGCCGGCGGAAGCCTACTACGACAAAAGCCTTAAAAACGACCCGGCCAACGGGGAAGCGCTGATCGGCAAGGCCCGGGTGCGCCGCAAGAACGACGACCCCCGGGGCGCGGAAGCGGCGCTGAACATGGCCATCGCGGCCTATCCCGACTGGGCCCTGCCCCTGGTGGAACGGGGCCGGGTCTACCGGGAAGCGGGGTTCCTCCGGGACGCCCTGGAGGATCTGGACGCCGCCGAAGCCCTGGATCCGCTGGATTACTATATCGCCGTGGACCGGGGCGGCATCCTGCTGGATCTGGGCAGGAAGGAAGAAGCCCTCAAGGAATTCGACCGGGCCATCGCCATCGACGGCGACAATTTTCTGGCCTACGTCTACAGCGCGGGCATCCGGGACGAACGCGGCGATTATCGGCGGGCGGAAGCGGATTACGCCGCCCTGGCCCGGCTGCGGCCGGATTATTATTTTGCCTTTGAGGGACTCGGCATCCTTAAAATGCGGGACGGCGCCTGGGCTGAAGCCCGGGACGCCTTTCTGGAAGCCTACAAGCAGGCGCCCAGCCATGCCAACTACGCGCTGCTGGCCGCCCTCAACTGGCTGCGCCTCGGCAACCGCGATACCCCCCGGGTGTTCCTGGAAAAGGTGCTCAAGGCGGTACCCCGGGAAAGCATCGAATGGTATCTCCTGCGCCTGTACTACGACCAGTCCGGGGATACCGACCTGGCGGTGCGCATCGACCGGGAAAAGAACGCCGACACCCGGGCGCGCATGCTCTACTACCTGGCCCAATACTACGATATCCGGGGCAACAAGAACCTGGCGGACAAGTATTTTCTGCAGGTCCGGGATCTGGACCGCCAGGGCATCGTGGAATGGCGTCTGAACGAATGGATGCTCGCCGACCGGGTAGCGGGAAGCTGAGCCGATGGGCGCCCCCGATGCCTTTGCCCGCCTGCGCAGCGCTCTTTCCACGGCTGTCGCCGGGCGCGACGCCGATTCCCGGACCGTCATCGTGCAGGCCCATGATTTTCCCGACCATGACGCGGTCGCCTCGGCCTTCGGCCTGGCGCGGCTGCTGGACCGCTTTGGATTCCGGCCGCGGATCCTGCATCGGGGCCGCATCAGAAGCCATTCCCTGACCGCCATGGTCGCCCAGCTGTCCATCCCCATGGAACGGGTCCGCCTGGAGCTGGACGACGACCTGCAGTCCTGTCCCTGCGTCATCGTGGACGGCAGCCCCAACAACGCCAACGCCCATCCCCTTACCCGGAACCTGCTCGGCGTCGTCGACCACCACGCCAATCCGGGTTCCCTGGACTGCCCCTTCTCGGATATCCGCACCAGCTACGGCGCCTGCGCCACGATCATCGCCGACTACTGGGTCGAAGCGGAACTGTTTCCCGACCGGGATACGGCCACCGCCCTGCTGATGGGCATCCAGATGGATACGGACTTCCTGTCCCGCCGGGTAACCCCCTCGGACCTGGACGCCCACCACCGCCTGTTCTTCCGGGCCGACTGGCAGTTCGGCACCCGGGTGGTCAAGGCGTCCCTGTCCCTGGAAGACCTCACCGCCTTCGGGCACGCCATTTCCCACTACCACCACCGGGGCAACCTGTTCTTCACCGTGCTGCCCCTGGAGGGAACACCCGAGCTGATCTCCATCATCGCCGACTTTTTTCTGCGCCTGCGGGAAGTCTCGGTCACCGTCATCGTCGAAGCCGGCGGCGAGCGCCATCACGTTTCGGTGCGCAGCCGCCTGCCCGACGTCTCGGCCGCCGCGGTCATCCGCCTGGCGCTGGTCGGCATCGGCGAAGGCGGCGGCCATGACCACATGGCGGGCGGCTTTATCCACGTACCCCAGTTTCCCGACGAAAACAGCCTTTTTGAACGATTCGCGGACGCGGTAGATACCGCCCAGGAGAACCAATGACCGAAACCCGTACCCACCTCAGCATCGCCGGCCGGGAACTGACCCTGATCGGCACCGCCCACGTTTCCCGGGAGAGCATCGAAGAAGTAGTCCAGGCGGTACGGGAAATCGCCCCGGACCGGCTCTGCGTGGAGCTGGACGGGGGCCGCTACGCTTCCATGACGGAGCAGGAGAACTGGGAAAAGCTGGACATCGCCAAGGTGATCAAGGACGGCCGGGGCTTTCTGCTGATGGCCAACCTGGCGCTTTCCAGCTTTCAGAAACGCCTTGGCCAGGGCCTGGGCGTCAAGCCCGGGGACGAAATGAAGATCGCCATCCAGACCGCCGCCGAACTGGGCATCCCCTATTCGCTCTGCGACCGGGACGTCCAGACCACGCTCAAGCGCGCCTGGGGCAAGTGCGGCTTCTGGGCCAAGAACAAGCTGCTGGCCGCGCTGATCTCCAGCGCCTTCAGCACCGAGAAGATCGAAGCCAAGGACATCGAAGCGCTGAAGAACAAGAACGAACTGGACGGCATGATGGCCGAACTGGCGGACTACCTGCCCACGGTCAAGGAAACGTTGATCGACGAACGGGACCGCTACCTGGCGTCCAAGATCTGGACCAGCGAAGGCGCCCGGCTGGTGGCCGTCATCGGCGCGGGGCATCTGGGGGGCGTAAAAAGCCACCTGGAACGCATCGCCGCCGGGGAAGAATCGGCGGACGTCGCCGACCTGGACGTCATCCCCCCGCCGTCGGCGCTGGGCAAGACCGCGGGCTGGCTCATCCCCCTGGCCATCGTCACCCTGATCGCCGCGGGCTTTTTCCGCGCCGGCGCCGGGGTAAGCCTGGATATGCTGCTGCGCTGGATGCTGCTCAACGGCTCCCTGGCCGCCCTGGGCACCGTGCTGGCCCTGGGCCATCCGCTTTCCGTGCTGGTGGCTTTTTTCGGCGCCCCCGTCGCCACGCTCAACCCCCTGATCGGGGTGGGCCTCTTTGCCGGCGTCGCCGAAGCGACGCTGCGCAAACCCCGGGTGGCGGACGTCCAGCACCTGGCCGAGGACATCACCCACCTGAAAAGCTTCTACGCCAACCGGGTCACCCGGGCCCTGCTGGTCTTCTTCCTGTCATCCATCGGGGGCATGATCGGCAACTTCATCTCCATACCCTATCTGACCAGTCTGGTGATTACGTAAACTCAGCGCAGCCGATAGGCGATGCGGATGGTCGTGGATAGGTCGGCCGCCAGGTTGCGGCTCAGGGGAATGGGGAAGACCGCCCGCACCAGGTTCCGGGCGGCCCGGTCCAGGATGGCGCTGCCCGAACTGCGGAACAGCCACGATTCCGCCAGGCTGCCGTCCCGGGCCACGGTCAGGCTGAGTTCCACGACGCCTTCGATATTCCGTTGCCGCGCCAGGGGCGGATAGCTGAGCCGCTCACCCACCAGCGTTTCGATGCGCGCCAGCAGTTCGTTTTCCGTCATCCCGTCGGCGGCGACTCCGCCGGAGCCGGCCGGTGTGCCGGGATTGCCTGCTTCCGCCGATTCCGCCGGCGCGGTCGCGGTCGCGGTTGCGGGCATCGCCGCCGACGCTGCGTTTTGCGGCGTTGTGGGACCTTCGGCCACGGCGGATTGCATCCCTGACGGGGTCGTCAGCGCCGGAAGCGGCGCCGCTTCCGCCGGAGCCTTCGGTGAAGCCGCGTCCGCCACCCCGGCAGCCGCTTGGTCCGGAGCGGCGGCGCGGTCCGGCGCAGGGGATGTCCCGATATCGTCAGCCAGGAATACCGCCATTTCCGCCGGGCCCGGAACAGCTCCGCGCGCCGCCGGAAGACGCAGGGCCAGGCCGAGCAGCCCGCCCCCGGCCAGATCCAGCCCCAAGGCGATCAGCGCCGCCCGGCGCAGGCGCGCAGCGTCCGCGCAGTGCCTGGTTCCGATCACCCGCTGCGTCGCCTCCGCCTCAGTACCGGTATTCCACCGAGACGCTGACCGAACGGCCCTCGGCGGGGTAAGAGTAGCCATAAAAAACCAGAGGCGCATAGCTCGCGTCCAGCAGGTTGGTCACCCCGGCCTGCAATGCTAGCCGCCGGTCATCGGAATTGGTTTCCCAGCGTGCCCGGACTCCGATCACTTGGTAGGCATCTATTTTATCCTGCACGTTGGCGTTGTCCCCGCTGGGGTACGCGTCCCCTTGATAGTTCAGCGTTGCGGCGGCGCTGAAGCCCGCGGGCAGTCCGATCTCGATGCTGCCGTCCACCCCGTATTCCGAAACCAGGGGCACCCGCTTGCCCTCGTTGTCCCCGTCGGCAAAGACCGCGTCCACCCAGGCGTAGCCCGCGCTGACTTTAATACCCTCAAGCGGTTGAACGGTCAAAGCTAGGTTGGCCCCGGTACGGCGGGTGGAATCCAGGTTTACATTGTGGAAACTTGAGTTGACGGCAATTTCATCGTCCATCATCATATAGTAGCCG
This sequence comes from Treponema denticola, assembly GCA_020719845.1. Taxonomy (GTDB): domain Bacteria; phylum Spirochaetota; class Spirochaetia; order Treponematales; family Breznakiellaceae; genus DYPP01. The sequence continues at coordinate 1,963 of DYPP01000056.1, read as the reverse complement.
TTCCCGGAGAACGAAGCCCGGCGCCCCAGCTCCAGACCGGCTCCGGCTTCGGCGTTGAAGCCCGTCTCGGGCCGCAGGTCGGCGTTGAACTGGTCCGCGCCGTAACCGGATGTTTCGGCTTGTTCATCGGTAAAGGGATAGCGGAACAGCGTGCCGTACTTGGCGTAGACCTTGACGCCGGATGCGGGATTCCAGACCAGCCCGGCGTCGTAGACCAAGGCTCCGTGCCGGATATCCTCGTCCACCGATTCATCCTTGTTGACCGCGGCGATGGCCATGGTATCGTACCGAACCCCGCCGGAGGCAGAGAGCCAATTGCCCAAGTCCGTTCGCGCGCTGAGGTAGGAACCGACGCTCCATTCGGTGATGTTGTATTTATTGGATTCCGTCGTCCGGGCTTTGTCGGAGTAGGAATGCACGTCGAGCAGGGCGCCGTAGAGGTCGAAACCGCCCACCAGACGCACCGGCACCGCCTGCAGGTCGGCGGTGATCTTGGGCCGGGCTTCGCCGGTCTGGACGATCCGATCGGCATAGCTTCCCCAGGAGGCCATGTCCGCCGTGATCGATTTGTAGGTATACGACAGGGGTAGTTCGGCCTGCAGGGTCTCCGAAGGCGCCCAGGCGGCGCTCAACCCGCCCGCATAGTGGTGCTCCGCCCCTTCGTCGGCGTAGTCATTGGCCAGCGTTGGGTCGTCCTCGAACTGGGCTTCGGTCAGGCCGCCGGGCAGCTGGTAGGACAGGTCGGCCAGCGCGGCTTGGGCGGTGACGGACAGGGAATCCGCCGGGTAGACGGTGCCCCGGATCGAGGCGTTGACGGTCTGAGCCGCCTGGCGGTCGCGGTAGCCCTCGGTGCCGATGTGCTCGGCGGCGATGGTCAGTTCGCCCTGCCCGCCGCCCAGCCGATGGGACAGGCGCTGGCTGTTGGTGTCGAAGCTGCCCACCGAGCCCGAGACGGTCGTCCCGGTGCCGCCCTTCCTGGTGATGATGTTGATGACCCCGGCGACGGCGTTGTTGCCGTACAGGACCGACGCGCTGCCGTCCAGGACCTCGATGCGTTCCACGTCGGACAGGGCGACGGCGTTCCAGTTGAGGGGTTTCATGTCGGGATTGTTGAGGCGTACGCCGTCGACCAGGATCAGAACCCGGCCGTAGGAATTCTCACCGAAGCCGCGCATGGAGACGGCTTCGGTGCCCGGGCCGGCCAGCGAAGGCTTGAAGGAAACGCCGGGCACGCCTTCGAGGACCTGGACCAGGCTGGAAGCGCCGGAAGCGGCGATCTCGGCGGCACTGATCACGGTGACCATGCCGGGCACGGACGCGGTCGCCTCCGGGGTTCTTCCGGCGGTGACGATGAAGTCCAGCGAGGCCTCCTGGGCTCCGGCGACGACGGCGATCCCGGCGAGTACGGCCAAGCCGACCCTCCGCAGGGTGGGGAAAAGAGAATGGTGCATGTGGTCCTCCTCGGGACATACCTGACAAGGACCGTCTCCCGGCTTCCGGATCGTTTTACTGACGACGTCTTCTCACGGAAAGCGCCTGCGCTTTGACCGCAATGACCGCGTCGCTATCGACGCCTGTCGCGTTCATCCCCGGTTACGGTGGCGGGACCGCCGCGGAATTGCACCGCGTTCCGAAATCCCCGTCTGGTTGGTAAAAGGATGATGCCACGGTCGCCGCATCCTGTCAATGCCGCCGCTCGGCGGGAAGCAATTGAGGCTGTCCCGTAACTCAGGGAGTTACGGGACAGCTACCTCAATGTTGTATTTTTGCAGGATTTTGGCGGTTTTACCTGGTTTTAGCAACACAAACCGTTTAAATCCGCCAAAATCCGAGAAAATACTGAGGCTGACTGATAACTAACCGAGTTATCAGACAGCCTCAATTCCAAAAATGACCGATTGAGGTAGCTTCAGACCTCGTTTATCCGAGGAAATTCAGTGTATCGTTCCGACCCGGAACGTGA
>DYPP01000055.1 GCA_020719845.1 Treponema denticola | reverse complement strand
AGGTTCGAGTCCTACCCCTGCTAGGTCAAAAAGCCGTCTTCCGAAAGGTTGGCGGCTTTTTTCTTTTCATCGGGGATACTTTTCGCCGCGGACCAGGGTGGTCACGGTAGGTCCGGAACGCCGGGGGCGGGATCATTTTAGCTGCATCCCGTCGTAATAGCATATTCCTCACCTGAATATCATCATTTCCTAACCGAAATAGCGCAGAATCGGCGCATGAAATTCCAGGATTTTATGCAGTCCTTTCAACACCTGATGTCCGCCTGCCCCCAGGAGGACCTGGATCCGAACGCCCGCTACCTGATCCTTAGCGATCTGCACCTGGGCGACGGCGGCCCCCGGGACGACCTGGAGCCGAACCGGGAACTGCTGGAGACGACGCTGGAAAAATGGTACCTGGAAAACGGGTACACGCTGATCCTCAACGGCGACATCGAGGACATCAACAAGTTCGAGCTGAAGAAAATACGCCGGGCCTGGCCCCGGTTTTTTGCCGTGGTCAGCGCCTTTGCCCAGGCGGGGCGGCTACGCAAGATCGTCGGCAACCACGATCTGGGCCTGATCAAGGAAAAAGACTATCCCTACCCCCTGTCCCACGGGCTGGTGCTGCGGAAGGGCGACAAGCGTTTGTTCCTCTTCCACGGCCATCAGGCTTCCCGATTCTTCATCAAATACGACTACGTGTCCGAATTCATCGTCCGCTACCTGGCCAAGCCGCTGCGCATCCGCAATTCGGGCATTTCCAAGGATTCCCGCAAGCAGTTCGCCACGGAGCGGCGCATCTACCGGGCGGCGCGCAAGCTGGGCATCGTGGCCATCAGCGGGCACACGCACCGGCCGCTCTTCGAGTCCCTGTCCAAATACGACAGTCTGCGCTGGTCCCTGGAAGAGCTGCTGCGGGAATACGCCATCGCCGACGCCCCCCGGCGCCGGCAGATCGTCAACCTGGTGGGCATCTACCGGCAGGAGCTGGAGCGGCTGACCAAAAAGGACCTCAAGCGGGACGTTTCCCGGAGCCTGTACGGGACGGGGCCGCTGTTGGTGCCCTGCCTGTTCAATTCCGGGTGCGCCACGGGCAAGACGGGCATCAGCGCCCTGGAGATCGAACGGGGCAACATCAGTCTGGTGCACTGGGCCAAGGCGGGACAGTCCAAGACCTATATCGAACGCGAAGCGGTGCTCAAGGACACGGTGGAAGGGAATTTTTCCCGGTATACGCTCAAAACCGACAACCTGGATCAGGTCTTTACCCGCATCGAGCTGCTGTCCGGTCAGGTTACGCCCATCGGCGCCTATCGGGATGCAGACGAGGATGCGGCTGCGGAGACGGCCATATAATTGAGGCTGTCCCGTAACTCAGGGAGTTACGGGACAGCTACCTTAATTCCTGGCCCGGGGGTCCTTGCGCGTTCGGGCGTCCTGACATAAACTGAAGGAATGTCGCTTCATCTACGCCCGCCGCGGCCGATCAGCGCCGTCCGCCGTCCGGTCCCCGTCGTCGAACCCCGTTTGAACCGGGTCGTGCTGGGCGCGCTGCGCGGTATGAGTCCTTTCTACCTGCGGTTTGCGCTCCGCCTGCGCTCGTTGCGTCTTTTGGACGCCGAGCACGCCGTCCGGGCCTACGGTGATTTTCAGGACGGCAAAAGCCGCCTGCTGATCGCCTTCCGCCACGCCTACGGCGACGAGCCCCAGGTAATTGCCCAAACCCTGCTGCGCACCCTGCCGCAGGCGGCGCGGCGGCTCGGCCGCCCGCTGGCCGAACCGACGCACGCCCATTTCATCCACGGCTACGAAGTTCCCCGCTGGGGCGGGCCCCTGATCCGCTGGCTTTTGCCCCGGGTGGGTTCGGTTCCCATCCACCACTCCAAGCTGGATTCGCCTTCGCTGAAGCGCATCCGCAACCTGATCACCGACGGCGCCTACCCGCTGGCGCTGGCGCCGGAGGGACAGACCTCGTACACCAGCGCCGGCGTCCCCCGGCTGGAGCCGGGCACCGCCCACCTGGGGCTCTGGGCGCTGGCGGACCTGAAGGCCCGGGGCCGCACCGAAGGGGTGGCGGTTTTGCCCCTCTCCCTGCACTACACGTACGGGCCCGCCGCCGCCGGCCGCCTGGCGGATCTGCTGGCCCGGCTGGAAGCGCACTGCGGTCTGGCCGTCGCGTGCGAGCGGTCCGCCGCGGAACGGCTGGGCGCCGTCGCCCGTGGCCTGCTGGAAGCCGCCGAAGCCTACTACGACCGTGAACACCGTAGCCGGTTCCGGGCTTCGACGGGCGTGGCGGCGGTGTGGCCGGCCCCGGCGGGCAGCCTCAACGCCCGCTGGGGCCGGGTGCTGGAAGCCGCCCTGCGCACGGGGGAAGATAGCCTGGGCATCAACGCCGACCAGGACACCATCCATCGGGTTTATCGTATCCGGCAGGCCGCCTGGGACCGTATCTTCCCGGAACATGCCCCCGCGTCGCCCCTGCGGGCCGCCCTGGACGACCGCAGCGCGGGGGAAGCCTGGTACGCCATGCGGCACATGGAGTTGGCGGATTTGGGATTTTACCTTGACTTCGACGGCATTTGGGCGGAAGATACCTTGTCGGTCCACATCGAACGCGCCCTGAACCTGTGGGATCTGGCGTCCCGCCTGCGGGGCGGCACCTTTGCCGACCGGCCCAACATCGCCCGCCGGGACGCGACGGTGGTGGCCGGTGAACCGATGGAGCTTGAAACTATCGCCGCAGGGTTTGAAAATGACCGGCGGGGCGCGGCGGACGCGATCATGCGCGTCTTGAACGCCCGGTACCTGAGCTGTATCCAAGTCTACCAAAGGGAGCATATAGATGAAAAGCGGTAAACTGCCGATCCGGGAAAAACTCGGGTTCGGCGTGCTGGATCTGGGGGGCAACCTCTTTTTTACGGCCTTGGGTTTCTGGAGCCTCAACTACCTGACCGACACGGTCGGCCTGGCTGCGGGCCTGGCGGGCACGGCGGTCATGATCGGCAAGCTCTGGGACGCGGTGACCGATCCGATGATGGGCTTTGTTTCGGACCGCACCCGCAGCCGCTGGGGCCGCCGCCGGCCGTACCTGCTGTTCGGCGCCGTTCCCCTCTTCCTGGCCATGTGGCTCTTCTTCACCAATCCGGGCTTCAAGGATCCCATCCTGCTTTTTGTCTGGGCGACTTTGGCCCTGATGCTGCTCAACACGGCCTATACGGTGGTCAACATTCCCTACAATTCCCTGACCCCCGAGCTGACCGACGATTACCACGAACGCACCAGCCTGAACGGCTACCGCTTCGGCTTTGCCGTCCTGGGCACCATCCTGGGCGCGGCGGCGGTGCAGCCCATCGTCGGCGCCTTCGCCACCAAAAGCGCGGGTTTTTCCGCCATGGGGGCCATCCTGGGCACGGTCATGGCGGTTACGGCGCTGATCACCTTCCTGGCGGTCCGGGAAAAGGACCATTCGAACACGGAGATTCCCAAGGAAGGCTTTTTTGAAACCTACCTGGCGGTTTTCCACAACAAGCCGTATCTGATCGTGCTGGGGACCTACGCCCTGAACCTGACGGGCCTCAATTTTCTGCAGGGCATTCTGGTCTACTACACCAAATACATCTACGGCAACGAAGGACTGACCACGCCGGCCATGATCCTGCTGCTGTTGGTGGCCATGGTCTGCATTCCGGTGTCCGTCTTCGTCTCCCGGCACATCGGCAAAAAACGGACCTACCAGGTCTCGTTTGCCGTCCTGGCGACGGGCACCCTGGCCATCTACCTGCTGGGCCATAAACTGGGTCCCAACTTCTTTTTGGGCATGATGGTCTACGCCGGGGTGGGCATCGGCTTCGGCTACGTGGCGCCCTGGGCCATGATTCCGGATACGGTGGAATACGACGCGATCAAGACGGGCAAGCGCAAGGAAGGCGCTTTCTACGGCATGTGGACCTTTACTTCCAAGGTCGGCCAGTCCCTGTCCATCTTCCTGTCCGGGCTGATCCTCTCGTCCAGCGGCTACGTCGCCGAAGCCGTCCAGAGTCCGCTGACCAGGCAGGCCATCAGACTGCTCATCGGGCCGTTGCCGGCGCTGGTCTTCATCGGCGCCATCGTGTTGATCCACTTCTATCCCCTGGACGAAAAAGCCTACGAGGCGCTGATGGCGGAATCCAAAAAGGAATGAACCAGACGGAGAAGGCGTCGCTGATCAGGACGGCGTCGTACATCGCCCTGTTCGGCAACGCCGCGCTGGCGGCGCTGAAGATCGCCGTCGGCTTGTCCGCGGGCAGCCTGGCGGTGGTGGGCGACGGCATCGATTCTTCCACCGACGTGATCATCGCCCTGGGCAGCCTGATCGTGGCGGGCGTCATCGCCCGTCCGGCGGACGCCGAGCATCCCTGGGGGCACGGCCGGGCGGAGACGATCGCCACCACCGTGCTGGCCTTCATCCTGTTCTTTGCCGGCGCCCAGCTCATCCTCAACGCCGCAGGCGCGCTTCTGCGCGGCGAAAGCACCGCGCCCCCCTCCCTGCCGTCCCTGCTGGTGACCGGGGTCTCCATCGCCGGCAAGCTGGCGCTGGCCTACAGCCAGCATCTGCTCGGCAAAAAGGCCGCCTCCGCCATGCTGGCGGCCAACGCCAAGAACATGGCCGGGGACGTCGTCCTTTCCGGCGGCGTCCTGGCCGGGCTCGGCCTGTCCATCCTGCTCGGCGTGGGCTTCATCGACGGTCTGGTGGCCGTCGGCGTCGGCCTGTGGGTGGTGCGGTCGGCGCTGGGCATCTTCCTGGAAACGAATATGGAACTGATGGACGGCAGTTCGGACACCGCCCTGTATGCGGCGGTATTCGACGCCGTCCGTTCCGTCCCCGGTACGGGCAACCCGCACCGGACCCGGATGCGCCGCATCGCGGGGCTCTGGGACATCGATATCGACATCGAAGTGGATCCCGGCCTGACCGTCCGGGAAGCCCACCGCATCGCCTGCCTGGTCGAACAGGCCATCAAGAAAACGGTGGAAGCGGTCTACGACATCGTGGTGCATATCGAACCCGCCGGCGAAGGGGCCGTCCACGCCCGGGAACAGTTCGGGCTGAGCGAAGAGGCCATGAGACAAATCTAAAAACAACCGGTTTTTAGAGCGGACTCAGCCATGGCTCCTAAAAAGCAACGATAGCTGGCAGGGACACGTCCCCGTAGGCTTTGGCGGTGCCGAGAAAATGGGCGAACCGCCCCAGGGCTTCGCCGAAGAAGCGCGCTAAAACGTTTTCCGTCAGGACCGACGGCGCGTCGGCGGGGACCGCGAACAGCAGCGTCCAGGGCGCATCGGCCGACAGCGGCCAGGCGCTCAAGACCCGGTCGGCTTCGGCGCGCCCGTATCCGCTCGACGCGGCGGTCCGCCGCGCGGACCAGCTTTCAGGCGCAAAGTACAGCGCCGCGTCCGTAGCCCATACGCCGACCAGAACGCCCGCTGCGTCGCCGGGAACAAAAAGCCGGTATTCGCCGGAGACGGCGGGCAGGGCGTTGTCGCCGAAGCCCGGCAGGCCCCGGCTCTGCTGGGACTGGCGCAGCAGCACCGCGTAGGGTTCCGTCGTCGTCGGGGCGGGCATTGCCGGCGCGGCAGCGGACGGCAGGGGCGCCACGGGCGCCTGAATCGTTACGGCGCAGGCCGCGGCCAACAGGCCGAAGGCCAACGCCAAAAAGGGGCGGAGTAGGTACGGATGCGGCGACCCGGGTGTTTCCACTCCTTAGGATTCTACTCCACCGTTACGCTTTTAGCCAGATTGCGGGGCTGGTCCACGTCCCGGTCCAGCTCCAGGGCGCAGAAATACGAGAACAGCTGCAGCGGGGCTACCAGCACGAAAGGATAGAAGAGTTCATCCATCCTGGGCACCATGATGACGTCGTCCGCCAGCGCCGCCGTTTCCGTATCTCCCGCGGTGCAGAGGGCGATGATCGGACCGCCCCGGGCCTTGACTTCCTTCATATTGGAAATGACCTTGTCCCGCAGGGCGTCGTCGGGCACCAGGAAGATGCTGGGCGTTTCCTCGTTGACCAGCGCGATGGGGCCGTGTTTGATCTCCCCCGCCGAATAGCCTTCGGCGTGGATATAGGAGATTTCCTTCAGCTTCAGGGCGCCTTCCAGGGCTACCGGGTACTCCAGGCCCCGGCCCAGGAAGAGAAAATCCCGGGCCCGGCAGTATTTTTTGGCCAGGGCCTGGATATGGTCCCGCTGCTGCATGACTTCCCGCACCTTGTCGGGTACGGACTGCAGCTCCCTGGCATAGCGGAGCCCCGCGGAAACCGACATGTCCCGCATGCGGGCCATGAGCAGGGCAAAGACGTAGAATACCGCCAGCTGGCTGGTAAAGGCCTTGGTCGAGGCCACGGCGATCTCCGGCCCGGCGTGGGTGTAGACGCCGCCGTCGGATTCCCGGGCGATGGTGGAACCCACCACGTTGCAGATGCCCAGCACCCGGGCGCCCTTGCGCTTCAATTCCCGCATGGCGTACAGCGTGTCCGCGGTTTCCCCGGACTGGGTAACCGCAAAATAGACCGTGTCCGGCTCCACCACCGAGTTCCGGTAGCGCAGTTCGCTGGCCAGTTCGGCGCTGGCGGGAATGCGGGCCACCGATTCCAGCAGGTAGGCTCCCACCAGACCGGCGTGCCAGCTGGTTCCGGCGGCGACGATCTTGATGCGCTTGACCGCCAGCAGTTCCCGGCCGCTCATGTTCAGGCCGCCGAGCTTGCCCGTGGCGTATTCCGCGTCCAGCCGCCCGCTCAGGGTGCGGGCGATGGAATCTCCCTGTTCAAAAATTTCCTTTTCCATGAACCAGGCAAAACCGTCCTTTTCGATGGCTTCCAGATCCCAGGTGACCTCATCCACTTCCTTGTGCACCTTCTGGTCGTGGATATCCGTCATGCTGTAGCCGTCCCGGGTCAGGGATACGATCTCGCCGTCTTCCATGTACACCACCTGCTTGGTATGGGCGATGATGGCGCTGACGTCGGAAGCCAGGAACAACTCGGAAGCGCCGATGCCCAGCACCAGGGGCGAACCATGCCGGGCGCCGACGATGCGGCCTGGTTCGTCGGCGTGCAGCACGGCGATGCCGTAGGTGCCCTGGATCTGCCGGAGCGCGGAGCGCACCGCCTTTTCCAGGTCGCCCTCGTAGTAATGGGCGATCAGGTGGGCCAGGACCTCGCTGTCGGTTTCGCTCTTGAAGACCACCCCTTCGGCTTCCAGCCGGGTCTTGAGGGCGGGGTAGTTTTCGATGATGCCGTTGTGCACCACCGCGATTTTGCCCGAACCGTCGCAGTGGGGATGGGCGTTGCGGTCCGTGACCCCGCCGTGGGTGGCCCAGCGGGTATGGCCGATGCCGCAGGCGCCGCTTACCGTGGCGTCCACAATCGTCCGCAGATCCTGAATTCTACCGATCCGTTTGCGCACCAGGATGCCCGCGTCCGTCTGCACGGCGATGCCCGCCGAGTCGTAACCCCGGTATTCCAGACGTTTCAAACCATCCAGCAGGACGCTTTCAGCCTTCTTCGGCCCGCAATAACCTACGATTCCACACATTGCCGTATCCCCTTGCGGGCCAGTATAACCGCCCGCGGCCCGCTGGACCACAGAATTCCGGCGGATGATTGCCGTTTTGCCCGATTCCGGTTATCATCAAGACATGAGTCAGAGCGCTGACCTGTATACCATCCTCAGATTCTACGCCAACAGGACGCACGCGCCGGACATTGCGGTGGACTCCTTCATCGTCTTTTTGGAAAAATACGCCAAACGCCACGCCGCGGAACGGCCGGACCTGGGACTCTGGGCCCAGGATACCAGCCGGAAGGTCTGGGCGGAACTGCCGGGTCTGTCCAAAGAAGGCAAGTGCGTGCTCTACACCAACGAAAAGGGCACCCTGGTCACCATCCCGCACTTCTACGTCGACGCTATCCAGCACGCCTACAAGGCGGCGGAAGAGAGTCCGGAGTTGCCCTTTCCCGACGAGACGGCGCTCAAATTGATCCTGCCGGCTACGTTGATCAGAAATATCAACCTGGAACTGGATCTGGGTCCCTACCTGGCGGCGCCGCAAGAAACGCCCCTGCCGATCCTGAAAGTGGTGTTTCCCGAGGGATCCGGCTCGGTGCTGATTCTGGCTCCCATGGTACCCAAACGGCTGCTGGAACTGTCGCTCTTGAAGATCAGGCAGTACCTGCGCAGCCACAACAACAAGGAATACGTGCAGCACAAGCTGGCTCCGGCCTTCCAGGGCAAGGAATCCCAGCTCAAGGAAGCCCTCAACCAGCTGCTGGTCCGGCCCTTCGACGCGCTCAACGACCTGGAAAAAGCGGGGGATTTTTCTTTTCCCTTCTGGGCCTACTTCACCAGTCTGGTGAAGGGGGACATCAAAAAGAAGAACGACCGGCTGGCGGAAGATACTGCGGTGCTGCAGTCCGTGCTGGTCGTGGAAATATTCAACAATTACTACAAGGGCAAGGTGACCCGGCAGAAAGAGGCGGAAACCGCCTTCCGCAATCTGGAGCTGCAGCTCGAAAAGGCGCCCTTCTTCTTTACCCTGGACGACATCATCCGCTTCCCGGATACCAAGGGCATTCCCCTGCTGGGCCAGTACACGCAGGAAGCCCTGGAAGCCTACATCAAGTCCAAGACCACCACCGCCGCAGGGCCGGAACAGCTTCCGGAACTGCTCATCCTGCACGGCATCGGCGGTGAGCGCTGGTTCGTGCGCAAGTCGCGGATGCTGCCCCTCTGCGTCCGCCTGCTCGGGGAGGCGCGTCCCCGGGTCAAGGCGGCCCTGTCCCAGCGCTGGTACAAGCTGATGGGCGATTACCGTTCCGAACCGGCCATGGAGGACGATCAGGAATTCGAGCAGGAATTGGCCGAACTGGGCGCCGGCCTCAGCCCGGCGCTGATGGCCGTCCTGGAGGATCAGAAGCTGTACCTGGTGCACGAAGAACTGGCGGGAACGGAGAACGGTATCCCCGAGGCGGGCCGGCTTTTCTACAAGGGCACTCTGGCGCCGATGAGCGAACTGCTGCTGATCAAGCGCAAGGACCTGCTCACCGACGTGCGCATGCTGCTGCCCTTCTGGCTGACCATCCCGGTCATCTCCGGCATCATCGCCTTCTTCAAGAGCTGGGGCAAACGCAGGAAGCCGCGCAAAATCCGGACGGTCCGCGCGGTCCGGGATGTTCGGGAAGAACCCGCCGAAGATGCCGAATCCCTGCCGGCCAACGGCGCCGCCGCTTCCGCCGCCCGGCGGCAGGCCTTCAAGGCGGCGGCCCAAAAAACGCAGAACCGGCTGGTCCCCGAGGGGTATACCCCGGATTCCTACCTGCTCGAACTGCAGGACCGCTGGAATCGCCTGATCAACGTCGAAGCCAAGGAGAACCTGACCGAAGACGTCAACTCCCTGATCCGGGACTACCTGCGGCGCACCATCCGGACCCTCCGTTCCGCGGCGTTCACGGCGGAACGGATCACCGAGCTTTCCGATTCCCTGGCCGAGACGCCGACGCTGCAAAAACTGCCCGCCCGGGAATCGCTCCGGCTGTACATTCACCTGTACATCGCCAAATTATTGAGTCAAATCTAAAAACAACCGGTTTTTGGAGCGGACTCATTGTTGCTGAAAATCTGATTTTTTTCTTTCCCCATTAAAGCGCCCCGCGTTCCGGACCCGTATGGAGGGTGTTATTCTACGAACCCGTTTGGGTCCGAACACTTTTGTCGGGAGGCACGTATGAACTCGCTGAATTCTGTTCTGATCGAAGGGAACCTGGTCCGGGACCCCCTTTTCCGCTCCACCCCGAAGGGCACGCCGGTGTGCACCTTCAGCCTGGCGTCGAACCGCTTCTACAAGCAGGATATGGGCTACGAAAAGGAAGTCGGTTTCTTTGAAATCGAAACCTGGTCGCGGCTGGCGGAGAACGTCAACAACCTGGGGCACAAGGGTCGGGGCGTCCGCGTCGTGGGTCGGCTCAAGCAGGAACGCTGGAACGGTTCCGACGGCAAGCCGCGGTCCAAAATATTGATCGTGGCCGAACACGTCGAATTCCGCCCGGAGTTCAAGAAGGAAGGCGAAACGGCGCTCCCGGAAGCCCTGGCGGAAGAAGCTATGCCCGGGGAGGACGTTTCGGAGGCCGTGCCGGCCGTGGAGTCGGAGGTGCCGGTTTTCTAGATTTTACGGCTGCGGCGCCCTTGCCGGGAGCCGCTGCGGTCTTGAAAAAGGTCCCCCCCGGGGCGCCGGACCGGCCCGCAGGCTCTTCGGTGGAAAAAAAACCGTCCTTCCAGTTGAAGCGCGTGGTGTTGGGCAGGGGAGCGCCGGTTTTGACCGCGTTCATGACGTCCTTGTAGTCCAGCTTTTTCAGGGCGGGCCCGGAAAAATCCAGAATGAACCGGGAAAATCCGGCTTCCCTCAAAAAGGGAATCTTGTCGACGATGGAAAAGGGATTCTCCGGCACCACCAGGGACCCGTCTTCGCCGCTGATGAGGGTAAAGTTCTCTTCCCGTCCGTCGGAAAAGCGGTCAAAATCGTAGAGTTGCCCCAGATCGGCCCGGATCCGGAAAAGCGCCGGGTAGGCAAAGGTGGTTACGAAGGTGGTCGGCCGGCGCTCCGCGGGCACGGTGCGCTCCAGGTTCTGCCGGTTGTTTTCCAGGGGTGTGGTCAGGAAATTGCTCCCCTGGGCGGCGATGAAGGCGTAGGACCAGGTGTTGAAGGTATACAGGTATGGGCCGGCGATGATCCGGGCGTCGGTGCCCCGGAACAGGGCAAAATGGCCCAGGTTGTTGACCACGAATTGGCGGTAGCCCAGGGCCAGCAGGCGGGGCACTTCTTCGGTCAGGGTTTTTTCCAGCCGCTGGGGATAGTAGGGGTCCAGCACCAGGATGAGTTCGCCCCGGGTAAAGGGCAGGGGGTCGCCGGTATCGTCCAGAATGCGCCGGGCCGTACGGCGGGTATAGGCCAGCAGGGCGCGGATGGGCCGCTGGGACTGCAGGACGTAGAGGTCCTCGGGGCGCGAAACGGCGGCGTAGACGCCCTCCGGGAAGAGCTCGCGGTCCGCTTTTTCCAGCCGCGGCAGGTCCGGAGGCGACACGGTTTCCCGGCCGGGCAGGCGCCGGAAGGGCGCCAGGTCCCGGGGCAGAACCGATGGGTGGCGTTTGGTCATGGCCTTGGTCTGGGTAAGGTAGACCTGGTCGCCCAGGTCGAAGCCTTCGGGGATGGAGATCCAGAAGGAATTCGGCCCTTCGGCTTCCACCGTCGCCAGCTTGTGGGACTTGCGGTCCGAATCGTCCGCCCGGTGCAGCCGGACCGAGTCGCCCCGGGCGGGCAGGATTCCCGTATTGGCCACCATGGCCTGCCGGCCTTCGCCCACGCCCCGCACGCGCAGGATCTTGCCCAGGGGGATTCCCGTTCCCCCGGCCTGGTCGGCGTTGAGCCAGTCTCCGGGGCCGTTGCCGTCAAAGTAATACGTCGTCTTGGTCCGGGCAAAATCGTTGCGCAGGATGCGTTCCGCTTCCCGGAGCGCCTTTTCCCGGTCCCCGTCCAGGCCGTCCAGCAGATGCCGGTAGGCGGCCACGACGGTGCCCACGTATTCGGCGCTCTTCATCCGGCCTTCTATTTTGAGGGACGCCACGCCCCTATCGGCCAGGTCCGGCACCTTGCGGATCAGCTGCAGGTCTGCGGGGCTGAAGAAGTAGCCCGTCCGGTCGTCGCCGGAGTGGTACAGCCGGCGGCAGGCCTGGGTGCACATGCCCCGGTTGGCCGATTTGCCCCCCAGGTAGCTGGAAAACAGGCACAGCCCGGAAGCGCTGACGCAGAGGGCGCCGTGCACGAAGACTTCCAGTTCCACGCCGGAATTTTCCTTGATGCCCTGAATTTCCTCCAGGTCCAGCTCCCGGGCCAGCACGACCCGGTTGAAGCCGAACTTGGACAGCAGGTTGGACCCCCGCACCGAGGCGACGTTCATCTGGGTCGAGGCGTGCAGTTTCAGCGCCGGAAAATGGTCGTGCGCCATTTTGGCGGTGCCGAAATCCTGGACGATGATGCCGTCCGGACCGATGAGGGCCAGGTATTTCAGAAATTGGAACATCCGGTCCGCTTCCCGCTGTTCAAAAACCGTGTTCACCGTAACGTAGAGTTTCCGGTTCTGCCGGTGCAGCGCCTGGACGGCGGCCTCGAATTGGGAATAGGCAAAGTTGGACGTCCGCAGCCGGGCGTTGAAATTCTTGAGCCCCAGGTATACCGCGTCCGCCCCTTCGGCCACCGCCGCGTCCAGCGCCTCAGGCGACCCTGCGGGAGCCAGCAATTCGATCGACTTGGTCAAACAGTCCCTCCGATGATTCCCAATTTTTCAAGCCCATTATAGATAAACTGCACCGACATGCCCGACAGCAGCAAGCCCATGATCCGTTCGATGACGGATACCCCCGTACGGCCGAGTCCCCGCAGGATCAGGGAAGAAGCCTTCATCGCCAGAGCGGCGGCGGCCAGGGTCAGCAGAACCGATACGAACAGCATGCCGATCGTGACCGCAAGCCGCGTCTCCGAGCCGGTATACAGCAGAATGGTGGTGATGCTCCCCGGACCGGCCAGCATGGGTATGGCCAGGGGAAACACGGCGATGGAAGTCGGTTCTTCCTGATGCCCTTCGGCGTGCAGTTCCCGGGATGAAACCTTGGACTTGTCGGGCTGGCCGAAGAGCATTTCCAGGGACACGATGAACAGCATGACGCCGCCGGCGATGAAGAAGGACCCCGGTTCGATGCCCAGCAGTCCCAGCAGCGCCTTGCCGGCCAGGATGAACAGGGCCAGCACCAGAAAGGCGATCACCACGGCCTTGCGGATGGTGCGGTCTTTTTCAGTTTGGTCCAGCCGGGAGCTGAGCCCGATGAACATCGGCACCAGCCCGAAGGGGTCGACGACGATGAACATGGTGAATAAAATCGGTAAAAAAGATGCCAACATGGACTACCAGTATATTCCATTGATCCCGGGTCGTACAAGTTGGCCCCGGAGACGGCCGGGCGCGCTTTACCTTCTGCCCGGCTTTGGTGTATAGTCGGCGCACGGACAAAGTTAAGGGCAATTCTGAAATCCCTTGTTTTCAAGGTCCCCCCCTACAGGAGCCAAAATGAGCGCGGAGATTTCTCTGACCAGCGATAATTTCGACGCCGAGGTGCTGCAATCGGAACTTCCGGTGTTGATCGATTTTTGGGCCGAGTGGTGCATGCCCTGCAAGATGATCGGTCCCACGGTGGAACAGCTGGCCGTGCAGTACGCCGGGCGCCTCAAGGTCTGCAACGTCGACGTGGACCAGCAGGGCGAACTGGCGGGCCAGCACGGCATCATTTCCATTCCCACGCTGCTGGTCTACAAGGACGGCAAAAAGGTGCGCCAGAAGGTCGGCGCCCTGCCCAAGCACGAAATCGAAAATCTCTTCAAAGATCTGATTTAAGGTACGTACCGGTCCGTGCGGTTGGGCGCGCCCGGCGTGGCGCCGCCGGTCACGGTCACGTACCAGTCCGCCCGGGTGTCGCTGTCGGCGACGGCTTCATCCCGGCAGATCGTCCGGGTGGCCGTAGTCCCCCGGCTGTCGGCGGCGTCCGCGGGCAGCAGCGGACCCGTTTCCCCCGTCTCTTTTTTCCAGAACAGTCCCTCCTCAAAGACCGTCGCCGCCCGGGACAGGGTGTCCTTGGTCCACGCCGCGTCTGCGGTCTCGCTCAGCAGCACCGCGTCCAGAGCCCGGCCGTCCTGGTCCAGCAGGGCCAGGGCGTCGGTCTTGCGCACCAGTTTTTCCGCCCCCGGGCGCCAGAAGTCCCGGGCCGGCCCGGCTTCGGTGCCCACGGAAAGGCTCAGATCCGTGCCGGTTTCGTCCAGGGATGCCGGATCGAGGGTCCGCAGGTGCAGGACCACGTACTCGCCGGCGGCCAGCTCCGCCGGAGGAAAGGTGAACAGCGGATCTTCCAAGCCCCGTTCGCTGGACACCAGCCGCAGCGCGCCGACCTGGCCCGCGGTTTCGGTCCGGAATTCCACCAATTCCACCTTGGGTTTGGAATACTCGGTGCGGACTTCGGTGATGCGCAGCCGGGGCATCCGGTCGTTGCGCGCCGTGAAGGGGGTCAGCACGGTAAGGGTATTCCCCTGGGCGTCCTCGACCAACAGGTCGGCGATCAGGCGTTGCCCTTCGGGCAGGGCCTGGCTAAAGATCGCCGCGGCCACCGCGCCGTGTTCCAGCGTCTCGGCGGCCACGCCCGAATCCAGGCGCAGCGCCTGGACCGCAACCTCCTTGTTGAACGAAAATTCCACCCTGGTCGCGCTGACCGCCCGGGCGCCGAGAAAAACGGGTCCCTCCGCGTGGACCCCCGCCAGGTCTTCCAGAACGGTCTCCGAAGAACAGCCGACCGCCGTTGCCAGAATGGCGGCCAGTCCGATCCAGACCCGGGAAAAGTGCTTTTTATTCATCCGGTCCTCCCGTACCCAGTACGGCCCGGCGCGGCAAGGCGCTTCAATATGCGGACCGATTCAGGGTAAAATCGGACCATGTCCACCCTGAGAATGCTGACCCTCGACCTGCGCGCGCCCTTTGTGTACTCCCGCCGGGGGGATGCCGCGGCCTTTCCCCTGCCCGAAGACGGCGAAGGCGTGCTCTGTTTTGCCCTGGATCGGGTCGCGGCGGCGCCTCCGGAAGCTCATTCCCGGCGGCTCCCTCTCCGGCTGACCGGCCGCGGCGTCGCGGAGGGCGCGCCGGAGGGCGAACCGGTCGTCATCCCCGCCGGCCGCTACCGCTTTGTGCAGGTCCGTGCCCGGATCGACGGGGATACCCTGGCCGACCTGGCCCGGGAACAGCAAGAGGACGCCCTCCGGCAGGGATTCGCCCTGGAACCGGTGCTCTACCTGCGCTACCTGCACGAAGAAGAGGGGCCCGTCTACCAGCTGCTCCGGCCCTTGGAACCCGATGCCTGACCTGGACGCGCCGGTCGTCCGCTCCGTCTCGGACGACGTCTTTGCCAACCTGGCCCTGGAAGACTGCCTGTTGCAGCGGCTGAAGCCGGGCGAACGGCGGCTGTACCTGTGGCGGAACCGCGACGCCGTGGTGCTGGGCCGCTACCAGAACCCCTGGCTGGAATGCGACTTGGCGGCGCTCCAGGCGGACGGCGTAGACCTGGCCCGCCGGCAGAGCGGCGGCGGAACGGTCTGGCACGATAGGGGCAACCTCTGTTTTACTTTTTTCGGTCCCCCGGACGGGTTTGACCGCCGGGAAAACATCCGCATCGTCCTCCGCGCCCTGGCCCGCCTGGGCATAGCGGCGGAGACCAACGACCGGCTGGACCTGCTGCTGGGGGGCAAGAAAATTTCCGGCAGCGCCTTCCGGCAAACCGCGGCGGCGTCCTTTCACCACGGGACCCTGCTGATCCGCTCGGATCTGGCCCGATTGTCCCGCTACCTGCGGGGGGACGCCGGCTTGACGCAGGCCAAGGGCATCAAGTCCGTGCGGTCCGCGGTGGCCAACCTGGCGGACGGATACCCGGAGTGCGCACCGGAAGACGTGGAGCAGGCCCTGGCCGCGGCGTTCCTGGGGGGGCGGCCGGCCATCGTGGCCATCGACCCGGAACGGGACCTGCCCCCGGCGGACTTTGCGCCCCGGCACGGGCGCCTGCGCAGCCGGGAGTGGGTCCTGGGCGCTTCGCCGCCCTTCCAGCGCCGCCGGCGGGTACGCATCCACGGACAGAAAACGGTGGTTTTGGTCTTGAACGTGGAAGGCGGCAAGATCCGGGACGTGGAAATGGAAGGCGGGGGTTTCCCCCCGCCTGAGGTCCTGGGTCTGGTGGAGCGGTTGATCGGATCCGAGTATCCCGGTCCGCTGGGGGCGGCGGACCTATAAGCGCAACGCCTCGACCATGTAGCGCAGGTCGTGCCCGGAGGCGGCCTTTTTGTACATTTCGATGACGAAGATCAGCGAACCGTCCCGGGGGGCGATCACCGCTTTGTGGATGCGGTAGGCCGTCACCAGCGGCCGCTTGACCCCGGGCGTGCCGACGACGTACTTTTTCTTGGTTCCGTCTTTGGCGGTGCGTTCCACGTTGATGTAAAAGGAAGAACGCAGTTCCCCGCCGGAGCCTTCCACGTAGGGTACCAGGACGGCGCTGTAGGAGGCGCCGGCTTCAAAATCCCTGAAATCCACCAGGCTTTCCCCGGCGGGGGTGGATCCGGTTTCCAGGGAAATGTAGAGGGGCTGGCTCTGGCGGAGGTAGTCGATATGGAAGCGTTCGGCCAGCGCCGCGTTGCGGGCCACCAGCCGGTAGAGCGCGCCCGAACCGTCCTGGCCGGCCACCACCGGATCGGAGTGGATGTAGGAGAGCTTGCCGCCCTTCACAAAATCGTTGCGGGGCACGTCGACCAGGTAGAGCTCAGCCCAGGGTTTCAGCGTGGCGGATTCCACGCCGTACTGGGCGAACAGGTAATTCTTGCCGTCTGGAGAAAAACCGAGATCGACAAAGCCGGCGATATCGCCGGCCCACAGCGACGCATGGACCAGCGTCAGCGCGAGCATCACCCTGAAAAAGCGTTTGGACATACTGGGCTCCTCCTGTAAAGTATCGGCGGATCGATTGAACTCTTGAGCGGATGGATACGAATCGTCTATGCTTGTCGCATGACCCTGGCTGCACGAAACAAAGTGTTCCTGATTTCCCTGATGATCAGTTTTCTACCCCTGATCCCGATCGGCATCTACCTGACCCGGCTTTTACCCGCCCTGGCCGGCACCCTGGCCGCAGCCGGCCAGCGGTCCACGGGGGTTCTGCAGCTGCTGACGGCGCCCTTGCTGGCGGCGTCCCCGCTGGTGCCTTTGATCGCCATTCTGGCGGCCGTCGGCTACGCGCTGGCCAGCCTCTTGCTGATTTACCTGTTTTTTGAAAAAACGCAATCCTCGGAAATACTGTTTTTAGCGCTTTTTGCGCTCACCTTTTCTCTGGAGGGGTTGCGTTTGCTCACGCCCTTGTCGGGCCATCTGGAATTGCCCACCGCCTACTCCGTCGGCGCCGCGCGGGTGCTGGTCTTCGGCCGCCATTTCGGTCTTTTCTCCCTCTTCATCTCCGGCGTCTACGCTGCGGGGTTCGGATTCCAGAAGTACGGCAACCTGATCCTGATCCTGGCGGTCACTGCCTTGATGGTCTCCAGCGGGGTGCCCATGGACGGGCTGTCCTGGGACAGCGCCTTTACGATGGTTCCGGGCTACAATTCCATGTTCGTGTTGGTGGAAATCGGGATCGGCTTGATCACCGCGTCCAGTTTCATCGTCGCCGCCTACGCCCGCGGCTCGACGGAATTCGGCCACGCCGCCGTGGGCTCGGTACTGTTGTTCCTGGGTCGGGACGGACTGATCCGGGCGGACAACTGGCTCGCCCTGCCGGTAGCGTTGGGCTGCCTGGTGGCGGGTACCTGGCTGGTGACCACCCGGCTGCACCGCTACTATCTATGGCTGTAGGGGCTTGTTGAAATAGCCGGTCGCTGTTTCAACGAGCCTTGCCATCGCACCCAAACCTTGCGGTCAGGTACGAAAGTGCGACAATGCAAAAGTGTTGAAAAACCCGCATCCGCGGTTTTTCAACACCCTTTAAAGGCTGGGGTCTACAGGAACTGAACGGCAAAACCGACGCTGAGGGGCAGGAAGATGTTGTCGTAGTCTTCCAGCGGCAGGGCCTCCACTGCGGTGGCGACGACGGCGGCCGTCAGGGCGGTACGGAGGTCCGCGGAAACCCGGTAGGCGGACAGGAACACTGCGGCGAAGCAAGCCAGGGAACCTTCGGCGCTCTTGCCCAGAAGCCAGGCCGGACGGTACCGGCCGAACAGCTTGCCGACCAGACTGGCCAGTCCGTCCCCGAAAGCCAGGGCGTAGATGGCGATGGAAGCCGCCGGCGAAGGGTACAGGAGCAGCGCCAGCATGGCACCCAAGCCCAGGGTGACCGGGCCCAGCACAAAACGTCCCCGATCCCGGCTGCGGGAAGCCAGCGCGGTGAGCGAAGAAACGACGGGCACTTCGACCCCGGACAAGCGCAGCGTTTCCGCCCAGGCGTAGACCAGCGTCCCCATGCCGAGCGCGACGACCGTCAGCGGCCGGTTCAGCGAGGCCAGCATCGGCGTAAGGGCGATCAGAAAGTGAATTGATTTCCGCACCAGCTCGGTCCGGATTTCATCAAAACGCCAGGCTCGCGCCCGAACGTCCAGGCGCCCGGCGGCGGCAGGTTCATTGATCAGGGCAGTATTCAACATGCTTTACTTAAAGCAATAATCATGCCATGACGGGGAAATGAATATTGTTTATAATAAATGTATGTATTATAACTACTTGTATAGACCGTTGGGAGCACGGAAGTTGGTGCTAAGGGTCACTGTTATACAATATCATACGGCTGATATTCTATTTACACTATGCCGTCCCTGAACCGCGGATCCGCCGGACCGCAAGTCGGTAGATCCTTGACATTTTGCCCGCCGGATGCTAGGCTCGGGGTGGCCCGGAACGGTGGTCCACCCGGTGTTCCGGGTTGGTTGTATAAATGGACGATTAACTCAGTGGGAGAGTGCGCAGACCACCTTCCCGGTGATGGTTATATAAATGGACGATTAACTCAGTGGGAGAGTGC
>DYPP01000155.1 GCA_020719845.1 Treponema denticola | reverse complement strand
TGCAGGCTGCGTGGGGGAAGACCTCACTCCAGTCATTGAAGGCCTTGTTGGTGGTCACCAGGATGGACTTGCCTGCGTCATAGCGGCGGGTGACGATCTCGAAGAGGAGGTCGGCGTAGCGGGCGCTATAGGATAGGTAGCCAACCTCATCGATGCAGAGCAGGCGGGGCAGGCTCCAACGGCGTAGTCGCCTTGCGAGAGCGCTGCCGCTGTCTTGAGCCGCGAGGTCGGCGAGCATGTCGCTCGCCGTGGTGAAGCGCACGGTGTTGCCGCGCACCAGTGCGTGGTGAGCAAGATTCTTCAGGATCATGCTTTTACCAACGCCGTTAGGTCCGACGAGAATACCATTGGTACCCTCGTCGAGAAAGGAGAGGCTGAAGAGCTCCTCCACCGCCTGGCGATCGATCTCCGTTGGCCATGACCAGTCAAACGCATCCATAGCTTTGAAGGCGCCTATCTTGGCGTTGCGCAGTCGTCGATCGAGGCTCCGCCGCTTGCGAGCAGCCTCCTCGATATCAAGGAGTTGGCTGACCCACGGCTGGGAGGCCAACTCGGACCACCGGTCGAGGAGGCCGTAGAGGCCCAAACGGTGGAGGCGGGCACGAGGATCGTCGGGCTCGAACGTACTATTCCGTGTTCTTGTCATGGTCATTGTCCTTCAGGTTGTCGTAGCTGGAAAGTTGGTGGTTTCTGACGGTCACCGATGCCGCTCGGTGGTCTCCGGGAATCCTGACGGGAACCGGTGGAGGGAGTCCGCGTTCAGCGAGTTGCTGGTCGACGAGCTGGCGAACCGCACCAACCGTGGGGAGCCCACGCTCGACCGCGGTGGCAATGGCAGTCTCGAGGTCGGAGGGGCCTGCCTCGGCCAGTACCTTGAGGAGTCTAGCTGTGAGGCTGCCCAGGTTGGCGCCGGACTCCGCCGCCATCTCAAGCAGGCGCATAGCGCTGGGTGCTGCAGCGTGAAGGCGGTCCATTCCGCTGTTCTCGCGCGCTTTCCGCTTCAGCTCGACAAGTGGCCTGATGTGAGCTGGATCCTCAATCTGCACACCGCGATCCCAGACGCGGGCATGGGTCGCCACAACCTGAGCGCCATCGAGGACCCGGACTTCATCCAGCGAAGCCACCACCGCAAGCGACCGCCTGACGTAGGGATGGGGAACGGAGTAGTCATTGAGATCGAAACGTACATATGGTGTCTTTCCAACCTCCACGCTGACCACCTCGTCATCAGGGAACGGCTGTATTGGCAGGGGTAGCAGGCGGGTGCGCTCTTCCGCGAAGTCCTCGGATACCGTCCGACGTGAGTCCTCACGTGAGCGTCTGTCTCCAGCTACCAGAGTCATCCACTCGAGCGCTTGCTGGTTGAGCTCATCAATTCCGGAGAAATCCAGGGCTGGGAAGAAGCTGGTCCGGATGTAGCGGATGGCGCGCTCCACTCGGCCTTTCTGGTTGCCCTTTGCCACGGCAACGGGACGAGGCTCATAGCTGTAGTGACGCGCGAGCTCCAGCAGGCGTGGATTGAAGTGGATCGCATGCGCAGCCCGCTCCAGCACCGCGCTCTTCAGGTTATCGTAGAGGACGACCCTGGGGACTCCACCGAAGAAGGCGAACGCGTCGACATGGCCACGGACGAAGCTCGGCATGGCCGCGCTCAGGTAGAAGCGCAGAAAGACCTGCCGTGACCAACTTAGCACCATCACGAAGGCCCAGAGTTTGCGGGTGGCTCTACCGATGGTGAGGGTCCCGAAGTATCCCCAGTCAGCCTGCGCCTGCTCTCCGATCAGAGTCCGCAGACGCAGGAAGGCCTCATGCTTGGGCCGAGGACGGTGCCTGGCCACGATGTGTCTGAAGTGGTCAGGGCGGCCCCGATACCCACGTTGCCGCACCATCTGGTACAGGCGGCTCGCCGGGAGAGTGGGGTACTTTTCCAGCTTCTCCAAGATGAAATCGAGGTAGTCGTCGACCATCGATTTTCGAGCCTCTCCCTTGACTGGGGTGAGTCCGGCTTGGCATAGTACACGCCTCACGACGCTGTGATGGACACCGAGTTGGGAGGCTATCGTCCCCACCTTCCACGCTTCCGCGTTGTGGAGTCGGAGGATGTCCGCTTCGAGCTGTTTGTCGATCATCAGCCTCCTCCTCTCGCAAGGCGACGGATGCTACGAAAATCCCCGAGACCATCGAGGCGCTTGGGGCGGACGGGGTGCACGACGTCGAACTGGACTAGCGCGCTCTCGGCGGGCCAAAGCTCGTCGCCCAGGAGGGCCGAGGGTGGCCCATTCCGGAAGCACTCTTCCACACAGAGAGCAACGCGGAGCGGGTGCCCGCTCCACAAACTCACACCCTCCAGAAGTGTCAGCAGCGACCTCGGGTGCCGTGGCTCCGGGTCCAACCTCGCCTTGAGAAGATCGCGGGACCGGTCCGAGACTAGTAGCGTTGCTGCGTCGGTGGTGATCTGAAGCGTGCATTGCCAGGGGAGGAACATCGGGAGGGGCCTCCAGCGCCCTAGCCGCGCCCGCGGCCACCGCGGGTGTCGGCCTCCCTTCCATGTCGGCTCCATGCGCTAAGCGCCCTGACTGTTGAGCTACTATCTGCGCTTCAAACTTGGCCTTCCGGCGGCGCTCCCGTCTCCGTTGCTGCTCCGCGGCCCGGAGCCGATGCGCCCGAGGGGTGCTCTGGTACCGCTTGGAGGCCAGCCGCTGCTGAGCCTTCCGGGCCTCTCTGGAGCACGCCGGACCGCAGTATCGACGCCCGCGGTCGCACTCCGGGCAGAGCTGCAGCACCTGGTGGCATACCGGGCAACTGACGAGGCGCCAGAATTCGGAAGCGTGGGAACTGCACACCGTGCACCCCGCCAGAGCCAATTTCTGGACAGAACGAGCCCGGTCTGAGATACCAGTCAGCGGCGTGTCGCAGACCGCGCGCGATCGCCAGGAAGGGCCGGTGGCTAGACCGGCCCTTCAGTCTATTGGGGCAAGCTCAGGCTACGCCTCTGCCTCGTCCTGGCCAAGATCCCCTCCTGCCCGGTGGTGGCGCAGCCATCCGGCGCCGACCCGCGCAAACCGCCAACTAAGCGCGGATTTGGGGCGCCATCGACA
>DYPP01000054.1 GCA_020719845.1 Treponema denticola | reverse complement strand
TATATTCTATCCGACGAAGGACGCTCCGTCAAACCGGTTCTGCAAAAACCCACCCTTGACCGCTGGTCTTGCCTCGTCTATGCTGGCCGGACCATGCTTAAAGCGGCTTTTCCCGGGTCTTTTGACCCGCCGAGCTTCGGACATCTCAATATCGTCGAACGGGCCTGCGGCATTTTCGACGAACTGTTGATCGTGGTGGCGGTGAATCGGCAAAAACAGTACCTATTTTCCGCCGAAGAACGCATTGGATTGATGCAGGAAATGGTCAAGCCCTGGCCTAACGCCCGGGTCGGCGTCTGCGATTCGCTGATCGTCAACTATTTGCGCGACCAGGATATCAAAGTATTGATCCGCGGCGTCCGGGGGCTCTCGGATTTTTCGTATGAATTCGACCTGTCCATGATGAACAAGGGGTTGGACCCCAGCATCGAAACCATTTTCATGACCACGGACCCCAAATATTTTGTTTTGCGGTCCTCGGCCATCAAGGAACTGGCTTCTTTCGGCGGCGACGTCTCCAGCATGGTCCCCCCCCGGGTTGCAGAAGCCTTGAAAAACAAGTATCATCGTCAGACTTGACATTTCCCGACGCTTTGGCTAGATTATGTCACGCTCTTCGGGTAAACAGACAGAAGTGAGGTTTTCGATATGGCAGTTCCCAAGTTCAAGACGTCCAAGGCCCGGACCCGGCGTCGCCAATCCATCAATATGAAGCTTGTTGCGCCGACCCTCGTCGAGTGCGGCACCTGCGGTAACCGCGTCCTTCCGCACCGAGTGTGTCCGAAGTGCGGATTTTACCGGGGCAAGCAGGTAATCAACCCCGAGTCCAAAGCCTGATCCACAGGCAACCAAGGAGAACCAGCACCATGGATGAATTGTTCGAAAAGATGAAGAAACTGATCGCCGACAAACTGGAAATCGACGCCGCCAAGGTATCCCTTGACGCCTCTTTCCGCCAGGATCTGGGCGCCGACAGCCTGGATACCTATGAACTGGTATACGCCATCGAAGAAGAGATGGGTATTTCCATCCCCGATGAGAAAGCCAACGAGTTCGAGACGGTACGGGACGCGTACGAATACATCAAATCCCAGCAAAAATAGTTTTTTTGGTCCTGCGGGGAGTGACCCTGACGGCGATATCGTCAGGGTAGGTCCTCAACGGAAAAAAGTACTCGCCGACTTTCAGAAAGCCTCGGGCATACGGTTCAAAAGCGTTGAGCTTTTGAACCTTTCTTTTGTGCACCGCTCGGCTTCCAATGAAATGGTGGATAAATCCAACAATGAACGCCTCGAATTCCTCGGAGATGCGGTGTTGGGCGCCGTCAGCGCCACCATCCTGTACGAGCGTCTCGGCGGCAAGAGCGAAGGGGATTTGGCCAAGATCAAATCCGTCGTCGTTTCCGAAGATAGCCTGTCCGGCATCGCCCGGGAACTGCAGATCGATTCCTTGCTCATCCTGGGCAAGGGTGAGGAGCTATCCGGCGGCCGAACCAAAAAAGCCATTCTGGCGGACGCCCTGGAAGCCCTGATCGGCGCGCTCTACCTGGATGGGGGTTTTAAAATTGCCTACGCCTTCGTCCGCAAATTCATCGAACCCGAGATAGACCGGGTGCTCAGCGACCGACATAAAAAAGACTATAAGACGCTGCTGCAGGAATACAGCCAGCACCGCTTCCGGTCGTACCCGGCGTATATACTGCTGAAGCGCACCGGTCCGGACCACCAGCGTCTTTTCTGGATGGAAGTGACCGTGAACGGCGCCGCCTACGGTCCCGGGACGGGGAAAAATAAAAAAGAAGCCGAACAGGAAGCCGCCAGGATGGCCTATGAATCCCTGACCGCCGTCAGGACCGATAGCGTAGATTGAGGTTCCGGGCGATGGCCAGCAGGTTTTCCCTGGTGTTCAACCCCGGATCGTCCAGTACGGTTTCAAACAGCTCCTTCAGTATCCGGCCCAGCAAAGGACCCCGGAGTATGCCCGAGCCGACCAGATCATCCCCGTTGATGGCCAAATCTTTGAGCGAAAGCGCCTGATCCCGGGCAATGATGTTCTCCACCCGATCGGCCAGCGCGGCGTTCAAGTCCGCCGGGGCAACCACGCCGGCGGTGGCCGTCGCATCGGCCCGCCGCAGGGCGTAGAGATCCGCCAGGTTGTCTTTCCCGACCCGGACGATGAACCGCCGCACCGCCGCATCGGTCCAGGAATCCTCGTAATGGAACATGTGCACCGCCACCAGGTGGCAGACGCGATCTACGAAGGCGTTGGGGTAGCGGAAACGGGCCATGATTTCCCGGGTTGTCCGTTCCGACGCTTCTTCGTGGCGGTGGAAGGTCCAGACGCCGCTTGCATCCTGTTTCCGGACTCCGGGTTTGCCCACGTCGTGCAGCAGCGCCGCCAGCCGCACCGGAAGTCGATCCCGGGGAGCGGCGTCGCAAGCCAGCAAGAGATGGTCCAGCACGTCGTAGCGGTGGTAGCCTTTTTGCTCCACCCCCCGGCACCCTTCCAGTTCGGGAAAAAACAAATTCAGCAAACCCGTCTTTTCCATCAAAAGAAACGCCGCCGAGGGACGGGGAGAGGTCAGGATTTTATCCAGTTCGTCCCGGACCCGCTCGACGGCCACCCGTCGGCTGGTGGCAAGGGCGCCGGGGATGGCGTCCAGGGTTTGCGGATGGATCGCGTATTCCAGCTGGGCGGCAAAACGGACGGCCCGCAAGGGGCGCAGTCCGTCTTCGGCAAACCGTTCCGCCGGATCGCCGACGCAACGGATGATCCGGTTGCGGATATCCCCGGTGCCGGAAAACGGATCCACGATCCGGCGGGTGCGCGGGTCCAGGGCGATGGCGTTCATGGTGAAATCCCGCCGGGACAGGTCTTCTTCGATGGTGGCGGCGTAGTTGACCTGGTCCGGGCGGCGGCCGTCGCTGTAGGTCGACTCGGTGCGGAAGGTGGTCGTTTCCACCGACAGGCCTTTGTAGTGGATGGTCACGGTTCCGTGCTTGATTCCCGTCGGAATGACCCGCCGGAACAGGGATTGCACTTCTTCCGGCGGCGCGTCCGTCGCCAGATCCCAATCCTTGGCTGCTACCCCCCGCAGCAGATCCCGGACCGCGCCGCCCACCAAATACGCTTGCCGCCCTTTACGGCTAAATACTTCGGCGATTTCTTCGACCAGCGGATGTACGTGCGCATTGCTCATCGCGGTCCACTATAGTACAATTTTGCGGAAACGGAAAAGGGGAGGCAGCATGCGGGGAGTGGCGTTCATCGGTGGGGAAGGGCCCGTTCCCGCGCTGGCATCGGCCTTGGTGGGTACCCCCGACGTCGTCGTGGCCGCCGATTCGGGTTTGACCGCCGCGGAAAACGCGGGCTTTCGGCCGGATTGGATCGTGGGCGACATGGATTCTTTAATCGATCTAAGCCGCCTGGCCGCGTACCCGCCGGATCGGGTCCTGCGGTATCCCCGGGACAAGGATGATACGGATACGGAATTGGCGTTGCGCCTGCTCTGGGAGCAAGGCTGCGGCCAGGTGGAGTTGGTGGGCGGCGGCGGGGGCCGAATGGATCATCTTTTGGCGCTGGCGGCGCTCTTTGACCGGGAAAAAGCGCCGGACCGCTGGATCAGCTCCCGGGAAGACGTGCGCCTGGTGCGGGACACGGTTCAAGCCCGGATTCCTCAGGAAAGCCTGGTGTCCGTCTTTCCGGTGGGCAAAGGGCCCTGGAAAGCGGAAAGCACCGGCTTGCGCTGGCCGCTGGACGCGTTGGCCTGGGACCGCGGCTTCTACGGCGTCAGCAATGTCGCCGTAACCGGCGATATCAGGATCAGGGCGCTGGCGGGTCGATTTTTATTGATTCTGCCGCTGGGCTCGTAAGGATCCGAAACGGAGCCGCTCAGAGCCTCAGAAAAGCGGCTTCCAGGCGTTTTTTGGTATCCAGGGGGTTCTCCACCAAAACCCGCTTTCCCGCCAGCAGTTCGGCGATGCCGATTTCCCGCTGGTAGCGGGGGATGACGTGCAGGTGCAGGTGATCGATGGAAGCCCCCGCCACCAGGCCCATGTTGAAACCGATATTGTAGCCCGCGGGCTGGTACTCTCGGTCCAGCACCGCCAGCGCCTTGTCCAACACCCGGTCCAGGGCGGCCCGCTCGGCCACTTCGAGCTCGCGGATGTCCACGACGTGCCGCTGGGGAAAAATGAGCAGGTGTCCGGGGTTGTAGGGGTACAGGTTCAGGCAAACGGAAAAGCCTTCGGAATGGAACACCGTCAGATCCACCACCTGGTCGCTGCCGTCCTTGACCAGGCAGAGGATGCATCCCTCGGGACGCTCACCCCGTAGATATACCAACTTTTCAAAATTGAAAAAATAGTCCATGGCTTAGCGCTGCGCTTTTGATTCCAGGGCCAGGTAATCCAGCAGGATCGGATACTTGGTCAGCAAGTCCCCGTATTGGGCCAGCTCATCCAGACGCCGGCGCAGCGCCACGGCTCTCTGGGCTTCGTCCGACACCCCGGGGGCTAAAAGTTCCTTTTGCCGGGCCAGGTACTCGTCGTAGAGCCCCTTGGCCGAACGGTACAGCGCCATATCCGGAAACGCGGCGACGCTCAGACTGTAGTTGAGAATTTCAAGGTCCGGAAAAGCCCCTTCCAGGTCGGCGCGCAGCTGCGGGGTGGAACCGAGTTCGGCGATCCGCTCCAGCTCCGCCGGTTCTTCGGCGTAGACGCGCAGCCGCTGCAGCGCGTAAGCCGCCAGTTCGTCGCCGACGCGGGCTTCCCAATGGTCCAGGCCGGCTTGATCGACGATGCCCTTTTCCGCCACCAGCAGGGGCAGGGCGCTGCCTTTGACGATATACGAAACGAGGCCGGACAGGCGATACGAAAAAATTCCTTCAGTACCGATCAGGTCGGCGTAGATGTGCGCTGAAGGGAGTTCCCCCGCCGCTTCCAGGGTGCGGTCCACCGGGTCCAGCTTGAAGACGGCGATAACCACGTTGGTGGGCAGCAGACGCTCCCAGGACCAGCGGAATTCGCCGTTGCGGAGCACCCCCGGATCAATTCCGCTGATTTTGGACCGCAACACCCCGTACGCTCCGGGGGGAACCGCGAATTGCACCCAACCGGCAATAAAGACCCCCGCCGCCGCGGGCAGGAGTATCAACACAATCCAAAAAAAAGGTTTTCGCATTGGTCCTTCCTTGTGTAGTATACTATACGCAGACCCCGAAAAGCGCCGATTTTGAGGTCTACCCGTCAACATTGCCAATTCGGCCGGGATTTGCTTACGTCCGGTCTGAAAACAACCGGTTTTTAGACCGGACTCTTACATGATAAGCCCAAGCGCTGGTTCCATCCAGTCCCAGGAGTACGGTTCGCGATGAAACTTTTACGCCCTAAAGAAAAATCCCTGGTGATTTTGCTGCTCAACCGGACGGTTGTTTTTCTGCTGTGCATGACCCTGCTGGCGGTTTTTTTGTACGCCATCGGTACCGTGCAGGGTTTTATGGACGCAACCCAGTTTTTTTTGCTGCGCCTGATCTCCGTTCTGGGCTTCGTTTTCGGCATCAGCGCCCTGTACGCCCTGCTGCTGGATCTGTTCATGCTGGCCAAGACGCGTTCGCTCCATTTCCTGGGCGGCGCGCTGGCTTATTTTCTGCTTTTCGGTCTGGGCGGTGGCCTGTCCATGTTTTCTTCTTTTATCCTGGCGGCCGCCGCGGGGAGTTGACGGCCCCGGGGATCGAATGCTATGCACTTAGGTCATGCAAGCAGGACGCTTATACGCGTTGCGCGGCGCCACCCGGTGCCGGAACGAGAACGGAGACATGCAAACCCAGGTCGCCGACCTGTACGATACCCTGTTGGCGGACAACGGACTCAAGGAAGCGGACATCGTATCGCTCATTTTTACCGTTACCGCCGATCTGACCGCGATGAACCCCGCCGCCGCCCTGCGCAAGACCGGACGGGCCGCGGATCTGGCGCTCTTTGCCGCCGTCGAACCGCGGACCGATGGCGCCTTGGATCACGTGGTCCGTGTCCTGGTGCACTGTTATCTACCACCCCGGGCCGAGCCGCGTCACGCCTACCGCAATGGAGCCGAGCTGCTGCGCCCCGACAGATCCGGAAAACGCGGTCTTTAGGCTTGACCAAACAGCGCGGTATCGCTATAGTTCACTTCGTTCGAAACGCCATCTTAGCTCAGTCGGCTAGAGCGCGTGACTTGTAATCTCGAGGTCCCCGGTTCGACTCCGGGAGATGGCTTTAGCCGACCGGGATGGCGTGCAGCGTTTCAGGGGGAGATTCCCGAGTGGTCAAAGGGGGCAGACTGTAAATCTGTTGGCTCAGCCTTCGAAGGTTCGAATCCTTCTCTCCCCAATTGTTGGTGTATTTTATCCGAAAGGGTCAAAATACACCCTTTTTTTTAGGAATGAATATGCCTGAAACCCCGTTCTACACCCAGGGCCTTCCTTTTTCATGCACGCGTTGTTCCGCCTGCTGCCGTTATGATCCCGGTTTTGTGTTTCTGTCCGAAAAGGACCTGGCCGCTCTGGTTGCGGCCCTTGGTATGGGCTATAGTGATTTTATGGCCGCCTATTGCCGTTGGATACCGATCGGGAATGGGACGGAACAATTGTCGTTGAAGGAAAAGTCCAACCACGATTGCATTTTTTGGAAAGAAGGCTGTACGGTATACGAGGGCCGTCCCCTGCAATGCCGGTCTTTTCCTTTTTGGGAATCCATCGTTGCTTCCCCGGCGACCTGGGATGCCGCGAAAGCCGAGTGTCCGGGTATCGGGAAGGGGGCTTTTCATGAGGCACGGGAAATTGAACGACTGCTGGATCTGCGCCGAGCCGAACCGATCGTGCAGCGCCGGCGACCCTGATCCGGTGGGCGGAGTCCGCTAATGCGCGTCCGTTTTTGGGGTGTGCGGGGTTCTTTGCCGGCCCCTTTATCTTCCAATCAGGTAAAAAGCAAAATTTCCGCCATACTGGAACGCCTAACCCCCGAAGATCTCCGGAGCTCCGCCAGCCGGGAGCGCTTTTTGGCCGGTCTGCCTCCCTGGCTGTTCGGCACCGTCGGCAGCAATACCCCCTGTCTGGAGGTCCGGGTCGACGGCCTGGATGAGGTGCTGATTTTTGACGCCGGATCGGGAATCCGGGAACTGGGAATCGCCGCGGGCAGGGAACACCGACCGCCGCAGAAGTTCCACCTTTTCTTTTCGCA
Source organism: Treponema denticola (assembly GCA_020719845.1). Lineage (GTDB taxonomy): Bacteria > Spirochaetota > Spirochaetia > Treponematales > Breznakiellaceae > DYPP01. The sequence continues at coordinate 11,684 of DYPP01000054.1, read as the reverse complement.
CCTGCACTGGGACCACGTCCAGGGGTTTCCCTTCTTCGGCCCCGCCTATGATCCCGGCGTCAGCATCGATTTTTATTCTCCCCTGGAAAACCTGGAAAAACCCTTGCGGGATCAGATGATGGCCCCTTTTTTTCCGGTAACCCTGGACGTTATGGGCGCCAAAAAGGCATTTCACCGTCTTTCCGGGCCGGTGGTGCTCAAGGATGCGTCGGTGACCCATAAAAAGATGAATCATCCCGGTTCATCCTACGCCTATCTGGTCACGGACGGCATCAAGCGCTTCATTTACGCCACGGATACGGAACTGACGAGCAATGATTTTCTGCGCAACGACGAAAATGCCGTCTTTTTCGGGGGCGCCGACCTGTTGGTCATCGACGCCCAGTATACCCTGGGGGAAGCCATAGAAAAGTACAACTGGGGCCACAGCGCGTTCAGCATGGCCGTGGACTTTGCCTCCAACTGGGGGATCCGGCATCTGGTTCTTTTCCATCATGACCCCACCTACGACGACCGCAAGCTGTACGGCATTCTGCAGTCCGCCCGTTGGTATACGGAGCACATGGCGATCAAGGGCGTCGAGGTGTCGCTGGCGATGGAAGGCACGGAGATCATCCTCTAACATGGAAGAACGGTCGGATCCGGGTTTGTTCATGCCTCTGGCGGAGCTGGTCACCCTGTACGCCCGGCTCAAAAGCTGGGACGACGAGCTGACGCCCGCCGAGCGCGCCGTTCTGCGCCGCATCGAAACGGAGCTGTACCGGCATCTTTCCATCGACCAGCTGGAAGCGCTGTCCGGTCCGCCCGAGGAGCGTCGATGAAGCGTCTAGCCTGGATGCTGCTTTTGTCGATGGCCGCCGGAGGGACCGGGTATCCTGAGGATGCCTACGATGCGCCGCAGGGTATTTTTTTGCCCGTTCCCGGCGGCCTGTCCGGCTTGGGCGCGACCAGCGCCGCCGGGGTGCTGGCCGGAGGGGACCCCCGCTGGGCGGCCTGGAACCCCGCGGTGCCGGCTGACCGGGAGCTGCCGCTTTTTTCCACCAATGTATCCGTGGCTTTTCCGACCGCCGCGCAGCGGGGTGTGGGCGGGGCTTTTGGCGTGGCCGCCGCCCTGCCGACCGCTGTCGGGGTGTCCTGGTTCAGCGCCGATCTGGCCGCTGCCGACAAAACCCTGTCGGCTTGGTCGGTGCCCCCTGGTTTTTCCGCTGCCGCCGGCGTTTCCAGGCGCGTCGGCGATGCGCTGTCCCTGGGATTGGGTCTGGCCGGCGCCTATTCGAGCGACGGGAATCCTGCCACGGGTTTGTACGGAAACATCGGCGCCTTGGTCGACCTGCCCGGATTAGCCCCCCGGGGGAGCACCGTCGGCCTGTCCGCCATCGTGCCCGGTCCCACCCCGATTCTGCTCTGGGAATCCGGCCTGACCGGGACGGAACGGTTTGCCTGTTCCCTTTCCGCCGTGGCGGCGGCTCCGCACCTGGCCGATCTGGCCATCGGATTCGGTGTTTCCTTTGCTCTGGGACCCACGGTGACGGTGGATCTCGGCTACGCGCTGGAAAGCATTCAGGCCGGACACGAACCCGCACTGGGTCCATCCCTGTCGGTGCGCCTGGAAGCCTCCGATTTTTTGCGTTTTGGTACCTATGGCGCGAGTCCCACCCTGGCGGTCCGGCCCGTTTCCGCCGGGGTTCTGCACGGCGGAGTCTCCGCCGTTTTCTCCGCCGGCGAGCGGGACCGGACCGGTCCGGAACTGGCCATCGCCGCCGCTGGACGGACGGTTTTTTCACCCCTGATTGCGGATGAAGCAGTTTTCCCCTTTTCCATGCAGGATGCATCCCGCATTACCGGCTGGGCTTTGACGGTCTTTGATCCGGACGGCGCAGCCGTTCATAGCGCCGGCATCAAAAACGCTCCTTCCGGGAAAGATGATTTCTGGAGCCGCTTGTTCCGGGTACGCCGGGGGATCTCGTTCCCGCAGGCCCTGGCGGTGCCCTTGTCGGCGGATATGCCGGACGGAAGGTACCAGCTCCACCTGAGCGCGGCGGACGAGTTCGGCAACGAGAGCCGGCATACGGAGACCAGCTTTGAACTGGACGCCACGCCGCCCTCCGGGACGCTCGCCGCCGCGGAGTATCGGGTGTTCAGTCCCAACGGCGACGGGGTGCGGGATTTTCTGACCATCGAGCAGACCGGAAGCAGGGAAGCGCTGTGGCGCGGCACCATCATGGATGAAAAAGGCGCCGTGGTCCGGGAATTCAGCTGGATGGACGGTCCGCCCGGGCCGACCCTGCGCTGGGACGGCCGGGATGCCGCCGGGGATGTGGTGGCCGACGGCGTCTACGCGTACGTACTTTCGGCCACCGACGCTGCGGGCAACCGCTTCAGCACCCGCAGCGACGGTATCCGCGTCGACGCGGCTCACCGCACGGTCGCCCTGACCCTGGACGCGGCGGCCATCTCGCCGGACGCGGCGTCGATGCATTCCGCGCTCAAGGTGACGATCAAGCCCTCCCGAACCAAGGGATTGCAGTCCTGGACCATCACCCTGACCGGAGGCGAGTCCGGGATTCGCCGGGTCTGGCAGGGTTCGGCGGAAAATCTGGACCTGTTGCCCGACCAGCTGTGGTTTGACGGCCGCACCTCCTCCGGCGACCCCTTGCCTGACGGGACCTACCGCTTCCACGCCGTTTTGCGCTACGGCAACGGGGACCAGCCCACGGCGCTGAGCGACGCCTTCGTCGTGGATTCCCAGGTACCCCAGGGCCGCGTCCGGGTGGCGCCGGAAACGCTGCGCCTCGACCGCAATCAGCAGGTCGTCCTGTATCACGACCTGTCCCCGGGAGCGGGTTGGCGGGGGGCGGTGCGCGACGCGGCGGGCAAGAGCGTCCGAATCCTGCCGCTTGAAAACCACGGCGAACCCGTAAGCCGCTGGAACGGGAACGACGACGACGGACGAGCCGTTCCCCCGGGCTGGTACACCTACCAGGCGGAGGGAACCAGCGCGGCGGGTTTGACGGGAACTACCGAACCGGTACGGATCCGGGTGGAGACCGGCGGCTATGGGGTTTCCCTGATCGCCGAAAGCGAAGTCTTTTCCACCACCGCCGTCGGAGGGACTCAGCGGCAGCGTTTCTATCCCCGGGTCAATCAGCCCGCCGGCGCCGCCGGACCCCGGGTCGCGTCCTACGTTCTGGAGGTGCGGTCCGCCGAAGGATCGACGCTCCGCCGCTACGGGGGTTTGGCGCCGGTGCCGGCGGTCATTGCCTGGGATGGCCGGGACGAAACCGGCTATCCGGCGGCGGACGGCGTCTATACGGCGCAGGTATCCGTTGCGTTTGAAAACGGAGACACCCAGCGGTCCGGACCGGTGTCGACGGCGCTGGATTCCACCCCGCCGGAGCTGTCGGTGACCGCAGGAGCCTCCCTTTTTTCGCCCAACGGCGACCAGCGGCAAGACCGGATGGAATTCACCATCGCCGCCGACCAGGATCAGGCCGCCCGCTGGTCGGGGGAACTGCTGGATGACCGCGGCTTGGCGCTGCGGAGGTTCAGCTGGGTTCAGGCTCCTCCGGGAGCGCTGGTCTGGGATGGGACCGATGGAGCCGGGAGCCTGCTTCCGGATGGCCGGTACCGGCTCCGGATCGCCGTTCGGGACGCCGCGGGCAACAGCCGCGACAGTATTTCGGAACCGGTAGTTCTGGATGCCCGGCAGCCGACGGTGGCCGTGGATGTGGACAAGAAAGCCTTTTCCCCCAACGGCGACGCTTTTGCCGACGCCCTGACCGTCGAACTGGTTCCTTCTTTCAGCGAAGGACTGGCCTTCTGGCGCGCAGCGGTCGTGGACGCCGCAGGCCGCCGGGTGCGGCTGCTCGGGTCCCGGGGTGCTGAAACCGCAGTGGTCGGGGAAGCCGCCGTTCCGCCACCCGCAAAGCTTACCTGGGACGGCCTCAACGACGCCCGGCAACCCAGCCCCGACGGCGATTACCGCCTCCGGGTGGAGTTGCGCTACGCCAAAGGCGACCTGGCCAGCGCCGAAAGCCGGACCGTAACCGTGGATTCCACGCCGCCGCAGGTCGCCCTCGACCTGAAGCCCCTGCCGTTTTCGCCCGACGGGGACGGGATCGACGACGCGCTGAGCATCGCCGTGAGCGCCGAAGATCCGAGTCCCCTGGCGGGCTGGATGCTGACCATCGTCGATCCCGCGGGATATCCGTTTACTGTTTTTTCCGGCGCCACCGTGCCGGCCGCTCCGTTTGCCTGGAATGGGGTCAACCTGGACGGCCAACTGGTGGAGGCGGCTCAGGATTACGACTACACGCTCCGGGTAAGGGACGTGCTCGGCAATACCGGTTTGGTCCGCGGCGCCATTCCCACCGACGTTTTTGTGCTGCGCGACGGCGATCGACTCAAGATCCGGGTGTCTTCCATCGTGTTTCCCCCTTCTTCGGCGGCGCTGACGGGGATGGACGGTTTGACGGATCAGCGCAATGAGGCGATACTCGACCGCATCGCCGGGGTGCTGAAAAAATACCCGTCCTATAAAATCAGCGTCCAGGGGCACGCGGTCAATCTGTCCGGCACCGACCGGGAAGAACGGACCGAACTGGAGCCCCTCTCCCTGAAGCGCGCCCAGTCGGTGTTGGACGCTCTGGCGCGGCGGGGGGTGGAACCGGGGCGGATGGAAGCCCGCGGTCTGGGCGGACGCGAGCCCCTGGTTCCCCACGGCGACGCCGCCGGACGCTGGCGGAACCGTCGGGTAGAATTTATCTTAATGAGGTGAACATGCCCCGCATCGTACGCGCCTTTTTCCGTTTTGCCGCTGCCGCGTTGGGTATGCTGCTGGGACTCGCAGCCCTGGCGGCGGCGGCGGGCATCTATTTCAACAGCCCCACCGATCAGCGGGCGGAGCCGGCGGTGCCGGTCGTCGGCATCAGCCGGGAAGAAGGCGCTTCCTGGTTGATCGACGTCCGGCCGGGTGAATCCGCCGCCTCCGTCGGCGCGCGCCTAAAAAACGCCGGGCTGATCCGTTCCGATCTTTTCTGGAATCTGCTGTTCCGCCTCGGATCAGAACCGATAAAAGTCGGCCTGTACCGGCTGACGCCCCCCCTGTCCCCGCTGGCCATTCGGGCCGTGCTGGTCAGCGGCCGCCAGCTTCTGGTCAAGATCACCGTTCCCGAAGGAGCCACGCTCAGGAAAACGGCGGCGATCCTGGAAGCCGCCGGCGTCTGCCCGGGGGAAGATTTCTTGAGCGCCGCGGCGGATGGCCGGACCAGGGAGCGCTACGCGGTGCCGGGCCCCACCATGGAGGGCTACCTCTACCCGGACACCTACCTTTTTCCCCGTTCCTACGCGGCTCGGGAAGTCATCGCCACCATGGCGGATACGTTCCATGAAAGACTGTACGCCCTGGATCCGGAAGCCCGGAAACTGACCCCGGAAAGCCTTTACGAACGGGTAGTCGTCGCTTCGATCGTTGAAAGGGAGTACCGGGTAGCCGACGAGGCGCCGCTCATGGCGGGGGTGTTTTTTAACCGCCTGCGTATCGGCATGGCCCTGCAGTCCTGCGCTACCGTGGTATACATCATCACCGAAATCGACGGCAAGCCGCACCCGGAGGTACTGTACAATCGGGATATTTCTCTGCCGAATAAGTACAATACCTACCTGCACCGCGGCTTGCCGCCGGGTCCCATCTCGGCGCCCGGGGCGGTGGCGTTGGGGGCAGCGCTGCATCCGGAACCCAGCAAGTACCTCTATTTCCGGCTGGTCGATCCCGCGGAGGGTCGGCATCGGTTTTCGGAGACCCTGGATCAGCATATTGAAGCCGGCGTGCTCTACCTGAAAAAGGGCGCCGTCGACCGATGAGCCGGATAGCCGAATCCACGATACAGGAAGTGGACGATAAAGCCGACGCCCTGGCGGTGGTGGGCGAATACGTACGCCTGGAAAAAAGGGGTGGCCGGTATTGGGGACTGTGCCCCTTCCACAACGAAAAAACCCCCTCGTTTTCCGTAGACCCGGACCGCAAATTCTTTTACTGCTTCGGCTGCCACAAGGGCGGGGGCATGGTGAGCTTCATCATGGAGCTGGAAAAAATCAGCTACCCCGAAGCGGTAGAGAGCCTGGCCAAGAAAATGGGAATTCCCGTCGTCTACGAAGGCGATGCGTCGCCGCGCAAGGCGCCGGAGTCCGAGTCCCGGGTGGAGCAACTAGCCGAACTGTACCGTCGGGTGGCGATCAGCTTCAACCATTTGCTGCTGAGCACCGAAGCGGGCGCCCCGGCGCGGGAATATCTCAAAAACAGGGGCGTCAACGCCGAGATGATCCAGAAATTCCGTCTGGGCTACGCGCCCCGGGAGCGGGCCTGGCTATTTCGATTTTTAAGAAAAAAGGGGTATTCCGAAGCGTTCCTGACCGGTTGTGGGCTTTTTTCCGCCAAAAACCCCCGATCCTCCTTTTTTGGCGACCGGCTGATGTTTCCGATTGCCGACCAAAGGGGACGCACCGTCGCCTTCGGCGGCCGGCTCCTGGCCGGCGAAGGCCCCAAGTACCTCAATTCTCCCGAGTCGGAACTGTATAAAAAACGGGAAACCCTCTTTGCCGCCGATCTGGCGCTGCCCGAGATCCGGCGATCCAAAGAAGCCTACGTATGCGAAGGCTACATGGACGTCATCGCCCTGCACCAGGCGGGCCTGAACACCGCAGTGGCGCCCCTGGGTACGGCCTTTACCGACGACCAAGCCCGCCTGCTGCGGCGTTGGGCCGAGCGGGTGCATCTGGTATTTGACAGCGATGACGCGGGGCAGCGCGCTGCGGTAAAGGGCATCCTAACCTGTCGGGCCAACGGCCTGGCTTGTACGGTGGTGGATATCGCCGCCGGCATGGACGGCACGGCCAAGGATCCGGCGGATATTTTAAAAGATGTCGGCCCGGAGGCGTTGCAAAGAAACGCTAAATGTTTTATAAATGACTTTGACTATCTATTGAAACGTGGTCGTATTCTCTACGACATAAACAGTTCCGAAGGGAAGGCTCAGGCGGCGGCGTTTCTTTTTCCCTATCTGGAGACCCTGGAATCGGAAGTTTCCCGGGATTCGTGCGTCGGAGCGATTGCCGACGCCTTTGGCGTCGATCGGGGCGCGGTCAGCCGGGACTACGCCCGGAGAAAAGAACCGAAACGGTCCGAGTCCAGACCGGGGGCCGGTACGGCGACGATCCGCATGAACGAAGAGCTGTTCCTGCTCATCGCCGTGGCGGTCAACTACCAGCTGTATCCCCAGATGCGGGCATCCCTTTCGGTGGAAGAGATCGATGATCCGTCGGCCAAAGAATTATTCATTACCCTGGAGGAGTGCTATCGGAACGATTCCGTAGGTATGGACGCTTTGTTGTCCCGATTGACCGACGATGCCTTGAAGGCTTTTGTGCTTGAAAAAGGGGCTACCGGGGAGTTCGCCAATCAGCCGGAACGGTTGGTGGCGGACGGCATCTCCCGGATCAAGGCCAAAAGATTGGAGCGGAGGATGGCCGAGATAGTGATCCGTCTGCGCGTCGCCCGGAACGTCGGTCACGGAGCCGAACGCGAACTGGACGACTTGCTCGCCGAGAAAGTACATATTGATGCCGAGTTGCGTCGGCTTAAGGAAGATCACGAATGACGGATTTGCAGCTTGACCCCGCAGTCGCGAAGCTGATCGAATATGCGAAGGAAAAGAAGACTCTTTCTTATGACGAGCTGTCGGATTTCCTTCCCGAGCACATCGTCAATACGGACAAGATCGACATCGTGCTGGCCTTGCTGGAAGCCAACAACGTCCAACTGATCGAAGAAGAGGCGGCGGGCGAGGACGAAGTCGAAGTCAAACCGCGGAAAAGCCCGGAAGTGGAAAAAAAACGCCTGGTCTACAGCGACAAGGAATCGTCCGTCGACGATCCCATCCGGTTGTACCTCCGGGAAATCGGCAAAGAAAATCTGCTCACCGCCGAGCAGGAAGTCGAGCTCTCCAAGCAGATGGAAGAAGGGGAAAACATCATCAAGCGGGTGATCAAAAAATCCGGCATGATCATCCCCGAATTTTATTCCATCGCCCAGCGGGCTTTTTCCAAAAGAGATCCCCGGGAATTGAATCTTTCCAAAAAGGAAATCACCGAGTTCATGGCCGAACGGCGCCGGCTCAACCAGTATTACAAAGAGACGCTGCGCATCGTCGGCCCGGATCTGAAAGCCTACATCGACTGCAAACGCCGGCTGGGCATGCGGGGCGGGGATATTTTTGACGATCCGGACCTGGTCGCCCTGCGGGCCAAGATCATCCCCATCCTGCAAGACGCGGAAATTCACCCCGAAGAAATCGCCGGTTTTTCCGAAAAATTCGTGCAGGCTTCCAAAAAAATAAAAAAATACAAAAAGGAACAGGAAAAAATCGAAAAACGGCTCCGGGTGGGGTCGGTGCGCGAACTGCGCGCCCTGGGTCGGGGTTTGACCATCCGGGACGAGCGGGCCCGGCTGGAAGAAGAACTGGGTTTGCCCTCGGACGAAATCAAGGAGCTGATCCGCCACATACAGGTTACGGAAAAAAAACTCCGCCAGATGGAATCGGAGTTCGAGGAATCCATCGAAAACATCAACCGCATGGCCAAAGAGATCAACCGCGGCCGGATCATGATGAAGAGCGCCAAGGACCGGCTGATCAAGGCCAACCTGCGTTTGGTCGTGTCCATCGCCAAGAAATACACCAACCGGGGTTTGCATTTCTTCGACCTGGTGCAGGAAGGCAATATCGGCCTGATCAAGGCGGTGGAGAAATTCGAGTACCGCAAGGGCTACAAGTTTTCCACCTACGCCACCTGGTGGATCCGCCAGGCCATTACCCGGTCCATTTCGGACCAGGCCCGGACCATCCGGGTGCCCGTACACATGATCGAGCAGATCAACAAGGTGGTCCGGGAGTCGCGGCAGCTGATGCAGGTCCTGGGCCGGGAACCGCTGGACGACGAGATCGCCGAACGGTTGGGCTGGACCGCCCAGCGCGTCAAATCGGTCAAGAACGTCGCCCGGGAGCCGATTTCGCTGGAAACCCCGATCGGGGAAGAAGAAGACTCCCTGTTGGGTGATTTCATCGAGGACAAGGACATTGAAAATCCCGCCAACCAGACGGCGTTCACCCTTTTGCAGGAACAACTGCGGGGGGTGCTTTCCACGCTGCCGCCCCGGGAACAGGAAGTGCTCAAGATGCGCTTCGGCCTGGATGACGGCTATTCGCTGACTCTGGAAGAGGTGGGACTGTACTTCAACGTTACCCGGGAACGGATCCGGCAAATCGAGGCCAAAGCACTACGGAGACTGCGCCATCCCAAGCGGAGCCGCAAGCTCAAGGATTATTTAGACCATTAAGGGGTATACGGTATGGTAATGGAAGAGGTTTTTGAGAAGCTGCGGACGCTGCAGGGAATTTTGTCCCAGAAAATCGTGCTTGAGCATGACATTCAGGATATTCCCAAACTGCTGACGACGCAGGAAGAACTGCTGGCCCGTCTAAAAAAATCCTTTATAGAAAAAAACCAGGAATTCGAACGGGTGCGCGCCGCGGTGACCGAATTGCGGGGACTGCTGGCCGCTGCGGAAAGTTCCCGGGAGCACGCCGAAAAGAACATGGATTCCATCAACACCCAGCGGGAATACGAGGCCCTGGACAAAGAGATCCGCGACGCTTCGGAAAAAGAACAGCAGTACCGCAAGGATCTGCAGAAGGAAGAGCGCGTCTTTGCGGATATGGACGAGGAACTCAGACAGGATGCGGGGCTGATCGAACAGCAGGAACAGGAGCACGCGGAGCGCCGGGCGGGGGTTGAAGCGGAGATCGTCGCCAAAAAAACCGAGGTCGGCGACCTGCTGGACCGGGAAAAGGACATCATCCCCGGATTGGATCCGGAGGTGCTCTTCAAGTTCGAACGGATAATCCGCAACAAAATGGGCCTGGGCATCGTGGCCATAAAAAACGGCGTGTGCACGGGTTGCCACATGATACTACCCGCCCAATTCGCCAACCGGGTTCGTTCCGGGGAAGAGATCGTTTTTTGTCCCTACTGTTCGCGGATTCTCTTTTATGAGGATTCGGAACAGAACGAGCCCGAATTCTTCAACGACGATGAGGGCGGGAGCCTGGCGGACCTGGACGACCTGGACGGGGAAGACGAGGAAGACGAGGAAGACGAGGAAGAGGAAGAGAGCGGAAAAGTCGATCTGGACTACGACGAATAAGGTTTTTATGGCGATGAATCCGGCTGTCGCTGAAAACGGACCGTTGGCCTGCGCGGCTGCGGTCGGTGGTCAGAGGAAAGTCCGGGCTCCGCAGGGCATGATGCCGGGCAACGCCCGGGCGGCGCGCGCAGCGCGCCGACAGACAGCGCAACAGAAAGCAAACCGCCTAAAAAACCGAAAAGGCCGCAAGGCTGATCCGGTTTTCGGTAAGGGTGAAAGGGTGGGGTAAGAGCCCACCGCGCAGGCGGCAACGGCTGCGGCACGGCAAGCCTCATCAGGAGCAAAGTCGAGCAGCGGGATGAACGGCCCGTTCAAAGTACCGCGGGTAGACTGCGTCGACGCCGCCGGCAACGGCGGCGCCAGATAGATGACAGCCGCGCGGTTCCAGGCGACTGGGACCGCGTCACAGAACCCGGCTTACGGATTCATCGCCTTTTTTTATTTACCGCCGCCGACCGGTCGGCAGCACAGGACTGCATTGTTTTTCCCGTCCGAATAAGGTTGTCGGGAAGTGGGATTTTTGTATATATTGTCGTACTGGTCTATATTACAGGGCAGGGGTATGACCATGAAGGTGGGCAGGAAGACGATCCGGTCATGACGATAATTCTGATCGACGATGAATTCACCGTGCGGAACGCGGCGATTCCGGTGTTCAACTCCGGGGAGTTGGATTTTTCCCCGTCGACGACCGGAAGGACATTGTTGAGCGCGCTCCGGTCCTGAAGCCCGATCTGATCATCCTGTGCGTCGCCCAGCTCGACGCGCCGATACGCTCCGTCGTGTCTTTTCTCAGGCAAGAGAAGGAACTGGGGGATACGCCGATACTGCTGGTAGCCGATGCGCGCGCCGACCGGGCCGAGTTGAAAGCCGCCGCGGAGCTGGGACCCGTCGATCTCATTTTCAAACCTCTGGATTCTTTGGAATTGTATACGCGCATACGCAACCTGAATCGTCTGCCTGCCGTCCATCCAGGCAGAAACCATGCGGACGCGGAGCATCGATTTCGTTCCATCCTGGACGCGACCAGCGAAGGCATTTTTGGTTTGAACGAGCGGGGGGAACATACTTTTGTAAACCCCTCCGCGGCCAGGATGTTGGGGTATACCCAGGAAGAACTGCTGGGCAAGAACAGCCACGCCGTGTGGCATTACCGACACAACGACGGTAGTGAGTATCCCCCTGCCGATTGTCCGGTCCACAAGTCGTTGGGCAAAGGGGAATCCTACAACGGCGAGGACCTCTTCATACGCCGGGACGGCAGTTTCTTTTCCGTCGAGGTATCGAGCACGCCCCTGTTTCAGCATGGGGCCGTCAAAGGCACGGTGGTGGTGTTCCGGGACATTGAGGAACGGAAACAAAACCAGCAGGAGTTGACCATTCTCAAGCGGGCGATAGAACAGAGCCCGGTTTCCACGGTCATTAC
>DYPP01000154.1 GCA_020719845.1 Treponema denticola | reverse complement strand
TCGGCTCCCGGTCATCCGATGCCCGGTGGGATAAGCAAAGGCAGAGAGGTTGCATGGCACGGAGGTCCGGAGAAAGACTTCCTGCGCCGGAGAACCGGACGTCAACCCGATCCGCCAACCGGTCCCCGGGCGGGGATCTTCGCGCCAATCTTTGACAATCGGAAACCTCCAGCCGGGGGAATCGACAGGCGGCGCCGCCCGGTCCCATTCCGCCGGGACTTGGATCCCCGTGCCTGGATGCAAGGTCCAGGCCACGGTGGAAGGAGCATCGGAGCGATACACATCCAAAAGGAACAGCGCCTCATCCGTCACCACCACCGTCCGAACGAAGTCAGCGGGAGCGTCCAGAACAGGAGCGTTGCGGTCCGAAGCGACCTGCAAATTCATCGAATACCGCATCGGCCCGTGTGGCGGGGCTTGTATTGGCAGGCACTCCTCCCAGGGTCAATTGCCCCCAGCGATCTCGTTGCGGCAATTTGTCGGTCGAGAGCACCTTCCTGCCGTCCACGAAGAGATCGAGGTGCGCCCCCTCCCACGCGAGGGCAAGGTGATGCCAGCTTCCCGGCTCCAAGGCCTTTCCCAAATCCACTTCCGCCCCCGCCTTCTCCGGCAGCACCAAAGTCAGATTCCGGTTTTGTCTGAGGTCCAGCCGCAACTCGGGCTTCCACCCGTCATCATCGCCAAGTTGCAGGAGGGTTCTCCAATCCACATTTCCCTCGGGGGCGAACCAAAACGCGAGGGTTCCCTGCCCGGCGGATGGGAGGCCGTCCAAACAAAAGATCTCTCCACACCGGCTCCCTCCCCTCCGCGAATCTCCACGGCACCGAAGCCCTCCCGGGGGCCGCGAACCCGGAGGATCTCCGCTCCCCCAAGCGCCTGAAAGCCCTCCAACGACTCCACCATGGCGCGGGCACGGGGAATCGCATTGGTCGGGGACGGCTCGCGCGGAAGCGAATATTCGATGAGAACCCCCTGGCCGAACCGCCCCTTCACCAGGCGTGGCACGTGGGCTTCCACCCGGGCAAGATCCGGGAAAAACGCGGGGGCATTTCGGAGGAACTCCGCCCGGGTGCCTTCGCCCCGGGCATTCTCTCCAACCAGGGAGCCTTCCATGGTGAAGACCGTCACCAGCCCCTCTTGCCACGACGGAACTTCCCCGGGTGCTGCGGCCCCGCGTTCCGGGGCACCCGCCAGTCGCATGGGCCACAGGCACAGAACACCCGCTCCCACCAGCGAAAGCCCCCGCATCATGGCGTCGTGCGGATTTGCAACCTCTCGACTCCGGCGAAGTTCGGGGACGTGGCATTGGCTTCAAAAAAGATCACCGCCGCCTTCCCCAATTCGGTGTAACTGGTATGGGGTGCGACGGGCTTCCGCTCGAATTGCACCACCACCTCTCCGGCTTCATCGAAGGGAACGCGAACGCCCTCCACCAGCCCCTGCATCCCCTTCCCGGCAAGCGCATCCATAGACGGCACCGCCACGGCCCCTCCCTGCGGGCTTTTGCCCAGCAACCAGCGTTCGTGCATCCGGTCAAAAATCCGCTCCGCCGCCGCCTCCGAGTTGAACGAAATGTCGTCTCCCGCCCGAACCGATGGGACGGCCCCCCAAACCCCCACGCCCATCAAGAACCCCAGAATGATCCTGCCCGCCAGGTGGCTTCGAAAGAGAATTTTCTTGGCATAAATACTAATGCATACTATTAACTTGTAAAGCGGAAATTTGGCAGCGGGCCCGATATTTCCGGCGTGCGAAGTGTTTCGCGCTTTCGACATCCGGCAACGCAGGCTGGACGATGCCGTCAACTTCCCCCGCGTCCCTCTCACTCCTGCCAAACAATCCACCCAGATCCCCGGAGACTCATCCGACCCACCTTCCTCATGCGGAGGAGGGGAGGACCAGGCGTCCCTTCAAGGTGACCTGCGTGACCGGCTCACCGCAGAGACACCGCCAGAGGGATTCGGCCACATGATCGACCGCCCGAGTGATCGAGTGTTCGTATTTGATCACCGGAATGGGGTAATAAACCGCAAGGCCCTCGTTGACGGTGGTGGCCAGGAGGGCCTTCTTGGGATGGTCGAGCCCCATGCGCAGGAGCGCCACAGCCGCGCCCTGCGCGACGATATCATCCGAACTGATGACGCCCACCGGCCCCTTTTGATGGGCGGGCGGGGGCTCCCGGAAATATTTGATGACCTCGTCGTGGGCGACCTCCTGCAACAGGCGCTCTTGTGCGGCGTTCAAATACTTGGCGGGAATGGAGCGCAGCTGGGGAAGAGGCAGGCCCAACTCGCCACAGATTTCGAAAAACTTGATGCAATCAGGGGTGTCCGTCCGGGCGTCGGTTTGGAAGTAAACCATTTCCCGGCAGCCTTGTTCTGCCAGCACGCGCACGGACGAAAGAATGAAATCGGTGTTATCCCATCGCACGCAGCTTTCTTCCGCCATCGAGGCCAGAACCATTGGCTTGCCGTCGAGAATTTCCAGGCTCTTGAGCCGGGAGGTGTCAATCCCGATCACGACGAACCCGGCAAACGCATTCCGCTCCAGATCGCTGAGCAGATTGTGCAGGCCGACGGACCGGTAGTCCGGATCATCGGCGGCGCGCAGATCGTCGTAAATCCGCACGGCCCACTGTCCGAAGGCCTTCGGATTTTGTTCCTTCACCCCCGGCGGCCACTGCTTTTGGTTGATGATTTTGTTTTCAACTCCCAGAGCCAGGGCGCGATGATACGCATGCATCGGATCTTTGAGCGCGGGCCCCACCAGAACTCCCACGGTGTGTAAAATGTTCGAGGCGTTGACGTAGGTGCCCTTCTGGGGTTTGCGGCGGGCCAATCCTTTGTCTGCCAGCCGCCTGAGGGCATTCTGGACGGTCACATAGCCGCATCCCCACTCCTCGGCAAGCTGCATGCCGCTGGGCAGGCGATGGTTGTGGGGCAGTTTCCCGGACAGAATCAAGTCCTGAAAATGCGAGACAATCTGATCCCCTATCGGGACGCTGCTGTCTGTCTGAACCGAAAAATCAAGGGATTTCATATCACTGGCACGGGGAGGGTCGCACCATTCCACAGCGGTGCTCAACAAAAACCGGGGCCCTCCCAGGAAATGGAGAAAGTATATAATAATATTGTTGCCATCAACAGGATTATTGCCATTTTTCGGACGTGATTTTTTAT
>DYPP01000153.1 GCA_020719845.1 Treponema denticola | reverse complement strand
CGCTTTTTTCCCCTATATGCTCAAGGAATTGTCCCGCGTCGGCGTTACTCGGGAGGCTGTCTCCGAAAATTTCAGGATTCAAATGGCATTTTGACCGAAGGCTTAGAGTTATTGGAGTTATAGGTATATTTCAAAGGGTTTTATATAGTCCGATATTTTGGGAAAGTTTTAATATAGTGTTGAAAGATGGGAAATCGTTATTTAACTGCATACGCAACAAGCTTACATTATTTTTTTTTGTCAAGTTCGAATTTTCTTACATTTGATTATAAGTGTCTATCCCTGTCCCTGCGCCGGGCCCAGCCTTGGCTTGAGGCGATCTGAAGGCTGCCCTTGGTTGGCCGGAGCGTCCCGCCGCCGCCCCCCCCAAAAACTCCGCTCCCGTGCTATACTTAGGTCCGAAATTTTACCTGAATTCCGGGAGGCTCTTATGTTCGACATCGACGGTTCGTTCAACACCCAGCTCAAAGGCCTGCTCCGCAACCGGCCGACGGTGCTGTTCATCGAGGCCGAGGACCCGCGGGTGCTGGAAGCGGCCTTTGACCTGCCCCGCTTCTTGCGGCCCGTCTTTCTGGCCTCCCGGGAACGGGTGGCGGCGACCATCCGCTCCGATTTGGCGCACATCGATCCGTCCCGGGTGGAATTCCTCTTTAGCGAAAGTTCCTTCTGTCCCGTCGAATCCCGGCCCGACCTGGTGGCCGAGTTCCAGGAGGCCTACGCGCGGCGCGCCGCCGGCCGGCGGGGCAAGGCGGCAACCGGGGTCGAAGAAGCCCGGGCCTTTGCGTCCAGCCCGGCGGGCTTCGGCATCATGGCCGTAGTCCAGGGGCACGCCGACCTGGTGGTCGGCGGGGCGCGGCACGAGCCCCGGGACTACTTCCGGCCGCTGCTGAAAATGCTCGGTTCCGACGCGGCGGCCTGCGAGGTCGGCGTCTTCGTGCTGCCCGACAGCCACGAGGACGGGGTCTACCCGCACAACATCGTCGTGCTCGGCGACGTGGGCGTCAACGCCACGGTGACCCCCGAAATCCTGGCCCAGGTGGCGGTGGATACCTGCGCCGCGGCCCGGGACCTGATTCCCGAGGACGTGCTGCCCCGAATCAACGGCGCGGTGGTCAGCTATTCCAACCGGGGCGCCGACGAAGGGCCCAGCCCGGAGCTGGTCCGCCGGGCGGGGGAGCTGATCCCCGACCGGCTGGCCCGCCGGATCGAGCGCCACGAACGCTACAAGTCCATTTCCATCGTGTCGGAGATCAAAATCTCCGTCGCCCTGTCCGAAAAAACCGCCCACCGCTACCCGCGCATCCACGACGCCGACCTGCAGCCCAACAACGTCATCATCGCCCCCAACCTGGATACGGGCAACCTGCTCTTCCACCTGTTCGGCACGATGTATCCCGACGCCCGGCGCTTTACCGTCGTTTCCGGCATCGCTTCCCGGGGGGTGGACCTGCCCATGGACGCCCAGGCGCCGGACATCGCTTTGGCGGTCAAGGCGTCCATGCTCCGGCTGCTGCGCGCCGGCGCCTGGCGGCGGACGGAAAAGGACACCTTTTTTGCCCGGCCCCGCATCCTGGCCGTCAATCCGGGTTCCACCAGCACCAAGCTGTCCATTTTTGAAGGCGAAGAAGAGATCGTGTCCGGCGAGCTGCAGCACTCCGCCGCCGACCTGGCGGCCTTCGAGGGACAGAAGATCGTGGCCCAGTTCGCCTTCCGCAGGCAGGCGGTGACCGATTTTCTGGCGGCCAACGGCTTCGGCATGCCGGACATCGCCGCCGTCAGCGCCCGGGGCGGCCTCCTGCGCCCCATACCCCACGGGACCTACGCGGTCAACGAGGCCATGAAGCGGGACCTGCTGGCCGGGACCGGCGGCGACCACGCCTCCAACCTGGGCGCCCTGATCGCCGCCGAGCTGGTCAGGGACAGCGGCAAGCCGGCGTACATCACCGACCCGGTGGTGGTGGACGAACTGGCCGACCGGGCCCGGATCACCGGGCTCAAGCAGATCCGGCGCAAGGCCATCAGCCACGCCCTGAACCAGATCGCCACGGGCCACCGCTACGCCCGGGAGCGGGGCGCCTTCTACGAGCACCTGAACCTGATCATCTGCCACATGGGCGGGGGCATCTCCATCGGCGCGCATAAAAAAGGCCGCTGCGTGGACGTGAACAACGCCCTGGACGGGGAGGGCCCCTTTACGCCCCAACGCTCCGGCTCGTTGCCCGTGGGCCAGCTGATCCGCCTCTGCTACAGCGGCGCCTATACCCAGGACCAGCTGCTGCGGCTGAACAAGGGCTCCGGCGGCCTGATCGACCTGCTGGGCACCGCCGACTTCCGCCTGGTGGACGAAAAAGCCGCCGCCGGGGAGGGGGAGTATCCGCTGGTCTTCGACGCGCTCTGCTACCAGACCGCCAAGTGGATCGCCTCCCTGGTGCCCGCCTTCGACGGCGAAAGGATCGACGCCATCCTGCTGACCGGCGGCATGGCCCGGTCGGCGCGGCTGGTGCAGGCTCTCCGGGCCGCCCTGGGCACGGGCATCGCCGAGCTGTCCGTTTACCCCGGGGAAAACGAGATGTCCGCCCTGGCGCTGGGCGCCCTGCGGGTGCTCAGCGGGCGGGAGCCGGTGCGGGAGTATCCCGGGGACCCGCGATAGGCAGCAGCAGATAGAAGGTCGAGCCCTTGCCCGGCTCCTTGGTGGTGAAGAAGGGATCGAAGATCTTGTTGCCCCGGTTCAGGTAGCCCAGGGCTTGGGCGGCGGCGATGTACAGCATGTCCCGGGAGCCTTCAAAAAAGGTGCGCAGCCGGCGCTCGTTGGTGGCCAAAGAAAGTTCCGCCGCCAGCCGTCGGTGCTCTTCCAGGAACTTCCGCGATCAGGTAGTCCGAATCCCGGGGCTTGAGGATGTAGCTGAAAATGCCGGCGCCGACGGTCTTGATCACTTCCTGGGTTTCGGAAAACCCGGTCAGCAGGATCGAAACGATGTGCGGATCCACGGTCTGGACGTCCGTCCAAAAAAAGTATAAGTCGGATGAGGATTTTTCAAAATGCAGACGCATTTTGAAAAATCTACCAAAACCTGCGCTGATTTCGTAGCATTTCTTGCGATTAGCAAGAAATGCGAGAAACGGCAGAGGCAATTTCAAAAATAACCGATTTTTGAAATTGCCTCGGATTGTAGATTTTTCAAGTGCGGAAG
>DYPP01000152.1 GCA_020719845.1 Treponema denticola | reverse complement strand
GATGCCAATGCCGGGCGCCGCGCCCCATTACTTCAGTCACCCGAACTACGCCAACAGCCCCCTGCCCGGCAACATCGTTGCCGAGTGGAACGCCATTGCCCAGGATATCCTCCAGCCCGCCCCCATGCCGGGCATGCCGATGCCGATGTCAACGATTTCGATGTCGGCCGCCTTCGTCTATCTGGGCTATACCCAGGCCGCGGTCTATGACGCCCTGGTCGCCATCGAGGGCGGTTATAAACCCTATAACGTCCAATTGACGGCTGATCCCGACACCTCCGGGAGGCGGCGGTGGCAACGGCTGCCTATCGCATTCTGAAGAACGCCCTGCCGATGGAGCCCACCCTCGACGCAAAGTATGCCGCCTCGCTGGCCGCCATTGCCGATGGCCCCGCGAAAACCAATGGTATCGCCCTTGGTCAGGCTGCGGCTGACGGCATTATTGCCTTACGCTCCGGTGACATTCTGAACGGCGATGGCGGATACACCCTTCCCACTCCGGGACCGGGCGTCTGGGAGCCGACAATGATGCTGCCCGACGGTGTCACCCCGGCTCCGCCCGTGGACCCATGGATGGCCGTCCTGACACCGTTCCTGCGCGCTACGCCGGCACAGTACCGCCCTGGTGCTCCACCAGCCCTCGCCAGCCTTGAGTACGCGGCGGATCTGAACGAGGTCAAGGAGATCGGCGGGGCCATGAGCATGACCCGTACGCCGGAACAGACGGAAGTCGCACGCTTCTGGACCACCAACATGGTCATCCAGACCAACGCCGCTTACCGGCAGATCGCGGCCAGTCGCGGCCTGGGTCTGCTTGACACGGCCCGGCTCATGGCAATGGGCAACATGGTTGCCAGCGACAGCCTGATCGCCACCTTTGACGCCAAATACACCTACAACTTCTGGCGGCCGGTAACGGCGATCCAGCGAGCCGACACGGATGGCAACGACGCCACCGTTGTCGATCCCGCCTGGATGCCGGCGGTGATGACACCGAACTTCCCCGAGTATGTGGCCGGGCATGGCTCCTTTGTTTCAGCCCAGGCCGAGGTCTATACCCATTTCTTCGGACCGCAGATCGAGATTGATCTCTACAGCAGCGTTACCGGGACAACACGGCATTACGCCACCGCCGCTGACCTCAGAACCGAAATCGTCAACGCCCGAACCTGGGGCGGCCTCCATTTCCGCAACTCCTCGGTGCTGGCGGTGGACATTGGCCAGCAAGTGGTCACCGATGCCCTGGTTAACAACTTCACCCCGGCAGCGGATCTCAGCGCCCATGCCATGGTCTCCGGCGGCATCCGCAAGTTCGTGGACAGCCTGCCGGGTCTCGACGCAGCCAACGCCAACAATCTTGGTCAGTACCTGCCGGTGGCGGTACCGGAGGTCGTGACCATCAACAGCCAGGAGGCGGATTATTACGAGATCGCCCTGGTGCAATACCGGCAGAAGATGCACTCCGATCTGCCGCCAACCCTGTTGCGCGGCTATGTGCAACTGTCAACCAGCACCGTTCCGGGTGCGCAGGTGGCGTTGTCCAACGCGATGTTAATTGGCCCGGACCAACCCATAAACACCTACACCGGCGTGACGCCACCCCACTACCTGGGGCCAACGATTGTCGCCACCAAGAATCGCCCGGTACGCATCAAGTTCCGCAATCTGCTGCCGTCCGGCGCTGACGGGAATCTCTTCCTGCCGGTGGACACGACGGTGATGGGAGCCGGTATGACCCCGGATCTGGCCTCTATGGAGGAAATGGATCCCCAAAACCCGATGTGCGGCGAACTGCCCAAACCGGCCGGCTGCTACACCGAGAACCGGGCCACCCTGCATCTGCATGGCGGCATCTCGCCGTGGATCAGCGACGGAACCCCGCACCAGTGGATAACCCCGGCCAATGAAGCCACCGGCTATCCACAGGGCGTCAGCGTGCAACCGGTGCCGGACATGAACGATACCGGCAATCCGAACGATGGCGCGATGACCTTCTACTACACCAACCAGCAGAGCGCCCGGTTGATGTTCTACCACGACCATGCCTATGGAATCACCCGGCTTAACGTCTACGCCGGCGAGGCGGCGGGCTATGTCATCACCGACCAGGCCGAACAGAACCTCGTCACCCAGGGGATTATCCCTGGCCCGCTCTCCCCGGACACCAAATACCTCATCATCCAGGACAAAACCTTCGTACCCAGCCAGGCGCAGCTTGCCGTTTCCGACGAGACCTGGGACATGAACCGCTGGGGAAGTCTGGGGAATCTGTGGCTGCCACATGTCTACTCGCCGGCCCAGAACCCGGGAGACAGCTCGGGCGTCAACCAGTTCGGCCGCTGGGCCTATGGCCCGTGGTTCTGGCCGCCGACTTCGTCCATCCAGTACGGTCCGGTCAGTAATCCCTATTACGATCCGCTCTGCGACCCCAACGTCCAGTGGTGTGAACCGCCGCTGATGCCGGGTGCACCGTTCAACTCCATGGGCATGGAGGCCTTCATGGATACCCCGGTGGTGAACGGCGCCGTTTACCCGACCATGACCGTTGATCCGAAGACCTACCGCTTCCGCATCCTCAATGCGGCCAACGACCGCTTCTTCAACCTGTCGCTTTACAAGGCGGTTGATGCCAATGGCAACCCCTGCGATCCGACCACCAACCCCACCCCGGCAGCGGAAAGCACCGGTGTCACCTGTACCGAGGTTGCCTTGAATCCGGCCGAGGTTGCGGCGGCACTGGGAGATGCGACAATCTTCCCGACCCCGCTTCCCGGCACCGAAGGCCCGGACTGGATCCAGTTCGGCACCGAAGGCGGCTTCCTGCCCGCCCCGGCTGTCATTCCGGCCCAACCCACCACCTGGGTCACCGACCCGACGGTGTTCAACGCCGGTAACGTCGATTTGCATTCCCTGCTGCTTGGCCCGGCCGAACGGGCGGATGTTATCGTCGACTTCTCAGCCTTCGCCGGCCAGACGTTGATCCTCTATAACGATGCCCCGGCTGCCTTCCCGGCGCGCGACCCGCGTTATGACTACTACACCGGCAACGGCGACTACCGCGACACCGGCGGTGCGTCTTCCACCCTGCGCGGCTACGGGCCAAACACCCGGACCGTGATGCAGATCAAAGTGGCCGCCGCCCCGCCGGCGCCAGCCTTTAACCTCAACTCTCTCAACACGGCATTCGCCCACAAGGCGGATGGCACCGGGGTGTTCGAATCGTCCCAGCACCC
>DYPP01000151.1 GCA_020719845.1 Treponema denticola | reverse complement strand
CAGCGGAGGACACTATCGCCCTGCTCGATGGCTTTGTGATTGACCATGCCAACCCTTCCTGGCCGGTCAACCGCTGGGTGAGCGCCATGCTGGTGCTGTTCCGGCCGCATTTCGAGGCGCTGTTGCGCCAGCGTGACCATGCTGTCGAAACGTTTCAGCACCAGCATCCGGAGGTGAATGTGCTGGACGATACACGCCTTGAAGTCACCGGGCAGCTTGAAATTGATATTCGCGCTTGGCTGGCCGAGCTGGCGGCATGAGAGCAGCCCGGACGGATTTGCAGCCATTTTCTCCCTTACAACACGCCCCGGTGGAAACATGTCAAAACAACCCGACGACACCAATGACGACGCGAATACCGAGCCTGCGCACGCCGAACGCCGGCGCATGCAAGCGCAGTATGCCAAGATCGCCGCCTGGGACCGCTGGGGCCCTTATCTCTCCGAGCGCCAGTGGGGCACGGTGCGCGAGGACTACAGCGAGCACGGCACGGCCTGGGAATACTTCAGCCACGACCAGGCGCGCTTGCGCGCCTACCGCTGGGGCGAGGACGGCATCGCCGGGATCAGCGACAAGTCACAGCGCCTGTGCCTGGCGCTGGCGCTGTGGAACGGCCGCGACCCGATCCTCAAGGAGCGCCTGTTCGGCCTGAGCAATCGCGAGGGCAATCACGGCGAGGATGTCAAGGAGATCTACTACTATCTGGACGCCACGCCCAGCCATTCCTACTTGAAGATGCTCTACAAGTACCCGCAGGCGGAATTCCCCTACGCCCGGCTGGTTGAAGAGAACCGCCGCCGCAGCATGGAACAGCCGGAATTCGAGCTGATCGACACCGGCGTGTTCGACGATGACCGTTACTTCGACGTGTTCGTGGAATACGCCAAGGGTGATGTCGATGACATCCTCATGCAGGTCACGGTACACAACCGAGGTGCCGAGGAGGCCCCGCTGCATCTCCTGCCGCAGCTCTGGTTTCGCAACACCTGGGCCTGGGGCTACGATCCGACCCGGCCCAAGCTCTCCGCCGACGAGCGCGGCTGCATCGTGGTCGAGCATGCCAAGCTGACCGGATACCACTGCCACCTCGACGGCGAACCGGAGCTACTGTTCTGCGACAACGACACCAATGTGCAGCGCCTCTACGGTGCGCCGGAATCAGGGTTCTTCAAGGATGCCTTTCACGACGCTGTCATCGCCGGTGACCACCATGCCGTCAACCCGCAGCAGAACGGCACCAAGGCTGCCGCGCACTATGTGTTCACCGTGCCCGCGCAGGGCGAAGTTACGGTGCGTGTGCGATTGACCAAGGGTCAGAACCCGCATCCGTTCGAGGATTTCGCCGCGATCATGCGGCAGCGGCGCGAGGAGGCCGATGCGTTCTATGCCTCGATCCAGACCGACCTGCCCGATGCCGAGGCGCGGCTGATCCAGCGTCAGGCGCTGGCCGGCATGATCTGGAGCAAGCAGTTTTACTACTTCGATATCCCGCAGTGGCTCAAGGGCGACCCGGCCATGCCGCCGCCACCGGCAGAGCGCCGGCACGGTCGCAACCATGAATGGTCTCACTTAAATAATGCCGACATCATCTCCATGCCAGACACCTGGGAGTACCCCTGGTACGCCGCCTGGGATCTCGCCTTCCACTGTGTGGCGCTGACCCTGGTCGATCCGGTCTTCGCCAAGAACCAGCTGCTGTTGATGACGCGCGTCTGGTACATGCACCCCAACGGCCAGATCCCGGCCTACGAATGGGCCTTTGGTGATGTCAACCCGCCGGTGCACGCCTGGGCGGTGTGGGAGGTTTACAAGAGCGAGCGCGAGGCCAACGGCGGCACGGGCGATCTCGACTTTCTGGAACGCGAGCTGCACAAGCTGATCGTCAACTTCACCTGGTGGGTCAACCGCAAGGATGCCGAAGGTCACAACGTCTTCCAGGGCGGCTTTCTGGGTCTGGACAACATCGGCGTGTTCGACCGCAGTAAACCCCTGCCGACCGGTGGCCACATCAATCAGGCCGACGGCACCAGCTGGATGGCCATGTACGCCCTCAACCTCATGCGCATTGCGCTGGAGCTGGCGCAGTACAACCACACCTATGAAGACATCGCCACCAAGTTCTTCGAGCATTTCCTCTACATCGCCGCGGCGATGAACAACATCGGCGACAAGGGTATCGGCCTGTGGGATGAGGACGACCAGTTCTTCTATGATGTGCTGCGTTTCCCGGATGGAAAGATGATGCCGCTCAAGGTGCGCTCCATGGTCGGGCTGATTCCGCTGTACGCCGTCGAGATCCTAGAGCCCGAGCTGATCGACCGCCTGCCGGACTTCAAGCGGCGTCTGGAATGGTTTCTGCAATACCGCCCCGACCTGGCCGCCCTGGTCTCGCACTGGAACGAGCCGGGCCGCGGCGACCGCCGCCTGCTGTCACTGCTGCGCGGTCATCGCATGAAGCGACTGCTCAAGCGTATGCTTGACGAGAGCGAGTTCCTCTCCGAGTACGGCGTGCGTTCGCTGTCACGCGCGCACCAGGATCATCCCTATGTGTTCGACTGCATGCACAACCCGCTGAGCGTCCGCTATCAGCCCGGCGAATCCGAATCCGGCCTGTTCGGCGGCAATTCCAACTGGCGCGGCCCGATCTGGTTCCCGGTCAACTATCTCTTGGTCACCTCGCTGCGCCGCTTCGCCCAATACTACGGGCCGGAGTTCCGCATCGAGTACCCGACTGGCTCGGGACAGCTCGCCACCCTCAACGAAATTGCCGATGCTCTGGCCGAACGCCTGGCCGGGCTGTTCCGCCGCAACAGCGATGGCCGCCGGCCGGTGTTCGGTAATCAGGAGAAGTTCCAGACCGACCCCCACTTCCGTGATCACCTGTTGTTCTACGAATATTTCCACGGCGACAGCGGCCGCGGTATCGGCGCCGCGCACCAGACCGGCTGGACGGGATTGATCGCCCGCCTGCTGCAACCCCAGCAACACGATTCTTGATCCGGTCAGCTTTATCCGTGATTGTCCGTCTAGCCGTAGGGTGCGCCATGCGCAGCCTACGGTTTCATGGATTAGTCGTGCCGGAGCAAAAAGGCGGTGGATGACCACTATGCGGATGCGGCTCAGGCGGCCACTAACACCCGTCCGCCTTCAATGCGCACCGTCCATGCGGGTACGCTGAGGCTCTCGTCTTCCAGGCAGTGACCATCACGCAAGCGGTAATGCTGTTTGTAGAGCGGTGAGGCGACCACGCGCTCACCCTTGATGTCGCCCAGAATGC
>DYPP01000053.1 GCA_020719845.1 Treponema denticola | reverse complement strand
TATGGTAAGGTATAAATCAAACTCAGGAATTCTACGTATCGGGTTGGGCGCGGTAATCATGCTGATGCTTTCCTGTACGGGCACCACGAGGGAAGCCCGTACGGAAACGGTGGAAAAGGAGGTTTTGGTGGTGCGTAAAGAAGCCAATCCCGAATACGTGTGCGTCATTCCGGACAACGAACTGCGGGAACGCCTGACGCCGCTGCAATTTGAGGTTACCCGGACCGGGGGGACGGAGCTTCCCTTTGAAAACGAATACTGGAACAACCACGAAGCGGGCCTTTATCTGGACGTCATCGACGGCACGCCCCTCTTCGCTTCTACCGCCAAATACGATTCCGGTACCGGTTGGCCGAGTTTTTGGGAGCCCCTGGACAGGGCGGCGCTGGACCTGATCCAGGACACCTCTTACGGCATGGTTCGTATCGAAGTGCGCTCCAAATCCTCGGGGGCGCACCTGGGGCACCTGTTCGACGACGGACCGGAACCGACGGGTTATCGGTACTGCATGAATTCGGCTTCCCTGCGCTTTGTGCCCGCTTCCCGTCTTGAGGCGGAAGGTTTGTCGGCGTACAAAAAACTTTTCGGATGAAGATCGCCGCCGATTGGAACGCCGACAATCCGACGTTCCGCCGGTTTTACGGCTGGGATGACGATGCCGGTTCCTGGCAGACCCGCTACGTCGCTTCTCCCGCGGGTTATGTCCTGGGGAGGCACGTTTTTTTCGGAAAACCGGCGCCTGAAAAACCGTCGGAGCCGGCGGGGACGCTTTTTATCATCCACGGCTATCTGGAGCACGGGGCGTTGCGGGTTCCCGCCGCCCTGGAGGCGGTGCGGGCGGGGTGGGAGGCGTGCGCCCTGGATTTGCCCGGGCACGGTTTTTCCGGCGGTGCCCGGGCGGATATCGGCGATTTTGACGAGTACGGACGGGCCGTCCAGGCGGTGCTGGCCTCAGAAAACTGGCCGCAGCCCTGGCGGCTTTTAGCCCATTCCACGGGCTGCGCCGCGGCCCTGCTGTACATCAAGGAACACGGCAATCCCTTTGAGGGGCTCGTGTTGGAAGCGCCCTTGGTGCGGACCTTCTTGTGGAAACCCAGCCTGGTGGCACGGCGCCTGCTACGCGGCGCGGTGGACGCCCTGCCCCGGCGCAACGCCGGACTGGACCGGGATAAACAGTTTTACCGCCAATTGAGGGCCGATCCTTTTTACATGAGCAAGGTCCCCCTGGGTTGGTTCGATGCCCTGGAGGCGTATGAGGCCCGCACCCCGGCTTGGGGCATTCTGCCGGGTCGGTACCTGATTCTGCAAGGCGCCGCCGATACGGTGGTGGATAAAACGTACAATCTGCCTTTTTTGCGGCAACATTTGGCGGAGGTTGAAATACTGACCATCCCCGGCGGCAGGCACCATCTTTTGCGGGATGAAGGCCCGGCGGGGATCTTGGCGCGCCGGGAGCTGCGGCAGGAATGGTACTGAACCCGGACCCTTGCCGGGACGCCGCCGCCGATCAGCTTCGGTTCACCCGTGCTTTTGTTCGGCTGTTGCGTCAAAAACTTTGAAACTGTAACCTATGTTACCGTATATCCGATAGACAATCGATATTTTTTTCGATATATTTTCGATATATTTTTATCATCATCTGTTCGGGAGGAAGAATATGAGTATGTATTGCCAGCAGTGCCAAGAAGCGGCCAAAGGCGTGGCTTGTACCGTCCGCGGCGTGTGCGGCAAGGATGAAACCGTCGCCAATCTGCAGGATGTTTTGTTGTACGCCCTCAAGGGGCTTTCTTTCGTGGCCCAAGAAGCCCGAAAGAAGGGCGTGCAGGAGTGCGGAGAGGGCCATGCACTGGTGGAAGGTCTTTTTGCGACCATCACCAACGCCAATTTCGACGACGCCGTATTCGTGCGGCGTATCCGGGAAGCGATTACCCTGCGGGAAGAATTGAAGAAGAAACTGGCCGCCGCGGGCGGCAAGCTCCCGGCGCAGCTTCCCGCTTGCGCTGCCTTCGACGCCCAGACGGAACAGGAAATGCTGGCCCAATGGTCCGAAGCGAGCTACCTGGCGATTGAAAACGAAGACGTGCGGGCGCTGCGCAGCCTGGTCGTCATCGGTCTTAAGGGCATGGCCGCCTACGTGCAGCACGCGTTGACCCTGGGCACCGACACGCCGGAGGTGGTCAAGTTCATCGAGCGGGCTCTGGCCGCCTCGGTGGACGACAGCCTGGACGTTGCGGCTTTGACCGCGCTGGTGCTGGAAACGGGCAAGTACGGTGTGGATGCCATGGCCTTGCTGGACGGCGCCAATACCGGCGCCTACGGCAACCCCGAACCGACCACGGTTCAACTGGGGGTCAAGAAAAATCCGGGGATTCTTATTTCCGGCCACGATCTGAAGGACCTGGAAGAACTGCTGGAGCAGACCAAGGGCAGCGGCGTGGACGTGTATACCCATGGTGAAATGCTTCCGGCCCACTACTATCCGGCCTTCAAAAAGTACGACAATTTTGTCGGCAATTACGGCAACGCCTGGTGGAAGCAGGTGGAAGAATTCGACGCTTTCAACGGGCCGGTCCTCTTGACCACCAACTGCCTGGTGCCGCCCAAAGAAGCCTACAAGGCCCGGGTGTTCACCACCGGCGAGGTCGGGTTCCCGGGTTGTACGCATATCGCGGACCGCAAGAAGGGCGGCGCCAAGGATTTTACCGGGCTGATCAAAATGGCCAAGACCTGCCCGCCGCCCAAGGAACTGGAAACCGGGACGCTGGTGGGCGGATTTGCCCACGCCGCGGTGGAAGCGGTGGCACCGGCGGTGGTCAAGGCGGTCAATGACGGCAGCATCAAGCGCTTCTTTGTGATGGCCGGCTGCGACGGCCGCATGAAGAGCCGGGAGTACTACACCGAGTTTGCCCAGGCTCTGCCTCAAGATACGGTGATTTTAACCGCGGGTTGTGCAAAATTTCGGTACAACAAGCTCAACCTGGGCGAAATCGCCGGGATTCCGCGGGTTTTGGACGCCGGACAGTGCAACGACAGCTATTCGTTGGCTTTGACGGCGCTCAAACTGAAGGAAGCCTTCGGGGCGGCGGACGTCAATGATCTGCCCATCAGTTTCAATATCGCCTGGTATGAACAAAAGGCGGTGATCGTTCTGCTGGCGCTGTTGTACCTGGGATTCAAGAACATACACCTCGGGCCGACGCTGCCGGCGTTTCTGTCGCCCAACGTGGTCAAGGTGCTGGTGGACAATTTCGGCATCGCCGGGATCGGTACGGTGGCCGATGACGTGCGGTTGTTCATGGGCGCCTAATTGAGGCTGTTCCGTAACTCAGGGAGTTACGGGACAGCTACCTTAATGTTGACAAGCTCCGGCTCATAACCGATACTAGGGGGCTATGAGCCGGAGTAAAAAAGGGTTGCTTATACTGGCCGTCCTCGGGTTGGTGTACCTGGCCTGGTTTTTTATCGTCGCCATTGAACAACCCTACTACCATAGCGGGCTTTCGCTTACGCTCAATCCGCAGGGCTTTTTGATCAAAAAAGTGGTGGCCGGCTCGGGGGCAGCCCGGAGCGGCCTGGAGCCCGGCCTGGTGGTGACCAAATTCAATACCATCAACGCGCCGGCGCTCAACGCCATTTCCGAAAACGATCTATCCGCCTTTTTGGCCGAGTCTTCGGGTCTGTTCCGTCTGGGCGCCGACGTTGCGCTGCAGACGGAAACGGGCAAGGAATACCGGTTTGCCATCCAGCGGCTGGCCTGGGTCGATCGGTTGAAGCTCTTCAATTCCGAAGTGCTCAGCAATGTGCTCATCGCGATCTTGTTCATCTTGACCGGGATCTGGCTTCTGGCCGTCGGTCGGGAAGACCCGGCCATCAAATGGTTTTTGGGATTTACCGTAGCCACGGCGCTGGCGCTCTCCGGCAGCTATTTCAGCTCCTACTGGTCCAGCTCGCTGCTCAGGCTCCGGTTTGCGGTGTTGGACTTTTCCGCCGTCGCGGCCTGCGTATTTTTGTCCGGTTTTGTCCGGCGCTTTCCCCAAAAGCGGGAAGTGAATATATCGCCCCTGTTTTTCGTGTCCCTGGGTTTGCTGACGGTCAAATACCTGCTGGTGGCCCTGGGCGTGGTTCGCCTGGACGGCCGGGGGCTCTATTTTATCCCCGTGTATCTGGTTTTTGCCCTGGGGTATACGCTGATCCTTTTGTTCCGCCAGTATCGGACTACGTCGGCGGGTGGGCGGAGAAGGCTGCGGTGGATCATCGCCGGAATCGGCTTGAGCCTGCTTCCTTACTTGCTGTATTCCTTTTCCCTGATTCTCAAAGCAAGCATTTTATCCAGCGGATTTTCCGTTTTTTCTTATTTTGCCGGCTTCAGCATTCTGCTCTTTCCGTTGTTCGTTACCATCGGGGTGGTCAGGTATAATCTGTTCGACATCGACCAGTTCCTGAACCGGTTCGTGACCATCTTTTTTCTGGTCGTGATCGCGACTACGGTCTATTCGATCGTCTTTCTGGTTTTCTTTGAAAACTCGCTCAAAGCCGAGAATTATTTTATCCTGTTGTTGACTGCCCTGGTTTCGCCCTGGGTGTATCTAAATCTGGATAAGCTGGTGCACCGGTTTTTGTGGAGGGACCGCAAGGATACGGCGCAGATCCTGTTGGAAATGGAGCAGGAGTTGACCGGCGTGTTCCGGAAGGAAGAAATCTATCCTATCGTGTCTTCTTCGTTGGTGTTTGCCTTTGAACCGATGATGGTCGTCTTCAGCAGGAACAACGGCCGGGAGGTGGTGGAGGAGTATCGGTTCGAAAAAGAGGTGGTTGCCAATGATCCGGGCGGCGATCCGGGTCTGTCCTTTGTGCTCTCCGCCGAACCGGAACACGGGTTGACCCTGTGGATCGGCCGGAAACGGGATGAAGATATCTATACCAAAAATGACATCCACCTGCTGCAGGGCGCGGCGGCGCAAATTTCCAAAGCCCTGGAGAACTGCGACCTGTACGTCAAACTGCAAAAATCGTTGGCCAACGAATTATTGGCTCAAAAAACGGCCATACTGACGTTGGCCAAACTGACCGAGTACCGGGACCAGGAAACCGGCCGCCACTTGGAACGCATCCAGGAGTACGTACGGCTCATCGCCCTCAGGCTCAAGCAAATCGGCATGGGGCCGGATTACCTGACGGACGAATATATTGTAGACCTCTGCTTGTCTTCCATCCTGCACGATATCGGCAAGGTCGGCGTCCCGGATCACGTTCTGCTGAAGCCGGGCAAATTGCTGCCGCCGGAATTCGAGATCATAAAAACGCATCCCATGATCGGCGGCCGGGTTCTGGAAGAAGCGGAAGGGATGAATCCGGACCGTTCCTTTCTGGCGATCGGTAAATTGGTCGCCTATCACCACCACGAAAAATGGGACGGCAGCGGCTATCCCTACGGTCTGGCGGGGGAGGACATCCCGCTTTCGGCGCGCATCGTGGCCATCGCCGACGTCTACGACGCGCTGCGCTCCGACCGTCCGTATAAATCCGCCCTGTCCCACCAAGCGTCGCTGGAAATAATCCGGGAAGGCAGGGGCAGCCATTTTGATCCCGACATGACCGCTGCCTTCATCGGCATCGAGGAGCAGATCGCGGCCATACCGCGGTGATGAGGTTCAATCGCGTCGTGGCGCCGCTACGGCTTTAGACCCGGCAGATCCCACCGCGCCGGTATCCTGGTCGGCGTTCCGGCGGCGTCCACAAAAGCCCAAGTTATCCTGGCTTCGATGATCACCTGGTCTTCGTGCAGAATGGTCTGGGCCATGATGCCGCTGACCGCTCCTTTTTTGATCGGCCAGGTCCGGATGGTCAGCAGGTCATCCAGGAGCGCGGGTTTTTTATAGTCGATTTCTACCCGGGCCACGTAGAGTCCGTAACCGGCGGCTACCGCGCCGCTATAGTCGAAGCCGACAAAACGGAGATACTCGGTGCGGGCGTATTCCAGGTAATTGAGGTAGACCGCGTTGTTGACGTGTCCGTACCCGTCCAGTTCGTAGGTGCGGACCCGAAGCGTAGATTCGTGTGTCATGATGAAAATAGTATATGTGCGGTTGACGGATCCATACAAGCGCCGGTACATTCGGGTATACGGTATAGTTCGGAGGAAAGGCGGGGATGCGCACTACGCCGGCGGTGTTGTTCAAGTTTTGTCCCGCCTGCGGCGCTCCGGACCCGGTGTTTTCCGAAGATCGGCGGCTTATCTGCCGGGCGTGCGGGTTTGAATATTTTCATAACGTCGCCACCGCCGCGGGCTGCATCATCCTGGTGAAGGATCGGGTCCTGCTCCTGGTGCGGGCCCAAGACCCGGCCAGGGGGAAACTGGCCTTGCCCGGCGGGTTTGTGGATCCCGGCGAAGGGGCGGAAGCCGCTGTCCTGCGGGAGTGCGGGGAAGAGATCGGGTGGACGCCGTCCGGGGCGCCGTCTTTTTTGGCCAGTTTTCCGAACCGATACGTCTATAAGGGCGTGGGCTACAACACCTGCGACCTTTTTTTTGTCGTTCCGGCGCCGGAATTGACGCTGGACCACCTGCGTTTGGACCCCCACGAAGCAGCGGGGGTGCGCCTGGCGCCGGTCGCGGATATTATCCCGGAAGACCTGGCCTTTGAATCCACCCGGCTGGCCGTGGAATTTTTTCGGAACGCTGCCGGCGTAAGCAATAAATGAAAAAGTACGTGGTGCTGGCGGGCAATATCGGGGCGGGGAAGTCGACGCTGGTTTCCCTGCTGGCGGAACGGCTGGGGTATAGGCCCTATTACGAGCCCGTGGGCGACAACCCCTACCTTGAAGATTTTTACGCTGATATGGGACGGTGGGCGTTTCATTCCCAAGTCTTCTTTCTTACCCATCGGGTTCGATCGCACCGCGCTTTGGTCGACGACCCCTATTCGGTGGTCCAGGACCGGTCCATGTACGAGGACGCCGAGGTGTTTGCCCGCAACCTTTTTGAGCGCGGGGACATGAACGCCCGGGATTGGGAAACCTACAACGGGTTGTACCAGACCTTGACCACCCTGCTCCCGCCTCCGGACCTGGTGGTGTATCTGCGCGCTTCGGTGGAAACGCTGCAAAATCGGATCCGCAAGCGGGGACGCGGCTTTGAGGCGGCGATGGACAGCGCCTACCTGGCCAATCTCAACCTACTGTACGAAGCCTGGATCGACGGTTTTACCCTGGCGCCGATCCTGGTCGTTCCCGCAGACCGCCTGGACTTTGTCGCCGAGTCCCGGGACCTGGACGCCATCATCCGCACCGTAGAATCCCGACTCAGCGACAAGCAGGGGCGTCTGTTCCCGGTGTCCGTTTGAAGCACCGTCGATTCTTGTGCTGTCCCGCATCCGGTTGTATACTCAAGCGGTGAAACTTCTGGTGCGCGTCGGGCTGTATCTGTTCGGCATTCTGGCTGTGGCGGCTTTTTCCCTTTCCCTTACGCTGGTGCGGACATTGTACGTCCGCGGCACGGAAGAAGACACTCTTCCGCCCAAGTACCATTTTTCGATCTACCTGCCGGAAAACAGGAATTCATTTTTTGCGGAAATCATCCGGGGCGCGGAAAAAGCGGCCAGGGAGAGCGACGCGGTCCTGTCCATCCACGCCGTCGAGCCGGACCGCCATGAACTGGAGATGGCGTCGTATACCGGCGTGGACGGGGTCATCGTCTGTCCGTATCTGGAGCATGCTTTTGCCCGCAAGCAGCTGGAAAAACTCAGGCAGCAAGATATCCCGGTGGTGCTGATCAACCACAACGTCCCCGGCGAACAGCCCTGGCCGTACATCGGCACCAACAACTTCGACGTGGGCCGCAAGATGGGCGCCATCGCAGGCCGCATCCCGGGGGGAGAAGTGCGTCTGGCGCTGGTGTACAGCGAAAAGGCGCCGGGGGTCTTCGACGAACGCGAACTGGTGGAGATGGGCATTACCGACGCCCTGCGGGACCGGCTGAGCGGACCGATCCTGAGCCTGAAGACAGACAGCAATCCCCTGGACGCGGAAGAAACCATCTATCGCTTGTTCAAGACGACGCCGCATATCAATACGATCATCTTTACCGATGCCAGCGACACCATCGCGGCGGCGCAGGTTATCATCGACATGAACCTGGTCGGCCGGGTGCGCATCATCGGCGCGGGCAACGATCCGGGCATCCTTGAATACATCCGCAAGGGAATCGTGGCGGGCAGCATCGTGGTCAATCCGGAACGGATCGGCCATCAGGCGGTCAAGTCGTTGCTGGAGCTGCATACCACGGGCTATACCTCCACCTCGGTGGATACGGGCGTACAGATCGTGGACGGGAGCGGCGGGTGAAAAAGAACCTGGTCAATTCCTTCCGCATCCAGATGGTCCTGAGCGTTTTCGGCGTGTTTATCCTGCTGGTGTTGTCGACTACGTACATTCTTTTTTCTTCCATCAAGATGCAGGAAATCGCGGACAACAGCTTCCAGAAGGAACGGTACCTTAAATCCATACAGGAATCGTTGCTGGACTACCAAAAACCCCTGCTGGAATACCTTTCCACCCGATCTTCCAACGCCCTGGCCAAGCTGTTGATCGACTCCCAACTGCTGCGGAACCGGATCCCCGTCGGCATGCCCAGATCGCGCCACCCGACGGAGCTGCGGGAGCGGGAAATCTACGCGCTGATCCGGGCCTTCCTGAATAGGGCGGATACCGCGGTGGATGAAAAACGGGGCCGGAATATCGCCGGCTATATCCCGCTCTACGAAGAGATGACCCGGCTGCTGGGGTACATCAACGCCGAGATCGAGACCATCAGCACCGATCGCTTCCGCGACCAGCTGGACGCCTACGGCGAACTGATCGCGGATTCCCAAAAAATACAGCTGTTCAACCTGCTGTTCATCGTATTCGTGTCCCTTTTTTCCATTTTGTGGCTGCTCCGGGCGGTGGAAAAGATGACCGACCCGATGGTGCGGCTGTCTTCCATGGCGACGGAATTGTCGGACGGAAACTTCGGCATAGAAGATATCCGGATGAGTTCGATCTATGAGATCGACCATGTGGTCGAGGCCTTCAACCGGATGAAGAACGAGATCCGCAAATATATCGATGAAATTCGATGGCAGGAAAACTTGAAGCAAGAGTACATGCAGGAAAAAATGCGCAATCTCAAAATGGAGGACTTGGTGCGGCGCATGGAAATCTACACCCTGCAGGCCCAGATGAACCCCCATTTTTTGTTCAACACGCTCAACACGGGCATGCAGCTGGCCATCGTCGAAGGTGCGGACCGCACGGGGGAATACATGGAATATCTATCCCTGCTGTTCCGGCACAACATCCGCAACAAGGACAGCATCGTTCCCCTGCGGCATGAAATCGAAGGGCTCAAATATTATTTTTATATATTGAAAGTCCGTTTTCCCAAGAATCTGGAGTTGACGCTGGACTATCCGGAGGAATTGCTGGATACCTGCCGGGTCCCGGTCTCGATCCTGCAGCCCCTGGTTGAAAACTGCGTCGTCCACGCTTTTAAAAGCCGGGAAGGCCGGTTTTCCATTTATGTCAGCGCGGAGAAACGCCGCTCCGACCTGGTGCTGACGGTGGCGGACAACGGCTGCGGCATCCCGGCGGACGTGGTGGACGCCCTGCTGCACCCCCTGCCGATTGAAGAACTGTCCACCAGGGTCATGGGGCTGGAAAACGTCATTCAGCGCTTGTACTTTTTCTACCCCGACAAGAAGGACGTCATCGACATCCGGACCGCCGTCGATGCAGGAACGACGATCGCCTTGCGCATCGATATGGAGAAAGAGCCATGTACCGCGTCCTGATCGTCGACGACGAAGAGCCGGTTCTGGACAGCTACGCCTTTTTACTGGAAACCGTATCCGCCGATTTTACCCTGGTCGGCAAGGGGCGGTCCGGGTACGAGGCCATCAAGCTGATCTACGAACTGAAACCCGATTTGGTGTTCATGGACATCAACATCCCGGGCATCGACGGCATCGAGGTGATCGCCGAGGTCCATAAAAAAGTGCCGGGAACCATCTTTATCCTATCCACGGCGTACGAGCGCTTTGACCTGGCCCAACGGGCCATCCCCCTGGGCATTTTTGCCTATCTGGTCAAACCGGTCTCCAAAAAGACCTTTCTGGCCACCCTGGAAGCGGCGCGTGCCGCGTTGCGGGAAAAAAGCCCCCTCCAGAGCGGTCTGACCGGCAATCTGGCGGAGCGGCAGTTCCTGATCGAGACGATCTGGAAAAAAATGACCGTCGACGAATGGGAACGGTACAAGAACGATTTTTCGTTCTATTCCGACAAGGGT
The DNA here is from genome assembly GCA_020719845.1 of Treponema denticola. Taxonomy (GTDB): domain Bacteria; phylum Spirochaetota; class Spirochaetia; order Treponematales; family Breznakiellaceae; genus DYPP01. The sequence continues at coordinate 9,379 of DYPP01000053.1, read as the reverse complement.
ATCGTCTGCCTGGTCGAATTGGAAGAAGACCTGAACCGGTGGTGTCGGGCCATCGCGGCGGCGCTGTCGTTCCACCATCGCTGCCTGTATACGCTGCATCTCAACCGCGGCCTCTTTCTGATTCCCGAAGACGTGGATCGAAAGCAGTTGGCCCGGGAACTGGAAGAAGCCGTCCGGACGACGGTGCCCGAAGCGGTGTTCAGTTCATTCACCGTCGGCCAGGCGCACCGCGGGCCCGAGCTCTACCTGTCCTGCGCGGAGGCTTTGGCGGAGCTGGGGCAAAAAAGGAGCTACGCCGACCTGCGCCTGCGGGAGCGTTTGCGGATCATCCAGATCCGGCGCCGCATCGGGCTGGCCGGGCAGGAAGAAGTCCACGCCCTCTTTACCGCCTTATGGGAAGAGCTCTTCGGCAGCTATGATTTCGAACTGGCCAAATCCAAGCTGGTGGCCCTGTTCACGCTGTTGATCGACGACCTGACGGGCTGCTACAGCGGCTCGACGGACGAGGAACCCCCGGTCGCGCCGGCGGAAGAAATCATGCCCCTGAAGGACCTGGGCGAATGGGGCGCCTGGAGTTCGGAGGCCTTTGACCGGGTCTACGGCTTGTTCCATCTGCGCCGGTCCGGGAATTTTCCCCTGCCCCTGGTCAAGGCCATCGAATTCCTCAACGCCAACTACGCCGAGCAGATCCAGCTGACCTCCCTGGCGGAAGTGGCCCAGGTTTCAACGGCGTACCTCAGCCGCCTGTTTTCCGAGCATCTGCACACCAGCTTTATCGATTTTTTGACCGAACTGCGGGTGGAAAAGGCGGAAAAGCTGATCCGGGAAACACGGATGACCATAAAAGAGGTATCCTATGCCGTCGGGTATCTGGATCCGAACTACTTTACCAAGATTTTTAAAAAGGCCACCGGTGTGCCGCCGACGATGTACGCCCTGGAAAAGGATGAAATATGAAACAGAAGCTGTTTTGGTTTATCCTGCTGGTTTCCGTGCTCAGCGTATCCTGCGACGGGAAAAAGGACCTGGCTAGGAATAAAGGGGGCGTCGCCGGAAGCGAACCTTCGGGAAGCGAAACCCCGCGAACCGGCGTCACCATCGGTTTCTCCATCGCCACCGACACCTTCATCATCGAACGCTGGAACAAGGACATGAAGATTTTTTCCGGAGCCGCCCGGGAATTGGGCGCCGACGTGATCATCCAGCTCTCTGCGGGGGGGACGAAGGAACAGATCGCGCAGATCAACTTTTTGGTCAACCGCCAGATCGACGTGCTGGTGGTGATCGCCCATGACACGGAGATGCTCGGCCCCGCCATCCGGCAGGTCAAGGCGTCGGGGATTCCCGTGGTCGCCTACGACCGGATGGTCATGGGCGTGCCGCTGGACGCCTATATTTCCTTCGACAACCGGGAAGTGGGGCGGCTGTTCGGCCGGGCTCTGGCCGCGGCGGTGCCGGAGGGGCGCTATCTGGTGGTCAACGGTTCGGTGCACGACAACAACAGCTTTATGGTCCACGACGGGCTCTTTGAGGTGCTGGATCCCCTGGTGCAGTCCGGAAAAATCCGCGTCACCCACGAAATCTGGCTGGACGAGTGGAGTTCCGACGAGGCGCTGCAGAAAATCGGCCGGGTTTTTGAGGAAACTACCGAATTCGACGCCATTTCCTGCGCCAACGACCAGATCGCCAACGCGGCGATTCAGCTGCTTTCCGAGCGGCGGCTGGCGGGCAAGGTGGCGGTGGTGGGGCAGGACGCCGACCTGATCACCTGTCAGCGGGTGGTGGAAGGGACCCAGCTGATGACGGTGTACAAGCCGATCGCCAAGCTGGCCAGCAGGGCGGCGGGGCTGGCTATTGCGCTGGCCGCCAAGACGGCTTTTCCTTACGACACGCTTTTGGACAACGGCAGCGGCACGATGATCCCTTCGTATATTGAAAAGCCGACGGCGTTATATAAATCCAACATGGATGAAACGATCATCAAGGATGGCTTTCACGCATCCGAGGATGTGTACCGCAATATTTTGCATGAAGTAGAAAACTGACCTGATAATATTACTGGTGTGGTCGGAGAAAGGCTCCCGATCGATCCCGATTACCGATCATTGTCATAAGTTTACGATTTTCAAGCAGCCCGAACCGGTGCCATACTAAGGCATATTCATACCATGGAGGTATCTGAACTATGAAGAAAATTGTTGTTGCTCTTTTGGCCTTGTCGGTAGTTGGCTCGCTCTCTTTCGTATCTTGCGCCAAGAAGACGGAAGCTAAAGCCGCCGGTAAAGCGGCCATGATCGGTCTGGCCATGCCGGAAACCCACGTCGAACGCTGGCAGAAAGACGGCGCGGCGCTGAAAGCCGACGCGGAAGCCAAGGGCTACGTGGCGGAAGTCACCTACGGCGACGCGGACCAGAGCAAGCAGAACCAGCAGATCCAGGACATGCTGACCAAGGGCGCCAAGCTGGTGGTCATCGGTTCCGTCAATGAAGGCGTCACCTCCGCGGTGGCCGACGCCGCCAAAGACGGCGTCATCGTCATCGCCTACGACCGGCTCATCACCGGCTCCGGCGACTACGACTACTACATCACCTTCGACAACTTCAAGGTCGGCCAGTTCCAGGGCGGCGCTCTGGAAACCGCGCTCAACCTCAAAGCCGCTTCCAAGGCCGCGCCCAAGATCATCACCCTCTTTGCCGGCGCCCCCACGGACAACAACGCCAAGGTGTTCTTCGATGGCGCCATGAGCGTGCTGAAGACCTACGTGGACTCCGGCGCCCTCAAGCTGGTCGGCCCCGCGCCGCTCAGCTCCGCCGATTCGGCCAACTTTACCCGGATCACCACCGAGAACTGGCGCGCCGACGTGGCCAAGACCCGGATGGAAAACCTGTTGAACAATGATGCCAAGGACGTGGTTCTGGACGGTATCCTGGCGCCCAACGACACCCTGGCCCGGGCCATCATGGAAGCCTGCGCTTCCGACGCCAAGTACGCCGCCAAGCTCCCGGTGGTCACCGGACAGGACGGCGAAATCGCCTCCATCCAGGCCATCAAGGACGGCAAGCAGTACATGACCGTGTTCAAGGACACCCGCAACCTGGCGGCCGCCACCATCGTACTGGCCGACGCGCTGCTCAAGGGCGCGACCCCGAACATCGCCGGTGCCCGCCTGGACACCACTTCCTACAACACGGGCAAGAAAATCGTCAAATCTTACCTGCTGGAACCCGTCGTCGTCACCAAGGACAACTTCCAGAAGGTCATGATCGACAGCGGTTATTACAAGGCTTCGGACATTAAATAACGATCTGAACCCGTAAATCCGGGCGGGAGCGATCCCGTCCGGATTTTATCATTTTCCGGAGATACAGGGAGCCGGGATGAGCGAATACTTACTGGAGATTCAAAATCTTACCAAGGAATTTCCTGGCGTCCGCGCCCTGGACCGGGTCAATCTGAAGGTCAAGAAGGGCGAAATTCATTCCCTCTGCGGTGAAAACGGGGCCGGAAAGTCGACGTTGATGAGCGTCATCAGCGGCGTCTATCCCAAAGGCAGCTACGAAGGCAAAGTTTTTTTCAAAGGACAAGAAACGCATTACCATAGCGTCAAGGACAGTGAAAAAGAAGGACTGGCCATCATCCATCAGGAATTGGCGCTCAGTCCGTATCTTTCCATCTACGAAAATATATTTCTGGGGCACATGAAGACCCGGTTGGGCGTAATCCACTGGGATACCTATATACGCGAATCCAAAAAGTATCTGGACCAGGTCGGACTGCACGAAAATCCGGCCACCATCGTCAGCAAAATGGGCGTCGGCAAGCAGCAGCTGGTCGAGATCGCCCGGGCGCTTTCCAAAAAGGTCGAACTGTTGATTCTGGACGAGCCGACGTCGTCCCTGAACGACGACGAAAGCGAAAAATTGCTGGACCTGATTCTGGAACTGAAAAAGCAGGGAATCACGTCGATCATGATTTCCCATAAATTGAATGAAGTCCTCAAGATCGCCGACACCGTCACCATCCTGCGGGACGGCAAGTCCATTTCTACCCATGACGTCAAAGAAGAAAAACTGACCGAAGCCATGATCATCAAGGATATGGTCGGCCGCGACCTGACTACCCGGTTTCCGGAGCGCAAAAGCACGCCCGGCGAGGTGGTCATGGAAGTAAAAGGCTGGACCGTGTTCCACCCGGATTACCACACCATCAAGGTGGTGGAGGACGCGTCGTTCAACCTGCGTCGGGGCGAGATTCTGGCCTTTTGCGGACCCATGGGCGCGGGACGCACGGAATTGATGATGAGCATCTACGGCCGGTCCTACGGGTCCCGGGCCGAGGGCGACTTATTTCTGAACGGGAAGAAGGTAGAGACCCAGTCCACGCAGGCGGCGCTGGACGCCGGGTTGGGCTACGTCTCGGAGGACCGGAAGAATTTGGGCCTGATCCTGATCCAGGACATCAAATCCAACATTTCCGTCTCCAGCCTGAAAAAACTCTCCCGGCTGGGCGTGGTTTCAGCCCAAAAAGAAATCGCCGAAGCCGAAAAATACCGGGCGGAACTTAAAATAAAAACGCCGTCGGTCAATCAGTTGACCCGAAATCTGTCCGGCGGCAATCAGCAGAAGGTCGTCCTGAGCCGCTGCTTGTTGGCCGACCCGGAGATTTTCATCGTCGACGAGCCGACCCGGGGCATCGACGTCGGCGCCAAGTCCGAAATATACGGCATTCTGAACGATCTGGTAGCCCGGGGAAAAAGCGTCATCATGGTCACCTCCGAGCTGCCCGAGGCGATCGGCATGGCGGACCGCATCTACGTAATGAACGAAGGCCGCATCAAGGGTATGCTCAGCCATGAGGAGGCGACCCAGGAAAAAATCATGCACATGGCTTTGGTCGGCTAGGGAGAAACAAAGTATGGACAACAAGAACGTTAACCATGAAAGCGTCCGGACGCTGATCAAAAACAATATCCGGAACTATTCGATGGTGTTGATGCTGGCCTTGATCATGATCGTCTTTTCCTTCCTCACCAACGGCGTCAACCTGAACTCGCGGAACTTCACCAACATCTTTATCCAGAACAGCTACATCCTGCTGCTGGCGGTAGGCATGGTGCTGGTCATCATCATCGGCAACATCGACTTGTCCGTCGGGTCGGTGGCCGCCTTCATCGGCGCCATCAGCGCCATGCTCTACAACACCGGCATGGGCATGATCGCCACCGTGGTGTTCAGCATCCTGATCGGGCTGGCCATCGGCGCCTTTCAGGGTGCCTGGGTCGCCTACCTGAAAATACCCGCCTTCATCGTTACCCTGGCGGGGATGCTCCTGTTCCGGGGTTTGACCTACATCATCACCAACGTTACCCCCATTTCGCTGATGGACGACAATTTCAAACAAATAGCTTCCGGCATGGCCAACATTCCGGGGCTGACCGTGGGCAATACCTATTATTCCGCCATCCTGGTGGGTGTCGTCGTATTGATCGTCTACGTGGCGGCAGAACTGCAAGGCCGACGCGCCAAGGTAAAGAATGATTTTCAGGTATCTTCTCTGGGGTTGTTCGTGTTCAAAATGGCGGTTATCGGCGCGCTGGTCATGGGGTTGAGTCAGCGTTTTGCCACCTATCGGGGTATTCCCAACGTGGTGATCGTACTGGGCGTGACGGTGCTGGTGTTCAATTTCATCACCAAGAGTACGGTCATCGGCCGATATATCTACGCCGTCGGCGGCAACGCCCGGTCCGCCAAGCTTTCGGGCATTAATTCCGAACTGGTCGTATTTCTGGTGCACGTCATCATGGGCGGTCTGACCGGGTTGGCCGGCGTGGTCTTTACCGGCTACATGAACTCGGCTCTGCCCCAGGCGGGCAACCTGTTCGAGCTTGACGCCATCGCCGCCTGCTTTATCGGCGGCGCTTCGGCTTCCGGCGGCATCGGCACGGTCATCGGCGCCATCGTCGGCGGTCTGGTCATGGCGGCCATCAACAACGGCATGTCGCTGATGAACATCGGCGCGCCCTGGCAGTACGTGGTCAAGGCCTCGGTGCTCCTGCTGGCCGTTTTCTACGATATCTATACCCGCCGCAAATCCGGCTTGGGTTGATCTTCCGGCTCCGGCGCGCCCGGGAGTAGTCCCGGGGGCCGGATAGCCTTTGCTCGTTTCATCCTGCTTCTTACGCCACCAGTCCGAAGGCCAGTCCTGCCAAAGTGGACAGTCCCACGACCAATAAAACGTAGACAGCCGTTTTCCTAACGCCCAGCTCGCTGCCGATCACCAGCATGGAAGGCAGGGAAAGCGAAGGCCCGGCCAGCAGCAGCGCCAGCGCCGGTCCGCGTCCCATGCCGCTGCCCAAAAGCCCCTGAACGATGGGCACTTCGGTCAGCGTGGCGAAGTACATGAACGCCCCCGCCAGGGCCGCAAAAAAGTTGGCGAACAGCGAGTTGCCCCCGACCAGCGCGGCGACCCAGGCGTTGGGAATCAGCGCTTCATGCCCCGGGCGGCCGAGCAGCAGTCCGGCGACGAGTACGCCCCCGAAGAGCAGGGGCAGGATCTGCAGCGCGAAGTCGCGGGTGGCGATCACCCAGATCGACAGGTCGTCTTTGGTGAACCATTTTGCCAGGGTGAACAGCAAAAGCAGGGCAAAGGCGCCGGTCAGCCAATACTTGTACCGGTAGATCAGGTCCCAGGCGGCGGAACCGCCTTTGGAGTCGGCCCAGTTGATAAAGACCAGGATGCCCACCATGGCTGCCAGGTACAGCGCCATCTGCAAAAGCGTCCGTTCGCTTGATTTCTTGTTGTAGGCGAACATCCTTTCGTCGGCGGTGCGCGCTTCGTCTTCTTTGCGGAAGATGGCCTGCATCAGCAAACCGATGGCGACGCTGAAAACGACGGCGCCGGCCATGCGCGCGGTGCCCAGCTTCCATCCGAATATCTTGTATGAAAGGATGATCGCCAGGATATTGATGGCCGGACCGGAGTATAAAAAGGCGACCGCCGGACCAAGTCCCGCGCCCTTCTTGTAGATGCCCTTGAAAAGGGGCAGCACCGTGCAGGAACAGACCGCCAGGATGGCCCCGGAAACCGAGGCCACGCCGTAAGCCAGGGCTTTGGGCGCCCTGGGGCCGAGGTACCTGATGACGGCCCTTTGGTTCAAGAATACCGTAATGGCTCCGGCGATGAACATGGCCGGGACCACGCAGAGCAGTACGTGTTGCCGGGCGTAGTCGTTCAGCATCAGAAACGCTTCCTGAATGGCCGCCGCCACGCGGGGATGGTCGAAGGGCGTAAAATAGGCTGCGAGAAACACCAAAGCCGTGAGCCCGAGAATCTTATTTGGAGTCAACGTCTTGGCGGACATCTTAAAGGCCCGCCTGGAGCGCTTCCATGATCTGGTTTTTGGTCAGAATTTTGCCCTCCGATTTTACGTCGCCGTCGACGGCCAGCGCGGGGGTCATCATCACGCCCATTCCCATGATCGCGTCGATGCCGGTCACCTTTTCGATTTCCGCTGGGATGGCCATTTCCGTGATCGCCTGCCGCGCGTTGGCTTCCAGGGCCCGGCACTTGGGGCATCCGGTGCCCAAAATTTGAACCTTCATAGAACCTCCAATCAATATTTCAAATATTAGAAATATTGATACAGACTGTCAATGGTTAATTGACATATATTCCAAACCTTGCAACAATACCTATATGACGGAAGACGAAGAAAAGCGGTACGAACTCCGGGCGCACATGTTCAAGGCTTTGGCGCACCCGGTACGCATTCAACTGCTTGAAAAGCTGAAAAACCGGTCCTGGTGCGTGTGCGAACTGGCCGCGGAAGTGGGCATAGATAAATCGGTGGCCTCCAAGCACCTTTCGCAGCTGAAAGAAGCGGGTCTTATTGAAGATCAAAAGCGCGGCACCCTGGTGGAATACCGCCTGGCCGCTCCCTGCGTGCTGGATCTGGCGGATTGCGCTTCCGGCGCGGTGCTGGCGAACAGAAAGCGACGGTTGGGGGTGTCATGACAAAAGAACATGATCATACGCTCGAAAATTCCCACCGCCATACACCGGGAATGGCCAGGGGCAGCCACGGTGATTCCCGGTCTAAACTGGCTTTATCCATAGCCATCACGTCGTTCACCCTGGTGGCGGAGGCGATCGCCGGAATCATGACCGGCAGCCTGGCGCTGCTTTCCGACGCCGCCCACGTCTTTCTGGATATCTTTGCCCTGGCGCTCAGCTACTTTGCCGTACGGCTGGCCGCCCGGTCCCCCAGCGCCCGCCACAGCTTCGGCTTCAGCCGCATGAAGGTGCTGGCGGCCTTTGTCAACGGGGCCACCCTGTTGCTGGTTTCGGTCGAAATTTTTCGGGAAGCCGTCGAACGCTTTCTGAATCCCGCGCCCGTGCTCGCCGGTCCGATGCTGATCGTGGCGGCGATCGGGCTGGGCGCCAATTTGTTGGTTGCTCTGGTTCTGGGGGGCCACGACCACGAAGACCTCAACGCGCGGGCCGCCTTTCTGCACGTGCTCGGGGACGCGCTCTCTTCCGTCGGGGTCATCGCGGCGGGGATCGTGCTGCTGCTGACCGGCTGGACGTGGGTCGATCCCGCCGCGGGCGTGCTGATCGCCATCGTCATCCTGACCGGCGCCTGGCGGGTGCTCCGGGAAGCCGTCCACATCCTGAACGAGGGCGCGCCGGAGGACGCCGGGACGGACGCGGTGGCCGCGGCGCTGGCCGCCGTACCCGGCGTCCGGGGCGTGCACGATACGCACGTGTGGGCCATCGAGCCGGGCTACCGCGTGCTGACCTGCCATATCGTGCTTGCCGACCGCATGCTCGGGGAAACCGCGACGCTCATGGAAGAGTTAAAGGAAATTCTGGCGCACCGCTTCAAAATCCAACACACGACGGTGCAGTTCGAATGCGCCGACTGCGGGCAGTGCGCGGATTTGAAAACGAGGGCGCCGCTTGAAGGGAACCGGTAAGCGGGTATACTGTATCGATCATGCCCACGCTGCACTGGATCGGTAAAGAAAAAGTCGTCAACCACCACCTGGACGTCCCCTTCCGCACCCTCAAAGCCGAATATGCCTTTGGGGACGCCGAGGCCGCCCGGGACAACCTGATCATCCACGGCGACAACCTGGAAGCCCTCAAAGCCCTGCTCCCCCAGTACGAAGGTCGCGTAAAAGTCGTCTGCATCGATCCCCCCTACAACACGGGCAACGAAAGCTGGGTCTACAACGACAACGTCAACGACCCCAAGATCAAGAAATGGCTGGGCCAGGTGGTCGGCAAGGAAGGCGAGGACCTCTCCCGCCACGACAAGTGGCTCTGCATGATGTATCCGCGGCTGAAGCTGCTGCACCGGCTGTTGAGGGATGACGGG
>DYPP01000052.1:14813-19845 GCA_020719845.1 Treponema denticola | reverse complement strand
CCCTCCCAACTCTGACCTTATCAGTGTTATAGTTACCTTCGTGCAGGATAAGTCCGGTGAAGCGCGGTTACGGGACCAAGAGATCAAAGGAAAACGCCGATAGCCTGATAGTCCGTTTGTGTTCAGTCTACTCCCTGCGCTTACCCCGGGGAATGGGCCTCGACGTGTTCCGCGAGTATCATCTTGATCAGCGACTGGTAGGGAATATCCCGTTCGTTTGCCATCATTCTCAGCCGTGCCAGAAGCGGTTCGGGCAGGCGCAAGGAGATGCTCTTCAGGGTCGGCCGGAGCTTCGGCAGGGAGACCTGCCGGGCGGCGCTCCAATCGATATAGTCGGTGGAATCGTGGGTCTGCCAGAAGATCCGTTCTTCCTCCTCGTCCGCGAATTCAGGGATGTCGCGCATTTCCGCTTTCATAGACGGCCCGCTCCTTCTTGCTCATGTCCCGAACTGAAATCACTCTGATCTTGTTGCCCCTCACCGTGAAGACCGCGAGCAATTTTCTTCCGTTGTCGCTTTTCCCGAGGACATGGAACCTCGGTTCGATCGCTGAATGCTTCGTGTCCGGCGCCACGAGAAGGGGTACATTGAAGAACAGTTCCTCGCATTCTCCGGGTTCGACCTGATGCTTGTCCCGATTCTTCGGAAGGTTGTGCTCATCCCATTCGAACCCTTCGAGGTCTGCGGGAGTTTCAAGTTCCATACGGTAAGTATATTATGGTGATATACAAAAAGCAAGTCTTTTACTTCGCCTCTCCCCGCCCAAATCTGACCCTAACAGGGTTATAGTTACCGTCGTACAGGTTAAGTCCGGTGAAGCGCGGTTACGTAAAGACAAAGCCGATCGGCGGCTTCGGGACCAAGAGATCGGGGGGCCGCAGGGGAAGGGTTTTAAGCGCCGCCATGCGGTGGGACGGCAGCGTACGGTGCTGCTCACCGTGCAAGGCTTGATTCCTGAATTCTAGCATCTATACTTGTTAATACAATCTATATATTGTATATTTTGATAGTGACGGGCAAACAGGTGGTAGAAATACTGGAAGCAAACGGATGGGTTCTAGATCGGATATCAGGCTCCCATCACGTTATGGTCAAGGATGGAAGTAGATTCATTCCTGTACCCGTTCATGGGAGTAAGGACCTCGGGGTCTGGGCTCAGAAAATTCTCAAGGAAGCCGGAATCAAGAGGTAGACGATGGAATACCAGTGCATCATCAAGCAGGAAGACGGACTCTATGGTGTCGAGTTTCCCGATATTCCGAATATCATAACCGTTGGGACGACCCATCAAGAGGCGGTAGCCATGGCGTCCGAGGCGCTGAACGCGGCTCTCGAAAGCGATGTGGCTCGCGGCCTGTCCCTTCCTGAACCCGCCACCGCTCCGGGCGAAGGATTGGAGGCGATCGAGGTTTTTCCGCACATCATCCTCGCCTGGGAAATCCGAAAACTCCGGGGAGATCTGTCCCAATCTGAGATCGCCGCCCGCCTTGGTCTGTCCTATCAAGCCTACCAGCGGCTGGAGAATCCAACCAAGGGCAATCCTACTGTCAAGACCCTGGAACGCGTGGCTCGAGCGCTTGGGAAGCGTCTTATAGTGAGGATCGCGTAGGCTTAAGTCATTGCCGGATTAAAGCAAAAGCGATCAAATGATAAAGACTTAGATTCTTTCGGGACCAAGAGATCGTCGGCTTCCGACGTATGGCCGGATTCTTCCGAAGCGACGCTCATTTTATTACCAGATAGCCGCCGAGCAGCAGGACGGCGATGCCGACGAAGCGGCGCAGCTCGACCGGGCGGGCGGCCACTCCCAGCCAGCCGAAGGTGTCCAGCATCAGGCCGGTGAACAGTTGGCCGATGATGATCAGCACCAGCATGGTCGTGGCGCCCAGCCGGGGCAACGTCAGGTTGATGCATTGATACAGAATCAGGCCGAAGATGCCCGCTCCCAGCATGTACCAGGGCAGGGTGTGCCAGTCCCGGATCCGTTCGCCGCCCCGCAAGGCCAGCAGGATGAGGGAAAATACCAGTCCGCTCAGGTGGACGATGACGCTGCCCGCGGTGCCGCCCAATTTCTGGCCCATGGCGCCGGCGATGGGCGATTGAATGCCCACGGCGATGCCGCCGACCAGACCGACCAGGACCACCCAACCATATTCAAGCATCGATTCTTCTCCCTTGAGCGTCGTTCCGCAACGCGGCCGGCCTCCGGCGATGCCGGGGCGGTTCAGTATACGGGAGCGGACCCGTTCAGGCAACCTTAGTTGCGCCCCTGCCGTGGACCGGCTCCAGCTGGCTCTGGACCTGGGGCTGGGCGTCGCCGTGTCGCCCAAGGGCTTTGTCATGGCCCGGATCGACGGCACCGGGGACCGGCTGGACGACGGCCTCGACTACGGCCAGTTGATGGCCATGGTCAACCTCTGCTGGAAGTAAGGCAAAAAAACGGCTTGCCCGCGGTCCGGCTGGGGGCCGATAAAATTCGCGGATAGATGCCCTTTGCCGGGTTTCGTGCTAGAATAAAGGAGACCCTTCCGGGGCCAAAACTTCCATTGCAGAATGGTGAACCGATGAACGACCCTGCTTACCCGACCCGTCCTTCTCCCCTGGAGCGCCTGGGGGACCTTTTTTCGCTGCTGGGCCTGGCGGCCTTTGCGCTGCCCGCGCTGGCGGCCTTCGGCGTGGGGCAGCCGCTGGCCCTGGCCCGCGGCGCCCTGGGCGCTTTTGCCGAGCCCGGACTGCTGCTGCTCGTGTTCGTCGGGGGCTTCTTTTTGGGCGCCCTCTTCGGCACGGTCAAACGGGCCCTGCCGGTGCTGTCCGGCCTGGCGGCGGCGCTGGTCCTGTTCGGCGGCGCCTTCGACCTGCCCTACCTGGGCTTTCTGCGGGAAGCCCTGTTCCGCTTTGCCCCCTTTGCGCAGAGCGGGCCCGGCCTCTTCTCAGGCGCCCTGGCGGCGGTGGCGGGGAATCTGCTGGGCCGCTGGGAACGGCTCAAGCCCCTGCCGGGCGTCCTGCTGCCTCCCGCGCTGGGCGCGGCGGTCCTGCTGGCCCTGGCGGCGGCGAATCCCTTTCCGCCGACCTCCGGCCTGGCCCTGGACGCCGGAAGCGTCGACTCCGCCCTGGAGTCGGTGGCCCTGACGCTGGGCCGCAAGTACCGGCGTCCCGGGGTGGAAGAGGCGATCCGCAAGGTGGTGGAAGAAAAGGACGCCACCCTGGCGGAGCGGGAGCGGGCGCTTGGGGAATTGGCCTCCCGGCTGGCCCAGGCCGAAAAAGACCGGGAAGCCCTGCTGCGGTCCGCCTCGGAGGGCGGCGTCCTGCGCAAAGAGCTGGAAGAAGCCCGGAATTCCATCGCCGAGCTCGAGGCCCAGCTGGAAAAGGATTTGCCCCTGGTGGAAGGCGGCCGCTACCAGGTCGCCGTCCAGGGCACCGACCCGGCGGTGCGGGACTTTGCCGTCCGGGCCGCGTCGGCCGCCCCCGGACCCTGGGACAATCCCCCGGGCTCGCGGCTGCCCAACGCCGCCGGGGCCCGCCAGCTGGCGCTGATCCACGCGGCCATCGCGTCCAACTGGAAGTACGTCAGCGATCCCGCGGTTTCGTGGACCGACTACACTTCCCCGGCCCGGCGCACCCTGTCCCTGGGACTGGCCGGGGACTGCGACGACTACGCCGCCCTGATGGCTTCCTGCATCCAGGCGGTGGGCGGTCGGGTGCGCATCATCCACGGCAGCAAGGGGTCCGTCGGCCACGCCTGGGCGGAAGTCTGGGTGGGCCGGGGCGGCCAGGCCGAGGCCGTGCTGGCCGCCGTCGCCCGGGGGGTGGGCAAGTCTCCGGGCAGCCTGGCCGCCACCCTGGATAAAGCCACCGGCGACCGCTGGCTGGTCCTGGACTGGCAGCTGGGCGTTTACAGCTACCCCGCAGATCGTCTGGAAGTCGCCTACCTGGGGGATATATGAACGACATCACCATCTTCGGCAGAACCTACGGCTTGCCCGCCATCAAGGACGGGCGTTTTGATGAACTGCAGCGCGCCATTCAGGAAGGCCGGGAGCGGGTCGCCCAGAGCGACCAGCCCCGGGGCCTGCTGGGCCTGCTGAAGGCCAAGCCCGACCTGGATCCGGGGGAACGGCTGGCGGAGATGGAAAACCTGGTGGACAACTACGACGAGCTGATCCGCGTATTGCGCGAAAAGATCGAAGCCTGCCGCGACGTCTTTGCCCAGATCGGCCAGGGGGTGGAAGAAGAGTTCGTCCAGCGTCTGGCGGAGCTGGAACAGGCCGAAAGGCGGCGCCAGGAGCTGGCGGCCCGCATCGCCGGGGCGGGGCACGGCGAGGCGGCGGCGGGCATGGACGAGAGCGGCGCTTCCATCCGGGCCATGGTCGGCGACCTGAGCCGGGCGACCATCCTGATCATCCGCAAGCTGAACCACGCCCTGGCCGCCCTCTCCGCCCTGGCCTCGGACGACGAAGCCCAGCGGCGGGTCTACGAAAAACTGAAGAACGACGTGGGCCTGTTCCGGGACGTCCACGAATTCAACCGCGACCTTTCCCGCCTGGCCCGGGAGATCGCCCAGATCACCAACCTCGCCCTTTCCTTCGACGCCATCCTGCGGGACAACCTGGGGCCCCTGGCGGTGCTGATCGACGAGATCGGCCAGGTGGACAGCCGCCTGGGCGAAAGCCTGGCGGAGATCGAACGGCTTTCGGCGGAGCTGCAGAAGGGGCGCCTTTCGGGCTTGGGCAGGGACCTGCTCTCGGACAACTTCGTCTCTTTCCTGATCGGCGCCCGGCTGCGGGGCGACGCGGTGGCTTCCCTGGTCGACGCCCTGGCGGACCCGCTCAAGGACGCGCTGGACGTGGACTTCGACCTGGCCCTGGCCGGATCGGGGCAGAACGTGGACTTTGCCGCCCTGGCGGCCAACATGAAGGATCTGGTCCTGCGCGGCCTGGGCCCCGGCCAGACCGCCGTACCCGCAACTCCCGAAGAACCGCCTGAACCGCCTGAGCTTCCTGAACCGCCGCGTTCGTCGCCGGAACCCGGCCCGC
>DYPP01000052.1:7053-14713 GCA_020719845.1 Treponema denticola | reverse complement strand
CCTGAACCGCCTGAGCTTCCTGAACCGCCGCGTTCGTCGCCGGAACCCGGCCCGCCGGCCGCCGCGCCGATCCCGGAACCGACCCCCGAACCCTGGACGCCGCCGCCGCCCCGCTCCGCCGCCGACGGCCTCTGGGGCCAGGTCCGGGCGCCCTATACGGCGGCCATCAGCCGCGCGTCGCCCACGCTGGTGCTCTTCCTGCTGGACCGTTCGGGTTCCATGGAAGCCCCCTTTGCCGATGGCTTGAGCCGGGCGGCCTACCTGGCCCGGGTGGTGGATACGGCCATCCAGGAACTGGCGGTGCGCTGCAACAAGGCCGACGGCCTGCGGGACTACTTTCACCTGGCCGCCCTGGGTTACGGGAACGGCACGGTGGCCGACGCCTTCGGGCCCGGTCTTGGGGTCGTCGGGGCGGCCGACTGGCGGCCCATCTCCGCCGTGGCCCGGGCTCCCCTGGCGGTGGACCGGGACGGTGGGGGCCTGCCCCGGCCGCGCTGGATCGAGGTCCAGGCCGCGGGGGATACCCCCATGAAGGCGGCGGTGGAAGCGGCCTGCAATCTGGTAGCCGCCTGGTGCGACGCCCATCCGGACTCCTATCCCCCCACGGTGATCAACGTCACCGACGGCGAGCCCTCGGGGGAAAGTCCTGAAGCCGCTGCGGCCATCCTCAGGCGCATCCACACCGAAGACGGGGAGACCCTTCTCTTCAACCTGCATATTTCCGGCCGGGGCGCCGGAGAGGTGGTCTTTCCGGACCAGGACACGGGCCTGGACGACTACGGCCGCCTGCTGTTCCGCATGTCCAGCCCCTTTCCGCCGCACCTGCGCGCCGGCGCCGCCGCCGCCGGGTTCTCTCCCGGAACGGAAGCCCGCTTCTTCGTGTATGGCGCCGGCGCGGACCTGGCCGTCCGCTTTCTCAACCTGGGCACCCGCCCGGCCAAACTGGCGTGAGGGGGCCGGCGGCATCGCCCCGTCGCCTGCGCCTGCGGCGCCGGCTTTCGCTGGCCGTGCACGGCAGCGGGGGGGAAGACCGCTGGGCGGGGCGGAGGCGGGCCTGGGCGCTCTGCGACGGGGCCAGCGAGGGCTTCGACGGCGCGGGCTGGGCGGCTGGCCTGGCCCGGCAGCTGGTGCGCTCGCCTTCCGTCGACCAGGCCGTGGCGCGCGCCCGGGCGGTCTACGCTCGTGACCGGCAGCGCGGCCGGGAGGGGGATGACTGGCTGGCCGAGCTGGGCGCGCTCCGCGGTTCCTGGTCCACCGCCCTCCTTATCCGTGTCTCTCCCGGCGGAACCCTGGTCGAAGTCTGGGCCCGGGGCGACACGGTGTTCCTGCTGCGGGACGGCGACGGGACGACGGCTTCTTTTCCCCTCGACGATCCCGGAGCCTTCGGCACGCACCCCGAGCTGGTGGCCGACCGGCCGGACGCCGGCGCCGCCGCCGGGGCGTCGGGCGGTTCCGGACCCTTCCGCCGGGCGGTGTTCGACCTGCGCCGCCTGCGCCGGCCCCGCCTGATCCTGGCCACCGACGCTCTGGCCCAGCGCATCCTCCGGGAAGAAGGGCCGGATCGACGGCGGCTCTGGGCCTTCCTGGACCGCTGCTCGGCGGCCGAATTCGGCTCCTGGGCCCAGGCGGAAATGGACGCGGGACGCCTGGTCCGGGACGACCTGACCCTGCTGGAGCTGGCGCCGTGAGCCCCTGGCCGGGCCTGGAGGTCTACAACGCCGCTCTGGCGGGGGGCGCGGGAAGGCTCCTGCCCGCGGACCTGGTCGGAGCCCGGGCCGCGTTGAACGCCTGGGGCGTGCCCAACGCCCTGTCCGGCGGTTTTGCCTTCATCTACGAACTCACCCTGCCCTCGGGGCAGCGTCGCGCCTTGCGGCTGTTCCATACCGGCCGGGAGGAGCGCGTCGCCGCCCTCCAGGAAGCCTACCGTCTGGTGAAAGCCCAACGCCGTTCCGGATCGCCGCTCAAGGACTACCTGGTCGAAGCGCGCTGGGTGGATGCCTGCATCGCGGCCGGAGGCCGCACCGTGCCGGGCATCGTCATGGACTGGGTCGATGCGCCCACTCTGGGCGCCTGGCTGGAACGCAACCATGGCGACGCGGCTGCCCTGCGCCGGCTCCGCTCCAAGCTGGCGCAGCTGCAGGCGGCGCTGGAAGGCGCCGGGATGGTCCACGGAGACATCCAGACCGGGAACATCGCCGTCCGTGCCATCCCCGGCGACCTTTCCCTGATCCTGCTGGACTACGACGGCTTCCGGCAGGCCGGGGCGGCTTCTTCGGCTTCCGAGGAAGGCCACGTCCACTTCCGCCATCCCGATCCGGCGGTCCACGGACCCGGCGCCGACCGCTTTCCCTTTTTGGCCATCGACCTGGGCTTGCAGGCCCTGGCCGCCGATCCTTCCCTCTTTGCCCGTTTTTCGGTCGGCGAAAACGTCCTTTTTACCGGCGACGACTACCGCAGCCCCGGTACAAGCGGTGCCCTGGCCGCCCTGGCCGGCCTCGGCGGCCTGGGTCGGACGGCGGAGTACTTTGCCGCCCTCTGCCGGGGCGCGTCCTCTGCGGTGCCCACGGTCGCCCGGTTCCGGGCCGCCGCAGGTCTGGACGACGCTCCCGCCGCCGTCGATGCCGCCCACGCCCAGGCCGCCCGCCTCCGGATACCCGCTCCGGCCGCCGCCGGGCCGGTTCCCGAGGGGCCTTACCTGGGCCAGTATCCGGTGCTGGACCCGACGCTGCTCTCCGCCCTGGCCAACGCGGTGGGCAGCAAGGTGGAAGTCGTGGGGCGGATCGTTTCCATCAAGGAAAGCCGAACCAAGTACGGCCTGCCCTACGTGTTCGCCAACTTCGGCGATTGGCGCGCCGACGGGACCAAACTCATCTGGTGGTCCGAAGGCCTGGAAGCCTTTGACGACCGCGGACCGGACCCGGGGTGGGAGGGCCGCTGGGTAAGCGCCACGGGCCTGGTGGACGAGCCCTACCGTAACGACCGCTTCGGCACCGTCCAGTATTCCCTGACCATCCTGGATCCGAGCCAGGTGCGCTTTCTTTCCGCCCCGGAAGCCGCGCGTCGCCTGGGCCGACCCACCGCCGGTTTTGCCGGTGCCGCTGCGGCGCGGGACCCCGGGGCGCGGAATGAGGGTGCGTCGCGTGGCCGCCGGGCGGGGATGGCGCCTTCAGGCAAGCCCAGCAACGCCGAGCTGCTGGCCGCTCTGGCTACGCTTCCGGCCGGGCAGGGCGACGCCGGGGGGACGGCTGCGGGCCACGCCGCGCCGCCCGGCGGGACCAACCAGCCGCCCAACGGACCGACTTCGAGCGGCAATGCGGCCTGGGTGTTCTGGCTTTTGGGGGCGGGCGCCCTGTTGCTGTGGCTGATGGGAATGTAGCGGGCGGAGCGGCTTTTTTTGGCGTACCTTCACCAAATTCGAAATCAGCGCAGTTTTTGGTAGATTTTTCAAAATGCGTCTGCATTTTGAAAAATCCTCTATGGTATAGATTATATTGAATACGACGGCTTCGGCGCCGCCTTGCGGCGGAGGGAGGAAAAGGTGAAGGTGCGTGCCTATTTGGCAGTTCTGCTTGGTTTCATGCTGACCGCCGGCTCCTGTACGACCGTACGGGCCAATTATTTTCTATTGACGGATCTGACCAATACCGAGAAGGCGGAGCTGGTCTTCAACAAAACAAGGGATCAATTCCAGCGGGAGCTGATCCGTAACCGGAATTACGCCAATGCCAAAAAAATATTGACCGCCTTCAACGACGTCCTGGTGCTGGATCCTTCCCATCCCCAGGCGGAAAAATTCATCGCCGAAACCGAAAAGATCATCGGCGACACCATGGAAAGGTATCTGGCGGGGGCCGAAAAGCTGGCGGCCCTGCCCGAACGGACGGCGCCCCAGGACTACGAACTACTGCGGACGATCCGGCTGGCCGGAACCCTGGACGACGCCAATCTGCGGATCATCGAGCTGGAAGCGGAATTCCTGGAACTGAAGCGGCTGGCGATCGAGACGCGGCTGGAACGGCTCCGTCTGCTGCAGCCGGAACTCATGGCGGAGAATTCCCCGCCGGAATTCCAGAAGAAACTGAAGACCGCGGATGCGGTCATCGATCAGATACTGGATATCGAGCCAAGGCAGCGGGAAGCGGTGCGCGTCCAGCGGGACCTCAGCGTCAAAGCCGGGGAATTCGCCGCCCAGGATATTGAAATGGCCGAAAAAAGCCTGGACGCAAAAAAATTCGCGGAAGCCGAAGCGGCCATCCTCCGGGCGGAAAAAGCGATTTCTTCCCTGTCCAAAGAGCCGAATCCCCGCATCCAGGAACTGAAGTACCGCGTTTATTTTCAGTGGGCCCAGCTCAACTATGACCAGAAGAAGTACCAGTCCGCCGGAGACCGCACCAATCAGGCGCTGGCCGTCAAACGGAGCGCCGAGGCGCTGGCCCTGAAAACCAGGATCAACCAGGCCGCCGGCGTGCGCGACTACGACGCGGAGATCGGGGATATACTTGCCTCCATCGACGGTCTGCTGGCCAGGCAAAACGTCGCCGCCGCGCTGAACGCCATTGAAGCCAACCTGGCGCGCATGAAGAACGCCGCCAACCGGAAGGCGCTTGCGGAGCGGCGCCAAACCGCCGGCGAGCTGCTGGCCAAAATCTACCGGGACGGCATAGCGCTCTACAACGAAGAAGATTATGAGGGCGCCGCGTCAAAATTCAAGCTGGTGGCGGCGGCGGATGCGGGCTATGAGCAGGCCGACGCGTATCTCGACAAGGCCAACGCCAAGGTCCGTGCGCTTTCCGGCGGCGAATGAGGTGAGTATGAAGCATACGGGCAAATCCACAGCCGCCGTCGCGGTCGGTATCGGGACAGCGGCTTTCTGCGTTCTCTGGTTCTTCGTGCCGGTGGCCACCGGTCCGGGTACCTCGGTTTTTCCGGCGCTGATGCCCCTGGTCCTCGGGCCGGCGGTCGCGGGGCCGCTCACCCGGATCCTGCTTTTTGGGGTGTACCTGGTACCCCTGTTCGCCGTCCTGACCCTCGCCTCGCTTTTTTGGGCGGATCGGATGGGGCCTTTCGGCGACGCCGGCGGCATCACCGCCGGCCTGCTCCGCATCCTGGTTTCCGGCCTCATGGTCTTTGCGGATGCGCTCCCGGCGCTGCTGTACGCGGACACGCCGGAATGGTTCGCCCGGACGGAAGTCGGCTACTGGATCATGCCGCTGCTGGCCGTCGCGGCCCAGATTTTTGCCGTTGCCTATCTGCTGCGGGTCCTCAACCTGCGCAACCCGGTCTACCGGGAATACCGAGAATTCCGGAATCAACAGCGGCGCAACCTGCCGGCGACGGCCGGGTCGGTAAAAATCACCGCGGCGGAGATCCTTTTCCGGATCCGGGTAAAGCTCTTCTTCGCCTTCATCGGCCTTATTTCGGTGATCCTGCTGGTGCTGAGCGGCCTGCTTCTGCAGAATTACCGGACGACCATCGTCGAAGCGGTGGGCGACGGCGCGCGGAACCAGGTCGAACAAGCTTCGGCCAACTACCGGACCAACCTGGGGGATACAATCGCCCTGCATGAGTATTTTTCCCGGCAGATCGAACTCAACGATAAAGCCACCTTCAATTACCGCGGACTGACCATGTACACGAATTTAAAAACCGAAGTCTACCTCGACGCGCTTCCCGCGGCGATGCCCGAATACGCGCCCGAATATTCCACCCTCTTCCCCGGGGAACGGGCGCCCGTCCGGCCGGAACTGCCGCCGCTGACCGGCGAGCGGGCCAAGAGCCTGGCCGAGCTCTGGTTGGCCCAGCGGGCGGTCGTCTCCGGGTACGACAGCAGCGCCCGGACTTTCGAGTTCGTCAGTCCCATCGTCAAGATCGATACCATCCGCCAGGGGGAACAGCGGATCAAGCGCGAACGGCTGCTCGGGTTTTCCCGGATGACCTTCGACGAAGGGGTCATCATGCGACCCTACTACCGGACCCGGGTGGTGGTGATCATCTTTACCGCGGCCTTCCTGTATCTGGCCATCATCCTGACCATCGTCATCGGCAACTACATCGTCAATCCCCTGCTTTTCTTGCGGATGAACGTACGCAAGATCTCCGACGTCCTGTCCGGGATGATCCGCGGAAAAACACGGGTGAGCGCCACGGGCCTGGTGTACCAGGACGGCATTACCAGCCGGGATGAGATCAAGTCCCTTTCTTCCGAAATCAACGATATGGTGACCGTCATCCGCGGCATCGTGCCCTATATCTCGGCTTCGACGCTGAAGCAGGCCGAGCGGGGCACCGCGTCGAGCACCCAGAAGGAACTGGCCTTCCTTTTTACCGACATCCGCGGCTTTACCACCCTGTCCGAAGGGCTGGCGCCGGACGAGGTGGTGGCCGTGCTCAATCGTTATCTGGACCTGGAAACGGAAATCATCCTCAACAACCACGGAGACGTGGACAAGTTCGTCGGCGATGAGATGATGGCCTTCTTCGAAGGCCCGGAAAAGGAACGGAACGCCTGCCTGGCGGCGATGCAGATTCGGCACGCCATGATGGCCGAAAAGGACAAGCGCGAAAAAGCGGGGTTGCCGGTGGTCAACATCGGCATCGGCATCAACGCCGGTCCCGTCGTTTTCGGCTCCGTCGGCGCCCGGGACCGGATGGACTTTACGTCGATCGGGGATACGGTCAACCTGGCGGCCCGGCTGGAGGGCGCCAACAAGGCCTACGGCTCCAAGACGCTGATTACCGAGGCGGTGCACCGCCAGGTGACCGACCTCTTCCTGTGCCGCGAACTGGACTACCTGGCGGTGAAGGGCAAGAACGAACCGGTCCGGATTTACGAGATACTCCAGGAACTGCGGACCGCATCGCCGAAACTGAAGCGGATCAGGGACAACTTCGAGCTGGGTCTCGGGGAGTACCGTCGGCGCAACTGGGAACAGGCGGCGGTCCACTTCAAGAAGAACATGGCGGAATTCCAGGACGCCCCGTCGGAAGTGTACGCCCAGCGGGTGCAGCATTTTTTACGGAATCCCCCGGCCAGGGACTGGGACGGCGTCTTCCGGATGACCGTCAAGTAGCCGGGGACCGGGCACGGGGTCAGGAGATCCCGTGCCCGGTCCCGCCGGCTTCAGACCGCTTTTTGCGCAAAGTTGTATTTGCACAGGTCGATGATGGCAAAGCGGTTGTCCACGCCGATCTTGTTGTAGATGTTGTACAGGTGCAGCTTGACCGTGGATTCCGCCAGGTTGAGGCGTTCGGCGATCTCCCGGTTGCTGGCCTTGTAGACCGTCAGCGTCTCGATGATCCGTGCCTCCGCGGGGCTGATCTTGACCGCCTTGAGGTCGAAGGGTTTCTGTTCCCCTTCCAGCTCCTTGAGCTGGGCGGACAGTTTGCTGTAGTCCATCCGCAGCGACCGGTTTTCTTTTTTCAGCTCCCGCTGTTGGCGTACCAGGTCCCGCCAGATGATGATCAGGACGGCGATCAGGAATACCGAATACAGCAGCGTGGCCAGTCCGGCGTAGATCCCATCCTTGGCGTGGAGCACCGCCGAGAGCTGGGACAGTCCGGTCATGGCGATCAGGAGCAGCGCGTTCTTGGGCCAGGCGTGGTTCTCCAGGTAGCCGTAGTGGCGCATCAAGAGCCAGGCGACCAGAAACATGGCCGGACC
>DYPP01000052.1:0-6953 GCA_020719845.1 Treponema denticola | reverse complement strand
GCTTCTTCCACCGTAAAAAAGGCGGATATCTCCTGCGTAATGTGCTTGCCGATCGAAGCGGTCAGTTCCTGGTCCAGCGTCTCGGCATCCCAGACGCCGGCGTTGAGGGGGTTGTATTTGCCCACCGCCCGATCGGCTGCGGCGTCCTTGCGGTAGTTGGCTACCATGCAGAGCGCCAGCAGGTCCTCGCAGCAGCGGAGCACCGCCTGGTCGCCGCCGGAAAAGGACAGGAGCGGGGACAGTCGGCACCGTACCATCGCGTCGTCCTCGGGCTTGTGCAGAAACAGGTCCCGGGCGGACGGGTCCAGGGCGACCAGATAGACCAGCAGGTGGACAAAGGACGTTTCCAGCGCCTTGTCGCAGCCCGCCAGGAAGGGAACGGCGGCGATGAAGCGGGCCATCCGGCTCCGCTGCAGCCATTCGTTCTGGTCGATGCCGTAGTTGAGGATCGCCCGGACCCGGGTGGACACTTCTTCCCACTGTTCCTTTTTCATCATCGACTCCTTGATTATCCGGTAATAGTTAGGCTGACAAACGCCGAAAAGTCAACCGGAAAAAGCAGCGGGGCAAAAAAAACCCGGCGATGGGGGTCGCCGGGAGTCGAGCGCGAATAGATCGCGTCCGGAGGTAGTTTTTAATCCGTATTTCATGATGCACTTTTTTATAATATTTCTTTTAAGCTGGTTTGATCCTACCAGTCCTCCGGGTAAAACACCATATAACTTGAGTAGTAAAATGCCGGATGGTCGCCGCGGAGCCGGAGAACGGGTCCGCCGCCGTCCCGTCGCCGGCATCAGAGCGCCCGGGCCCGGCGCAGCTGTTCGGCCACAAAGTCGCCGCCGACGCGTTTGGCCGGGCGGCGGTCCCGGTTGAGCTCTTCTTCCAACCGGTCGGCCAAGCGTGCCGGACCGCCTTCCAGCAGCCGGGGCAAGCCTTTGGTCGAAAGGATGTACCCCACCGGCGTGTCGAAGTGTTCGCCCACCAGTTCGCGGAAGATCCAGATCAGCCGGGCCAGCTCCTTTTCGGCGGCCCCGAGGCGCGGGTAGCCGGGGAACTTGTTTTCGTACTGCCGCAGCTGGTCGATGCGGTAGTCCGATCGGGACAGCCGGTCGCAGGCCTGGACGTAGGCCGGCAGCAACCGGCGCGCTTCCAGCTGGACGCGGTATTCGGTTTCCATGGCCAGCAGGTGTTCCACGTCCGCCGCGGCGTAGCGCAGCAGTTCGGCGGACAGGGGGCGGGTCAGCCAGTTGGCCCGTTGAAAGCGGTCCTTTTGGGCGCGGTCGATGGTCAGGCGATCGGACAGATTGACCTTGAGGCCCAGCGTTTTCTGCGCCGCCGCCACGTCCCGCAGGGGCGCGATGCTGCAGTCCAGCACGTTCTGGGTGATGAAGAGGTCGTTTTGACCCGAAAAAACGACCTTGACGATCTCCGGATCTTCCAGCAGATTGCGCAGGTCCGCCAGGTCGGACCCCAGGGCGAGCACGTCGATGACCACCGCGTCCCGGCCGTCATGGCACTGAAAAATCGAGACCGCGTAGCGGTAGCGGTATGAACCCTGGTCGGCCTCCAGGTCCAGGGCGATGCGGCCTACGCCCCGGTCGCGCAGGTCTTCCCGGTAGGCGCGCACGTCGGCGGCGCTGGTCAGCAGGTGAATGGCATCCATGCGCCGGACCTACAGCGCCGCGCGGGTTTCGCCGCCGTCGAACATCAGGGCGTGGCCGTGGATGAAGCCCGCGGCGGGGGAAGCCAGCCAGGCGACGGTCCGGCCGAATTCTTCCGGCGTGCCCAGGCGGCCCAGGGGTATGTGGGCCGCCACGGCCGCCGCCTCGGCTTCGGGGCTGGAATTGTGCGCCTTGGCCCGGGAATCCAGCAGCTGGGCTACCCGGTCGGTGACCGTATAGGTGGGATTGATCGAATTGATGCGGATGCCTTCGCCGCCCAGCTCGTTGGCCAGCGTCTTGAGCAGGCCGATGACGGCCAGGCGGATGGAATTGGACAGGATGAGCCTATCGATGGGCTGTTTGACCGAAACCGACTCCATGGCCACCACGCTGCCCTCCCGGCGTTCCCGCATGCCCGGCAGGACGGCGTACAAGAGGCGCACCGCGCTCATCAGGGTCAGGTTGACCGCCGTGTCCCAGTCCTGTGGTTTCAGGTCGAAGAAGCCCCCCGGCGGCGGGCCGCCTGAGTTGAGGACCAGGATGTCGATCCGGCCGTAGGCGGCCAGCGTTTCCGCCACCACCCGGTCCACGTCCGCCTGAAGTCCGACGTCGCCCCGCAGGGCCAGCACCGGGCCGTCAAAACCCGCGGCCGCGGCGGCGGCCTGGATTTCCCGGCCCGCGGCTTCCACCGCCGTTCCCCGGGCGCAGATGGCCACCCGGGCGCCTTCCGCGGCCAGCGCCGTGGCCGCCGCCCTGCCCAAGCCCTTGCTGGCCGCCGTCACCAGGGCGACTTTGCCGCGTAAACCAAGATCCATAGCCTACCTCCCGGTGCGATTAACGATTCTCTGCGTATTTTAACCAAAAAGCGTACTTCCGGCTGTGCTGGGACCGGAGTCCCGCCAGGTATTCGGCGTGGTTTTTAAAGTCCCGCCAGTCCTGGATTTTATCAGCTAGTTGATCCATTTTTTTAAGATACCTGACGCCTTGGGCATAGCTGGTGGATTTGGCTCGGTCCAGGATGGAATCCAGCAGCGCCCGGTACAGGATCGTCGCTGCCAGCGGACGGTCCTGTTTTTCCATTCTTTTAGCAATCCACAACAAAGAAGCATAGTCGTAGCCGTCGACAGCGTCGCCATGACGGAATAGATACCGTTCGGCGGCGTCGGCTTGGTCGACTTCGATCAGGAAGATGGCTTGCGAAGCGTCGAATCCCGGCTGGTTCAGGATGCGGAGCACCGTGTCGGCCAGCACCGCGGGGCGTTGGTCTTTGCCGATGATGGCCAGCAGCTGGTCCAGGTTGGCCGGCGAATAATGACCGGAAAAAATCCGCCAGGCCAGTTCGGTCTGTTTTTCCGTATCCCCCAGATCCCGGTAGATGGCCATTTTGAGATCCTGGCGTTCCCGGTGCTGGAAATCTCCGTTGCTGTCCGTCTTTTCCAGCCAACGCAGGGCGGTGTCCGGGTCATGGGCTTCCAGGTAGACCCGGGCGATATCCAGGCCCGCCGCCGCCAGGCCGACCCCGGCGTAGGATACAAAGAGGTCTTTGATGTCGAAACGGAAAAAATCGCCGATGACGCCATCCGAATCATCGCAGGCATTCAGGATGACGCCGTCCGCGGCCAGAAGCTGCAGCGCCGACTGTACTCCGGTACGGGCATCGGGCTCGCTGTCCCGGAGCACCCGGATAATGTCGCGCAGCTCCTGAACGTATTCCGGCGCGTCCCGGCGGTCTATGAACCGTTTTCTGCGTCTCAGTCCCGCCACTTTGGCTTTGAACTGCTTCAGAGCGGTCGCCGGTCCGTCGGACAGGCGTTGATCGGCGTTCCGTGATGACTTCGACATTGGCAACAGTATACTATAACTGAGGCTGTCTGATAACTAACCGAGTTATCGGACAGCCTCAATTGCTTTTTGTGGTATAAAATGACTATTTTAATAATATAAAGTTGGGTCGGACCTGAAAACCCCGGTTTTTTAGAACCGGCTTCAAGTTTAAGGTGGAGCGGTGGTATTCCGCGGAGGTGCACAAATGGCAAAGAAGGCGTATCGATGCAAGGATTGCGGCAATGAGGTGATCGTCGAAGCCGCGGCGGGCGTGCCGGACTGTCACGGCAAACCGATGACGGAGATCGATCTGGACGCGTGCTCCAAACCCCACAACTTCGAGAGCGCCCGCTTCGGCGACGAAGACCCGGCCTGCGACGACGGGGTAAAGTAGGGGGCTACCGGGGGGATATGCCGCGCCGGAGGCCTTCGGCACGATTGCCGGCGGCGTGCGCTTCCGTCGGGGACCTTGTCTATTCCGGCGTCCTGCTCACCCCTTGGTGTAGCGGTCCTTGGTCTCCGCCACCGCCTTGAGCACCGACCGGGAAAGTTCGTCGATGTAGGAATCGATGTACACCGATGTTTCGTTTTCCCGCTGGGGTTCGGAGAGAAAAAGCTGGAATAATTCGCAGTTCAAGGCGGCGGTCAGTTTGGACAGCGTGTCCGGTGAGACCCATTTCTTGCCGTTCTCGATGTCACAGATGAAGTTGTGCGCCAGGCCCGTCTCCAGCGCCAGGGCCAGCTGGGACAAACCCTGCTGGGCGCGTAGGCGCTTGATGTTCAATCCGAGTACGCTCCGGATGTCGTTCTCATCCATGTATCCATCCTTTGGTCAGCTAGGATTCTGCTGATGGATTGACTTGGGCGCAAATAGCCAATAGGGTAATGGGTGTCGCCGGGAGGATGATGTCCATGGATGATCTGCCGGAATCCGCCTACATCACGGTTTTTGAGAAGCTGCGGGAAGCCTTTGGCCTGTTTGAAGCCCCGGAAAAGGCGGACGCCGCGGTCCGGGACTGGATCCTGATCGACGCCAATCCCGCCTTTTACCGGCTGGTGGGGCAAACCCGGGAAGCGGCGCTGGGAACCGGTGCGGAACGGCTTTTTGACGACCCTTCGGCGACGTTTGGGGAAATTTTCAATCACCTGGACGCCGCGGGCGGTTCAGACCAGCGTGATTTCCGGCTTGCCGGGGGCTATCCCGGCGCCTGGCGGGCTTTCCGGGCGGGTCCCGCCTTGGTGGCGCTGCTCTGCCTGCCCGACCCCGGACCGACGGCCGGCGGCGCGGGGTGATGGGCGGCTACGGCGCCGCCCCGCGGTATTGCGGCGCGCCGGTTTTATCGGTATGCTGAGTCCGGCCTGGTAAGGCCCCGGGCTTTTCTGTCCCGGCATCCTGTATTTTTGGATCGTATATGAAGAAAATCGCCCTTTCCATAGTGATGGCCGTCACCGCGCTGGCCGCCTGCAGCGCCAAAGGCAAGACGGAAGCCGACAAGCCCGCCGCGGCTCAGGCGGTCGGCACCCAGGCGGACACCAGCTACGCCTTCGGCTACGCCATCGGCACCAGCCTCAAGCAGACGGAAGTGGAAATCGACTACGCGGCGTTCATGAACGGCGTCAAGGACGTCATGGAAGGCAAGGACGCCAAGATGACCGCCGAAGAAGCCAACGCCAAGATCCAGAAAGCCATCATGGTCGCCATGGCGGCCAAAGCCGAGGCCAACAAGGTCAAGGAAGCGGCCTTCCTGGCCGAAAACGGCAAGAAGCCCGGGGTAACCACCACGGCCAGCGGCCTGCAGTACGAAGTGATCACCCAGGGCAACGGGGCCAAGCCCGCCGCCGAAGATACGGTCAAGGTCGACTACGTGGGCACCCTGGTCGACGGCGCCACCTTCGACAGCTCCATCCAGCGCGGCGAGCCGGCGGTGTTCCCGCTGAACCAGGTCATTCCCGGCTGGACCGAGGGCATTCAGCTGATGAGCATCGGCAGCAAGTACAAATTCTACATTCCCGCCGCGCTGGCCTACGGCGAGACCGGCGCCGGCGACGTGATTCCCCCCAATTCCACGCTGATTTTTGAAGTGGACCTGCTGGAAATCACGCCGACGCCGACTCAGAACTAATTTTAGATCCATTCGGACCAAAGGCATCCCGGACACGCTTTCCGGGATGCCCTTTTACTTCAGCATGGCCAGGTAGGACTTGATGATGTCCGAACTGGAGTTTTCAGCGAATTTGACGATGCCCATTTCCCGCCGGGCGTTTTCCGTCGAGTCCGAGGCGTGGGCGGTGTTGACCATCACGTTGCTGCCGAATTCCCGCCGGATGGTGCCGCCCGGCGCCTTGAGCGGATCCGTCGGCCCCAGGACGTCCCGGATCTTGGCTACCGCGTTTTCGCCTTCGTAGACCAGGATCATGCACTTGACCGTGCCGGGGTTGTGCATTTCTTCCACCGGGCACTTGTCGGGCCGCACGCCGGACATGAATTCCACGATCTGGTTGAACTGGTCCTCGGCGTATTCCGTGCCCACGCTGTCGATCAGCGCTTTTTCCGTGGCCGCGCTGAGGGGAATCTTGAACTCCGCTTCCAGCAGTTCCTTGGCCTTCTTGCCGAAGATGGGCCCCAGTTTGGACTTGAGCACGTCCTTGACCGGGCCGTAGAACTCCAGCGCTTCGGCGATGCTGATGCGGTGCACCTTGATGCCGACGATGCGCAGGCCGGTGCGGGAAAACATGTCGATGATGGTGCCCGGCTTGGACGAGGCGTACTTCCAGTTGTCCGGCTTGATGATCACCAGGGTGCGCTCGATCTTTTTGGGGTCCGGGTAGACCATGTTCTCCACGATGTTCTTCTGCAGGGGGAAGTAGCGGGAAAAGAGTCCCAGGTTGGCGTCCGCCGCGGCCTGGCTGCGGGGCGTCAGCACCGCGGGTTCGATGTAGGTGACCTTGGCGGGATCGTTCGGGTCCTGGATGAAGTCGGCGTAGGTGTCCCGGATCGTCTCCCCGGTGATGGACTCGACGCTGCGGTTTTCCGCGTACAGGGCGCCGCAGATGTCGGAGAGCTTGTGGCAGGCGTCGGCGCCGCGGAAAAGCAGGAACAGCGAGCGGTGGCGCCGGCCGCCGGAAGGGGTCAGGTTCTTTTCGACATAATCCGCCAGCAGTTCCGCCGCCCGGGGGTTGGCCTTGTCCTGCTGGCCGCGGATCAGCGCGGCGTATTCCCTGACGAAGGCTTCGTCCGGGGCGATCATCTGGGCTCCCACCAGTTCCAGGTCCAGCCGGGACAAGAGCCGGGCGATGACGCCGCCGGTGCGGCTTTTGGCCACCGTATAGGGGGTGACCAGTACGTACGAAAGGGTCTGTTCCATGTGGTTTAAACTCCTGTTTCAGGGTTTATACTACCCCGGCGGACCGGGTTTTGTCCACGGTTTTGCGTTGACATTACTGCGCGTTGGATTTACCATGACGAGC
>DYPP01000051.1 GCA_020719845.1 Treponema denticola | reverse complement strand
GGCCGCCCAGGCCCTGATGGCCCGCATGCAGGGCGGCGGCCGGCCTTAGCGCGCCGTGGATTAACTATTGACTTTTCCGGGAGGTGGATATGCGTACAAACATTGTCATCGATGATCAATTGATCAATTGGTGAATGAAGCTTTGATAAGCTCAGGATATAAAACAAAAAAGGAAACCGTAGAGGAAGGGTTGAAACTTCTTATTGCCATGAAAAACCAATCCAGGGTACGAAAATACCGAGGTAAACTGCATTGGGAAGGTGATCTTGAAGACAAAGATTTTGATCCAATCGAAAAAGAGCTCGGACTAAAAGTAAGACGTTAAACATCCAACACCGTTCTTCAAGCTACTCCTTGCGGATCACGGCGGCCGCAAGCCGGCGGGCCGCCAGGCCGAGCACCGCCAGCAGGGAAATCCCGGCCAGGCTCCATTTGAGCGCCGCCGCCAGGGAGGCGGCCCAGACCAGCGCCCCCGCGCCCGGCACGGCGGGGAGCATCAACACCACCAGGTGCAGGGAGTTTTCCAGCCAGTCCAGCAGGCCCGCCGCCAGGGGCAGGCGGAACAGGAACCGCCCCCACGCGCCGGGAGCGCCGGTCCGATCCCGGCCCAGCCGGGCGATCCAGCCGGCCAGCGCCAGGGCGTAGGCCGCCGGGTACAGGTAATCCAGCCACATGCCGGTCACGTAGAAACCCGCCGCGTCCGGGCCCCAGGCCGCCAGCACCGCCAGAAAGCGCTCCCGGCTGAAGGCCAGCTGCAGCGCCAGGATGCCCGGCGCCCCGGCCGGGATGGTCGCCAGACCCGCAGCCAGCCGGAAATACAGAAAAAACGCCACAACGGTGCAGCCCAGGGCCAGGCGGAGATCCGCCAGCCTTCGATACGCGCTATCCAGCATCGGACACCTACCTTCCTGCCTACCTACCGCCACTATAACCGCCGGCGCCCCGGACTTCCAAGCCCACGCCGGCAATTCGCCCGATGCGTCGAACCTTCGCCCAACCGGGCGAACCGGATAGCCCGCTTACCTGCCCCCAGGTGTGGACGGGCGGGTCGTTTTTGATCTAATTCCTTGAATTGCAAACCGATATGCGTTATATTATTTATATGGAACTTGGACTTTGACTTGGCAAGGTTCTTGCATATAGGAAGTAGGACGTTAGAACCAGTCCTGGAGGTTACTATGAATACCACATATAAGATCCTTGGCGCCGCGGCCCTGCTGACCGCCTCGGCCTTTTTGACCGCTTCCTGCACCCTGAGCAGCACCCCCCCGGCCCTGTCCCTGTCCGGCGACCTGGCCGAGTTCCAGGGCAAGTACATGACCACGTTTGATATACTGAACAACTCGTTCAACCAGTCAGGACGGGCTTTTTCCCCCTTCAACACCCCGGTGGCGACCCCGGAGAGCCGGGCGACGGTAAACGTCACCTCGTTGGTCGATGAGAACGGCGATCCCGTTACGATTACTTATGCCGAAGCTGTTGCGGGTACCGCAGTCCACTCCCTGAGCAATTATCCGGAAGTCGGACAGACTTCATCCTGGACGGTAGAAAGCGCAGGAAACAACGGACCCAATGATTTTCATAAAATAACCGTCACTACCACATTTCCCAGCTATGACCCCCGGGCAAGTCAGGTGGAGTCGTATTACCTTGTTGACCGAGATCCCTCAAACACCGCCGTTTCGGACGGAAAATGGAATACCGCGGACACGGTTTGTGACAACACCGGAAATGACGATGCAACATATCGTGCTGTGAATGTACTCACTTACCGGGATGGAAGCACTCAAGAAGAAGCTATCAAGGATGTCGACAGTCGGTTCTCCCCCTTCGACATCAACAGCAGCCTTGATTATCCCGGTGCTTTTATGCCGATCGCCGATGCGGGCGCGGAATATTCTTCCGTCGTAGTCTACACGCGCAATTACAGCGACGCCCCGGACTTTAGTTTCTGGAGCGGCAACCGGGTGCGGACTATCGTCGGCGTCAGGTACTACACGGAAAAACTCACCGCCGATCACCAATACCTTATAGGTACGATGATCGTGTTTGAAAAAGCCATCACCAGCCTCATGACCTCAGGGGGCGATTTTACCGACTACTACTCCTCCCTCTTCCTGCCGCAGATCGATGCTGAGCCCAATCAATCCTACCTGGCCCTGTCGGTGATACGTCAGCAGACGACGTACAAGGTTGCATCCTACGTCAGCGATTCCCAATACACCCTGGATTACAATCAAAGCACTCGGGATACCCGGGCCAAGACCCGGGTGGTCAATATCCCCGCCCAGCAGGACAATTACGTCACCCTGATCAACGACGAAGCCGCGGCCATCACCGACGCGCCCACCACGCTCTGGATACCCTCCGGCGACGACCCGGCCATCGTCAACCTGAGCGGAGATGCGGCGGTGGACGTAGAAACCAAAAATGTCGTCGTCACGACCGGTGATACAACCCCGGTTGCCATAGTTCTTGCGGACCCGGGAACCGGCGATATCTCAACCCTATACAACAGCGTGACCGATGGAACCCTGTCCAATGAGCTAGTATCCACCGACATCACCGGCGACCTGACCGGCGTCGGCGACGTCCAGGTCTTTAATGGGCACCAGGGCATTGAGCTACCGGTGGGAAACACCTACGCCTTCCACGACAAGGGCACCATTCAGGCCTGGGTCTATATCGTCACCCCGACCAACTTCGGCGGCATCGTGCACTCCGGCCATGCGGCGGACTTTTCCGACGAGATCTGGTCCCTGCAGTTCTGGGGCAGCAACAATACGCCCAGTTTTTCCCTTTCTTCCCAGAACAGTTATAAGTTCGACTACGTGACCAGCCGCCAGCGGCTCAACAACAACAAGTGGCACTACCTGGCGGCCACCTGGGACCTGGCGGGCAACAACATGAGCATCTACGTGGACGGCCTGCTCAAGGGTTCGGCCCGGTTCCGCAACGTATCCACCTCATCCAACTTTGCCGCGGTGTCGCCGGTGGTGGTGGGTTCGCAATTCTACGATGCCAATAAAGTGCTCTCCGGCTATTACGGCGTCAACGGCAAGATCAACGGCGTGCTCATCGACCACGACGTCTGGTCCGCCGCACAGATCCGGGACTTCTACAACGCCAACAAGGCCAAGACCGCGTCCTGGTAAAAGCGGAGGGACCAGCATGAACCGCCGCCGGGGCTACCCCCGGCGGCTTTTTTTGGGGACGTGCCCTGGCAGGGTGTTGAAAAACCGCGAATGCGGGCTTTTCAACACTACCATAGTGTCGCAATTGCGTACCAAACCGCAAGGTTTGGGAGCAATTGCAAGGCTTGTTGAAATAGCAACCGGCTATTTCAACAAGCCCTATATTCCCAGGTTGCGCAGAAAGACGATGCGGTCCAGGCGTTCGATGTCCCGGCGGATGATCAGGTAGGCGGTGGCCACGGCGGCGGCGGCGGCCAGGCTGTGGCCCAGTCCGGCGGGGAGGGCGGGGAACAGGGTGTAGAGCAGGGCGCCCAGGACGCCGTTGCCCGCAAAGTAGAGCCCCGCCGCCAGCAGCGCCTTGCCGTAGAGTTCAAAATAGTACAGGTACACCAGCAGGGTCAGCAGGGTAAACTGGAAGAAGGCCGCCGTCAGGGCAAACCACATTTCCGGCCCCGCCAGGTCGGGGATGCCCAACCGGCCGGCGACAAAGGCCAGGCCGAAGCTGCAGGACAGCTGGAACAGGCTCTGGTCCCGCAGTTCCTGCCGGACGTTGACGATCATGCGCCGCTTGGCGCCCTGGATTTTGGACCAGCTGGAATTGTTGAGCGAAAACAGAAAGTGCTTCAGGTCCGTATACAGCTGGGTTTCGGTGATGACGATGAAGTACACCAGTCCGGGGATGACCGACAGGCCGGCGATGTAGACCGCGTAGTCGTAGCCGGGATAGATGCGCAGGACCGTACCGGGAATGCCGACGCCCCGGACCAGCCAGAAATAGAACTTGTCCAGCCACTGGCCGGAATAGAAGAAGAAGCCCGACAGGATCAGCGCCCAGTACTTGACGGCGTAGTCCCCGGCCGGCCGCCAGCCCTGGGCGGGCCGCCGCGGCGGAAAGCGCACGCAGGCGATGACGATGAAGACGATATCGATGCACAGGATGCCCGCCGCGTAGCCCAGCAGGGCGCCGGACACGCCGATCCGCCGGGCCAGCAGGATGGCCGCGGCCACGGACAGGGCCATGCCGCCGCCGAACACCACCAGGATGACGGTGTAGCGCTTCAGCAGCGAAATAAAGAGCATCACGATCCAGAGCACGTTGATGGCTGCGTAGAGCAGCACCAGGCCCCACCGGAAAAGGTCCGGCCGCTCCGCTACTTCCAGGGGCATGAAGGCCGCGGCCGGGCCGGCCAGCGCCAGGGACGCCGCCAGCACCAGCAGGACAAAGCGGAGCATCCAGGCCGCGGCTTCGCCGTGCCGGTCTTCCCACACCAGGTCGGCGGTCAGGCGCGTAAAATGGTGGTGCACCCCGGCAAACAGGCTCAACGAAAAAGCGTAGCAATAGACGACGAAACCCTGGAAGATTTCCACCTGGGCCACGGCAAAGCGGGAAAACGCGCCCTGCAGCAGGATCATGGACACGATGGACAGCAGCCAGGGCCCGGCGACCACGAAGACGCCGGAGACCAGGGCGCCCACGGTCTGGCCGATGCCGCCCCGGCCGATGACCTTGCGCAGCTGAAAACCGATGCCCGCCATCAGGCGCCTCCCCGCAGGGACGCGTACAGGTCCCGATAGCGGCGCAGCATATCCTTTTTGTTGTACAGCAGCAGCGTCTTCTGCCGGTTCCGTTCGTTCAGGGCGGCCATTTCTTCCGGATGATCGTGGGCGTACAACACCCCCTCGGCCAGCTTGCCCGGATCCTTGGAAGCCGCCAGGAAGCGCTCGTCATAGTCCAGCATCTCCGGCGCGTTGCCCACCTTGGTGCAGATCGACGGCACCCCCGCGGCCCAGCCTTCCATCACCACCAGCGGCTGGGCTTCGCGCACGCTGGTCAGCAGCATCAGGTCCAGAAAGGCGTAGTAGTCCAGCACGTTCTGCCGTCCGGTAAACGCAAAGCGGTCCTGGATGCGCAGGCTTTCCACCAGGGCGACGCATTCTTCATAATAATCCGGATCTTCGTCCGTCGGTCCGATGGCGTAGAAGCGGGCGTCGGGTATCTTTTCCAGCACGATCTTGGCCACCGTGATGAAGGTCTTGATGTCCTTGATCGGCACGATCCGTCCCACCAGCCCCACGTGGTAGCCCGGCCGGGGGGCGCGCTTGACCGCCGCGAAGCGCTCGATGTCGATGCCGTTGGCGATGACGAAGCTCCTGTCCGGCGCCGCCCCCAGTTCGATCTGTTTCTGCCGGTTTTCCTCGAACAGGGCGGTGATGGTGTCCGCGTTGCGGTAGCACAGCGTGCTGACCTGGTTGTACAGCTTGATCCACAGGTCCCGCTGGAACCCTTTGACAAAGTCGGCCTTGCGGATTTCGATTTCCCGTTCCTTGTGGTACAGCCCGTGCTCGGTCAGCAGAAAGGGCTTGCCCATCGTCGCCTTGGCGTTCAGCGCCGCCAGCCCGGCAAAGCCGGTGGAGACGGCGTGGTAGATGTCCGCCTCCGGCGCCGTCGTGCGCAGCGCGGTGAACACCATGCGGATCGCCGACTGCCAGGCCCAGAAAAAATCCGAAAAGGGGTACGCCGGGTTGTGGCGCAGGTTCATGTCCAGCAGCAGGTTCCACATCCGGTCGTCCTTGAGCAGGATGTTGCCCAGGTCTTCCGGGCTCTTGCGCAGGGCCAGGAGACCCATGATGTCCCCCGCCCCGTCCTCGAACATCTTGGTCTGCAGGTCGACCATGGCCGCCACCAGCTTCCGGTTCGGCCGCCGGGTCCGGGATTCCTTGAACACCGCGCTCAGGTCAAAGTCCCGGTGTTCCCGGACGTTGGCCGGCAGGGTATAGCGCAGCGTCTGGCCGGCCCGGGGCGACAGGGTCAGCAGCGAAAAATCCACTTCCGGCAGGCCGCTGATGATGTCCTGCACCCAGGCGCTCACCCCGCCGGTGATGAAGGGATAGGAGCCTTCCAGAATCAGGCAGACCCGGACGCGTTCACCCATGGCAGCCCGTTGCGCCCCAGAAGGCGAGCATCTCGCCGGGCACGTCCCCGGACGCACCTTCTCCCAGGCAGCCCAGATGGGCGGCTACGTCCCGGTAGGCGCCCACCATAAAGGCCTGTTCCGCCGCCAAATAGCGCAGGCGCGGGTCGTCGGGGTAGCGCTTCAGCAAGGCGGCGATCAGCTTCCCGGCGGCTTCCAGGTCCTGTGCTTCCAGCAGGATGCGGATATAGGTGGCATAATCCGGATGCACCGCCTTCAGCAGTCCCCGGTTTTGTTCGTGGTAGCGCCGCGCTTCCGCCAGGTAGAAAGCCTTGAGTACCGGACGGGCAAAGGACAGCTTGCCCAGGGTGCGGTACTGGTCGATTATCTCCCGCAGCGCGGCGACGGTTTTTTCCGCTTCAAAGGCTTTCTTTGCTTTCTGGATGCGTACCAGGTAGCGCTGTTCCAGGGCGGTGATGCTTTCCGCCGCAAAGAGGGCCAGTTCCTTGTCTTCCAGCTTGACCATGCGTTCCAGGATGCTCATCAGCAGCACCTGGGTTTCCACGTCCAGGTCCGGCTTGGCCAACAGTCGGTCGATCTCCTGCACGTCCCAGGGTTCCTCAAAGATGGGATGGATGTTGACCGCCCGGTTGATGTAGAACTCCGGCCCCAGGATCCGCTCCGAAAAACAGCGCAGCGCCTGGGCCTGGGTGCGGGGGATAAAGCCGCTCCTGGAGCTCATCAGGGTCTTGAACTTCATGCCGTCCCCTAAATCCGCTGCATGGACAGCAGGTATTCCGCAGTTTCGATCAGCGCATCCGCCGTCTGGTTGCCCGCGGCGGACGAGCTGAAGCCCAGGGTCAGCTCCACCGGCATGACCACCTTGTCGATGGTAAAACGGTATTCCGAAAACATGGCCAGCAGGTCCAGACAGAAAAAGGAAGTGCCGTCCTGGTCCAGATCGTTGACCAGCAGCGCCAGCTGGCCGGCTTCCTTGTGGTGGAAAGCCCGGGTCTGGATCCGCTTGGCCCGGTCGATGTCGTTCTTGAGCGCAAAGAGCATGCGCTTGATCTGCTCCTGGCTCCAGGTTTCGCGCAGATTCTGATAATTGCCGATCTCGATGATGATCAGCGACACGTAGCCGGCTTCAAACTTGATCCGCTCCAGATCCTGTTCCAGCGTGCGATGGAGAATGGAGAACAGCGGGTATCCCGTGTCCGGATCCAGCTCCTGCTGGCCCTTCATGGTTTCGTATTCGATGATGCGCCGCAGGTAGGGTTCGGACAGGCTCAGCATGATGGCCAGAATGGATTCGGTATACTGGGAATAGCGCTCAAAGGGCAGGTCCTCCACGTTGAGCACCCCCCAGACCTTGGGGCCGATGACCAGGGGCAGGGTAATCACGTTGCGGTCCGTGGGAAAGCGGTCGTATTCGGCGCCTTCCAGCAGCATGCGCACCGAAAAGGGCTTGCGGTTGCGGAAAACGTAGCCTTCGATGGTGTTGTCCAGGCCCCGGACCGCGGTGCGCCGGTCTTCTTCGTTCCAGCCCAGCACTGCGGCGGGCACCAGCGCGTCGCCTTCCGCCGACAGCGTCCAGATGGATCCGGCGGACATGTCGGTAAACAGGGTGATCGTCTCCAGGATGGTTTCCAGCGCCTGGTCCAGGCTGAGGGTGACCATCTTCTTGACCCGGTCGTGCAGCAGGGTGATGGAATCCTTCTGGGCGGACACCCGGTTCTCCAGCACCTTGTTGACCCGTTCCACGACCTCATTCTTTTTTTCCAGGCCGACCAGGCGGTGCACGACGCCCCGGTAGCGCTGCAGGATGGTGGCGCGGAACTTGCGCAGCCGGTTGCGGATAAAAGCTACCAAGAATGAAAGCGAGAGCGTGCCGCTGAACGCCACGGCCAGTCCCAGGCCGGCGGCACCGCCGCCTTCCAGCCGGCTCAGCAGCAGACCCTGGGCGCAGGCCAGGACTCCGGCGCCCAGGGCGTACCAGGGCTGGTAGAAGGCGGCAAAAAGCGGAAACACCGCCAGATAAGGCAGGGCAAACAGGCCGGGATACCCCGGCGGGCCGGGGAGCAGGACGTCGATCAGCGCCGGCAGGGACGCGAAGAAGAGGATTTCAAGTATAGATTTGACCGCCTTGGGCGGATGAGCGGAAAAAGCCATATAGGCATATATCGGTAATTAATGGTGTATAATAAATACGTATCTACCGGAGGAACCATGAAAACCAGGGCTTTTACGATCGCCATGACCCTCATCGTCGGCGCCTACCTGGGCGCCCAGAACCTGGAGCCCGTGTTTCCCGTCCAGATCGATGGCCTGGTCTGGGTGGAAGCGGAACAGGCGGTTACGACCAATTTTGCCGACCAGGCCACCCTGGACTACGGCTCGTCGGCCTATCGGCTCCTGCTGCTGAACCGGGAGGGCCAGTCCAAATCCGCGCCCTTCTACGCCGAATACTCCTTCGTCGTCCCCGCTTCCGGACCCTGGCAGCTCTGGCTGGGGGGTACTCCGCCGGGCCCGCAGAGCGACCTGCTGGCTTCCTTTGTTTCGCCCCTGGGCTACCGGATCGACGGCGGCCCCCTGCTCACCGCCTATCGGGAAGAGACGACGGTCAACGAAAAATACTCCACCAACGGCTACTGGTACTTTATCAACCAGGCGCAGGACCTGAGCGCCGGGGTGCACACCATCCGGCTGGAAATCCACGAACCTCGACGCTACGACTCGCGCTACTACTTCGGCCTGGACGCCCTTTTCCTGCTCCGGGAGGGCGCCGCCGCCCCCATCGCCGACCTGGACCGCGCCGGCCTGCCGGAACGCTTTCCCCGGGACATGGCGGACCGTACCATCAACACCCCCTACCAGACCATTCCCCAGTACGAATACGCCGTGCAGCAGAACCCGCAGAACAAGAACGTCTACCTGCTGCTGGCCCAGGTCTATACCCTGATCGGCGACTACGGCAACGCCATCAAGACCCTGTCCCGGGCCCGGATCATGGCCGGCGAGGACATCCGCTTTACCCTGCTGGCGGCCAAGTGCCGCCTCTGGAGCGGCGAAATCGACGAGGGGCTGCGGCTGTACCGGGAATACCTGAATTCTCCCGACGCGGACCCCGCCGTCTGGGCCGAGGCGGCCAAGATCAACGCCTGGCTGATGAAATACCAGGACGCGGAAGCCCTGTACCTGCAGGCCATGGAACGCTACCCGGAAGACCTCAACCTGAAGGTCAACTACGCCCTGACCCTGCTCTGGCAGAACAAGAGCAAGGAAGGCGAACAGGCCCTGCGCACGCTCTTTGAAGAACAGCAGACGGATCCCGCCGCCCTGTCCCGGCTGGCCGGAATCTACGACATCAGCGGCTATCCCGACAAGGCCGCGGACGCCTACGACGCGGGCATCCAGCTTTTCCCGGACCAGCTGGACCTGTACGTCAAGCTGATCCAGATCAGCGAACGGAGCAACAAGAAGGAAGTTGCCGCAGCGACCAAGCTGTTGATTTCCCAGACCTTTGCCGCCTCGGACCGGATTGCCGCCATCCTGGCCGGCCTGGATCAGGAAGCCCGCCTGCGGGAAGACGCGCTGGAAGCCTACCGCCGCCGGCTGCTGGCCAATCCGGACGACCTAAACCTGCGGCAAGAGCTGGTGCGGGCCTACTACTGGAACGGCATGCTCCCGGAAGCGCTGGCGGAGGCCAACAACATCCTGGTCAACAAGCTCTACGCCTCCCTGGGCGAACTGGACACGGACCTGGCCGGCGTCTACGCCCTGATCGATCAGCTGCGCCTGCTGCGGGCCGCCGTCGCCGCCCTGGGTCCCGGTGCGGCCACGGCCGCGGCGGATTTACAGAAGGCCCTGGACGCGCTGAAGCAGGCGACGGCGCAAAACGACAAGGTCCTGGCCAAGCCGGACCCGGCGCCCCGGGAAAAAGCCGCGGCCGACCTGGCGGCGGCCCAGGAAGCCCTGACCCAGCGTCTGGGCGCCGCCCGGGCGCTGCGGGACCAGTCCCAGGCCGTCGTGCCCCGGGCCCAGGCCTT
Organism: Treponema denticola; assembly: GCA_020719845.1. Taxonomy (GTDB): domain Bacteria; phylum Spirochaetota; class Spirochaetia; order Treponematales; family Breznakiellaceae; genus DYPP01. Next base: position 9,840 of record DYPP01000051.1, on the reverse strand, counting down.
GCTGGAACAAGCCGCAAGCGAAGCCGCCGCGACGGCGCCGGACGCGGAGCTGCTGGAAAAGGTCAAGCCCTGGTTCTGGTCCGCGGAGGATGAATTACGCTTTCTGGACGCCGTCGCCGGCGCCAACACGCTGGCCAATTACGGCCGGCTGCGCATCGGCCTGCTGCACGAAAAGCCGCTGGACCTGAGCATCGATCCGGCGGCGCAGACCGAAGCCGTCCGCCGGCTGCTGGGCCAGGCCCGGCTGTGGACCGTGGCGGCCACGGCCGTGGCGGCCACGCCGGACCCGGATATCGAGGCCTACGTCGCCGCCGATCCGGTCCTGCGGGAGTTGGCCGCGTCCCTGAGCCTGCCGGCAGCCGCGGCGCCGGTCTTCAGCGCCGAAACTCCCGGGGAAACGCAGGAAGTGCTGCGCGCCCTGTCGGGCATCCGCGCCCAGAGCGCCGAATACGCGCTTAAAATCGATTCCGCCCGGGCGGATCTGCTGCGCCGCGCCCGGATCCGGCTGGGGGTGCGCATGTACGAGTACGACACCAACACGGTGCAGGACCGGCGGGACATGAGCGACGTCTACCTGCGCCTGGAACGCCCGGAGGACGCCGTCGCGGCCCTGGATCGGGTGCTGCGGGTCAATCCGGGGGACACGGCGTCCCTCTTTACCCTGGGCCGGGCGATGGAGATGAGCGGCGACTGGCACGGCGCCATGGCCCGGTACCGGGACGTCTACGAGCTGAACCCCCGCTACGAAAACGCCGCCGCCAGCTACAACCGGCTGGCGGGCGTGCACACCCCGGTGCTGGAAACGTCGTTCAGCGCCACGGTGGACGCCAACCGTTCCACCGAGCTGTCCCGGCTGGCCTACTCCGTCCCCCTGGGCAGCTTCATGGAACTGGCTTTTGCCTACACCCAGGATCACGACAAGATCCACCAGCCCGCCGCCGGGGAGTTCCCCGTGGCCATGACGCTGCATACCCTGGACCTGCGCCTGCCCCTGAAGCTGCCCAAGCACGGGTTGAGCCTGTACGCCGCCGCCGGCGGAACGGTGCACAACAAGCTGGACGACCTTCTGCCCCGTTCGGTCCTGGAATTTGACGACTATCCGCTCACCGACTACGTCGTCACGGCGCCGCGCCTGGGCGCCGGCCTGGCCTGGAACCGCGCCGTCGCCGGCCTCGGCACCCTGACCCTGGGCGCCGACTACCGCCACGAGCAGGTGCGGGACACCTTCTTTACCGGACGCTTCGTCTACTACGAGCACGTCGGCGCCGCTTCCGCCGGGGCGTACGTCGTTTTCCCCTACCGGAATCTGGCCAACACCCTGAGCGTCCGGGCCAACTTCGAGTACGAGTCCATCTATTCGCCCTACATTGAAGACGACACCAACGCCATCCTGGAAGCCGGCGGGGAACTGCACGTCGGAAACGTCCTCTACCCCCGCTACCGGACCCTGCTCGACCTGGGGGGATCCCTGCTCTGGCAGGACGCCCAGACCACCGAAAATATCGTCGATTACTTTGCGCCGGATGAAGTGCTGACCGCCAAGGGCGGCCTGGCCCTGTCCAGCGTCTTTGGGCTGGGCGGGGACTGGGACCTGGCCCTTTCCGGCCGTTTCTGGCCCGGCCTGTACCAGGCCGCCGGGGAGGGACAGGTACTGCTGGACGGCGGCCTTAAAATCGAAGGCGTCCACGGCAGCCTGGCGTTCTACCTGGACCTGGGCGGTTACCGGACGGACACCTTCTGGTCGGCTACGGCGGTCATCGGTGCCCGCCTGCGCCTGGCGGACTACCTCAAACCATGATCAGGGTCTGGCATTCCCGGTAGAAGGCGTCTTTTTCCAGCGTCCCCCGGTATTCGGAGGCGAAGGCGATGACGCCTTCGCTTTCCATGCCCAGGTAGACGAGGATCGGGCGCAGCAGGTCGTAGGGTTTGGGGTTTTCGGCAAAATAGAACCAGTTGGAAGCGATGAAGGAACCCACGGACACGAACAGGATGATCTGCTTCCAGCTGGAAGTAATGTTGACGTTGCCGTGTTCCCGGGCGCAGTCGCAGAAGACGTCGGGAAAGCTCCACCGGGAAAGCAGGTCCGCCCCGATTTCCCGGTGCGTGGCGCCGCAGCGCTCCAGTTCCAGCTCGCTGTACCGCCGCCCTTCGTTGACCACGTCGAACACCAGGGCTTCGTACCCCGCCGGGTCGGCCAGGTAGAGGGCGACCTGGCCGACGTTGTGCAGCAGCCCGGCGATGAAGGCTTCCTCCGCCTGGTTGGCGTAGCCCAGCCGGATGGCCAGGTCCCGGGAAATGAAGGCCGAAGCCAGGGAGTGGTGCCAAAAGAGCGCGTAGAACCGGGATTTGGTATTCTGCTTGAACAGGCTGGCGCCGGTTACCAGGATCACCAGGTTCTTGATGGTGTTGATGCCCAGCAGGGTAATGGCCTGCTGCAGTTTGGTCACCCTGCTCTGCCGGGCGTAGAGGGCGGAATTGGCGATCTTCAAAATCTTGATCGTCAGCCCCGGATCGGCGCTGATCACGTCCTCCAGCTTCTTGAAGCTGAAATCCTGCTTCTGCATCATGTCCAGCACCTTGGCGGCGATCGCCGGATTGACGGGCAGGTCCTTTAACAGTTCAACGTATTTGCTGGTATCCATCAGCTGAGTATACTACCATACGGCGTCCGTTTTGTCATGCGTTGACTAAAGTCCTCCTTTCCTGTATATATGGTGCTTACGCTCCGTTAGCATCGAGCGCAACGCGCCGCCGGTCAGGTCAGCCCGAGCCGCCTGCGGCGCATAATTCCCGTTGATCGGGCTCCCGGAAACGGGAAACACCAGGAGGACGTCCATGAGCGCCAGAATCAGGCTCAAGAAATTCGGAACCAAAAAAAGACCCTATTTTCGTATCGTCATCATCGACAACCGTGCCCCCCGGGACGGCAAGACGATAGAAGAAGTCGGCTCCTACCACCCCATCGAAACCGAGGACAAGCAGATCAGCTTCGACGCGGACAAGATCCGGGGCTGGCTGGACAACGGAGCTACCGCCACCGACACGGTCCGCAAGCTCCTGAACAAGAAAAACTTCTCCCTCTGATTGCCCGGCTTCCAAAATCCCGGCTCTACAAGTCCGCCCTACCCCGGCGCCGTCGGCGCCGTCGGCAGGGTGAATTTTTACATCCCCGGGGCCTGGAGAAGCGTGGGGTAGCTGTCATCAACGGCCGCAACGGATTAATCCGTCCAGCGGACCTAAGGAGAACGGTATGGAAAAAGATCTGGTTGAATATATCGCCAAGTCCCTGGTCGACGATCCGGCGGCGGTTGCCGTCAACGTCATCGAGGGCGAAAAATCCACCATCCTGGAATTGCGCGTCGCCCCGGAGGACATCGGCAAGGTGATCGGCAAACACGGCCGGATCGCCAAGGCCATCCGCACCGTCCTGCAGGCGTCCACCGTACGCTCGGGCAAACGCACGGTCCTGGAAATCCTGGACTGACGGCGCAGCCCGTGACCGAACGTTTTGTCGTCGGCGTCGTCGGCGGCCCCTTCGGCGTCAAGGGTCACGTCAAAATCAAGCTTTTCTCCGGCGAAACCGCCCACCTGGAGGGTCTCGCTTCCGTTTTGGTCCGCCTCGGGGCGACGGAGCGGCCCTACGAGGTGGAAGAAACCCAGGGCAGCGCGGCCAACTTCGTCCTCAAATTCCGGGACGTCGACAGCCCCGAGGCCGCCCGGCTGCTGCAGGGCGCGGAGCTGATCAGCGACCGCGCCGGCGCCGCGCCGCTCGCGGCCGACGAGTACTACGTGGAGGACCTGCGCGGCATCGCCGTGGTATGTTCCGGCGAAACCCTCGGCGAGCTCAGCGACATCATCGAGGGCGGCGGCGGCCAGCTGGCGGAAATCACCCTGGCCGACGGCAATCGGCGCCTGGTGCCCTTCCGCAACGAGTTTTTTGGCGATATCGACCTGCCCGGCCGGTGCATCGAGCTGAAAGTACGCTGGATACTGGCGTGAAGTACACCGTCCTGACCCTGTTTCCGGAAATAATCGAGGCTTATTTTACCAGTTCCATCATGGCCAAGGCGGTGGAGCGGGGCATCGTCGGCTACCGGGCGGTGAACATCCGCGACTACGCCACGGACAAGCACCACAGCTGCGACGACGCGCCCTACGGCGGCGGCGCGGGCATGCTCATGCTCAGCGAACCCCTGGGGGCGGCGCTGGCGGCGGCGGGCTCCGGCCGCAGGCGGGTCGTCTACCTCTCCCCTTCGGGCCGTCCCTTTACCCAAAGCCTGGCCCGGGAATTGGCCGGGGAAGAAGAACTGGTGCTGCTCTGCGGCCGCTACGAAGGCATCGACCAGCGGATCATCGACCGCTGCGTGGACGATGAAGTTTCCATCGGCGACTACGTGCTGTCTTCCGGCGAAGTCGCCGCCCTGGCGGTGATCGACGCCACCTACCGGCTGGTGGAGGGGGTCATTGCCCCCGAATCCCTGCGGGAAGAAAGTTTTTCCGACGGCCTGCTGGAGTATCCCCAGTATACACGGCCCGAAATTTATGATACGCTTCGGGTTCCGGAGATACTGCTCTCGGGTCACCATGAGAACATCCGGCGCTGGCGTCTACGGGAGCGGGTGCTGAAGACCCTGCGCGTGCGGCCGGATTTGATCCGGGCGGGTTTGGAAAGCGGCGGCTTTGACGCCGAAACGATCAAGATCATACAGGAACTGCAGAGTCCGCCGTCTACGGCGCTCGATACGGTCAAGGGTTCCGAAGGGGATTGTGATGAATGAGATTATGGCTATCGAAGCCTCCCAGATGAAGGCTGAACTGGACGATTTCAAAGTCGGCGACTCGGTAAAGGTCCACTTCAAGATCGTGGAAGGGAAAACCGAGCGTATCCAGGTATACGAAGGCCTGGTCATCTGCATGAAGAACTCCCGGGTCGGCAAGACTTTTACGGTACGCAAGAATTCCTACGGCGTCGGCGTGGAGCGGGTGTTCCCGATCCATTCGCCCCGCATCGCCCGGGTCGAACTGATGCGCCCCGGCAAGGTGCGGCGGGCCAAGCTGTACTACATCCGCGGCAAGGTCGGCAAGGCCGCCAAGATCAAAGAGCTGATCAGCAGCAAAAAGACTGCTCCCGTGGCCGCCAAGACGACGGAAAGCACCCAGGCCTGAGGCGCTCCGTGAGGCCCGTGCCTCCGGATTTTCCGGGCCGTCTCCCCCCGCGGAGACCCCTGCCCGCCGATCCCGCCCCGCTTCTCAAAACCGGCTCCTTGCCGCGCAAGGCAGCCGGTTTTGTCGTTTCCCCACCCCCCGCAGCGGGCCAGGCCCTGCGGGCGCTGCTCGGCTCCCTGGGCTTGCCCGCCGACGAACTGTCCGCCGGGCTGCTGGAGTTCGCCCGGCAGTTCGCCCTGCCCCTGGATCCGGCCGCTCTGCGTCGCCTGCGCCAGGACGCCCTGGCCGGTCCGGCGGCAAAACAGGCCGGAGCGCTGGCCGTCGTCGCGGCCTGGGCCAAGGGCGTGCACCTGGAGCCGTCCGCGCTGGCGGCGTACGCCGCGGCCATCGATCCGGACAGCGCCAACCCCCGGGACGGCGGCGGGGGCCAGAGCCCCGACGGCGGTCGGCAGCGCCGGCGCCGCCGGGAAGAAGACCCCCCGGACGCGGCCACGCTCCGGACCCTGGCGGGCCTCGAATCCGGTCCGGGGACGCTCCTTTCGCTGCTGAACCGCGTGCCCGAGCCCTCAGGCACGCGCTGGATCGTCATTCCTTTTCATTTTTCCAGCGGCGCGGTTGAATTCGCGGCCTCCCTGCGCCTATTATTAGCGGATGATGTGTCCCTCGACCGGCAGGTACGGCGCCTGGCGCTGGATGTGAGCGGTCCCCGACGGCGTTGGCTGATCGTTTTGGACCGCCCGGGGCAAGAAAATTCGTGGGCGTCTATAAGTATGGACCCGCCGCTTGCCGATACTGAAAACGGCGCCTCCTTCCAGCGGCTTCGGTCGGCGCTGGCGCCCTACGCCCGGCGGGTCACGGTGGACCTTACCGGCGTCCGGTCGGCTTCCTTTGCCGACGTCCGGGCCGCGCCGCCTGAGCCGGTGGACGAGGAAGCGTAGATGGCCGTCAAGCGGGCAACGGCCCTGGCCTACACCCCGGGCGACAGCGCGCCCCGGGTTGTGGCCGCCGGCCGCGGACCGGAAGCGGAGCGGATCATCGAACTGGCCCGGGCGGCGGGCGTGGAGATAGTCGCGGATGCGACCCTGGCGGCGCTGCTGGACGCCGGCACCGAGGTGGGCGATTACGTCCCTTCCTGGTGCTGGCAAGCGGTCGCGGAAATACTCGCCTGCGTACTGGCAGAGGAACGTGCATGAAAAAGGTATCGGTAGCGACGTTGCGGACAGGGCAATCATTCTCGGAAGCCGTGTACATCGAGGGCAACAGCGTCCTGGTGCCCGCGGGCATCGCCGTCCGGAAAAAAGACATCGACCGGCTCAAATCCTGGGGCATAGACACGGTGTACACCAACGGCGACCCGGTAGCCGAAAAACCCACACAGGGTCTGGACAGCGCCCAGGACAAGGCCCAGCAGGGCAGCCGCATCCTGTCCCTGCCGGCGGTGCAGGAGAACAAAGGCGCCTACCGGGCTTATACGGACCTCATCGAACGCCTGGACGAGGTTTTTTCCAACATCAGCGCGGGCTTGTCCGTGGAGACGCGGTCCATCGACGCCATCGCCGGCCGGCTGCTGCAGGCGGTCCGGGAACAGCGGGACCAGATCATCGGCTTTATCCTGGGCGGCGAAGTCTCCGGCCACGTCCTGGCCAAGAGTTCGGTGAACACCGCCATCCTGGCCACCCTGATCGCCATCGAGCTGAAGATGCCCAACCACCGGGTACTGCAGATCAGCACCGGCGCCCTGCTCCACGACCTGGGCATGCTCAAGCTGCCCCATGACATCGTCGACAAAAAAGGCGGCCTTTCGGACGGCGAGGTGCAGCGCATCCAGGCCCACCCCCTGTACGCCTACAAGACCATCTGCAAGGAACTGCTCTACCCGGAAGACGTGGGCATCATCGCCCTGCAGCACCATGAGCGCTGGGACGGCGAAGGCTATCCCCGCCGGCTTTCGGGCAACGCCATCGAGATCGGCGCCCGCATCGTGACCGTAGCCGACGCCTTCGAAGCCATGGTCAGCGAAAAGCCCTACCGCAACTCGATGATGGGCTACCAGGCCATGAAGAACCTGCTTTCCGACAATTCGCGGCGCTTCGATCCGGACGTGCTCAAGGCCTTCATAAAAACCATGGGCATCTACCCCATCGGCTCCATCGTGCTGCTGAACAGCGGCGCCGTGGCCCGGGTGATCGAAGTGCACGGCGAGACGCCCCTGCGGCCGCAGATCCGCATCCTGATCGACGAATTCGGCAAGGCCTACAAACAGGATGAAGGCGATGTCGTCGATCTGCTGACCGAAAAGAGCCTCTTCATCGCCCGGGCCATCGATCCCAAGGAGCTTTCCAAAATACCGTGAGCACCGCCAGCATCGGCCGGGAGGGCGAAGCCAGGGCGGCGCGCCTGCTCGAAGCCGCAGGTATGCGCATCATCGCGCGCAACGTCCGGTCCCGCCGGGGCGAGATCGACCTGGTGGCCATCGAGGACGAGACCCTCGTCTTCGTCGAAGTCAAAGCCTGGAGGCGCTACGGTTTTGAAGACCTGGAATACGCGGTCACCCCGGCCAAACGCGGCCGCATCATCGAAACGGCTCAGTTTTTTCTGGCGGAGCATCGAGAATATAACCAGCTGGCCGTCCGTTTCGACCTGGTTTTCATCGGTCCCGAAGGGGAACGGCATCTTGCATCGGCGTTTATGGAGCGTGTATGATGATGGTTCAAATCGGGAACCACCATGATCCCCGAAGAATAGAGGAATTGAAGCGGCTGATCGACGACGAGGGCTATCTGTCCGGCGCCATTCAGCGTCTGGCCCAGATCCTCAGCAACGAAATCCTGGATCTGTCCAAGGCGGGAGCATTCCATGAACGAAAGCGGTAGGGGCAGCCGAAGGCGGCCCTTCAGAAAAAAAGAGCGCGAGCGCGAAGACCAGCCGAACGCCAGAGAAGCAAAAAAGGCTCCGGACAAACCCCGGTACGACAAGAACCGCGGCACCCTCGTGGATCGTCCCAAATGGATTCCGCCCCGCCCGGCCCAGACGCCGTTGCCGAAACCCGAATGCGCCTACTGCGGCAAGCCCATCCAGGACCTGGCCGCGGCCATCACCGACACCGCCTCGGGCCTGCCGGTCCACTTTGACTGCGCAGTGGCCAAACTGGCCGAGACGGAGCGTCTGGGAGAAGGGGACAGCATCGGCTATATCGGCGGCGGCCGGTTCGGGGTGCTGCACTTCAGCAACCCGGAAGACCCCAAGTCGTTCCAGATTAAAAAGATCATCGCCTGGGAACACAAGGAAAACAGAGCCGATTGGCGCCGGGACGTGGCCGACCGCTACTCCGCCACCTGATGCCTATGGAAAACCGGGACGCCTTTCTGAGCAATCCGAACATCCTGGAGCACTACTCCCTGCTGGAAAGTTTGGGCATTTTTGCACACATCGACGACCTCAAGCGGGACGTCAGAAACTACGAAAACCTGCTGTCTTCGGCGGCGGAGATTTTCAACCGCACCACCATCGACGAAATCCTGGAGACCACGGTGCGGCAGATTTCGGATAAATTCCTGCCGTCTTTCCTGGTTTTTTTGTGGCGGCCCCTGCAGAACCGTCCGGACCTGTTGATCAAAGGCTACCGGAACTTCAAGATATTCGACTTTCCCCTCAAGATCGATACGCTGCAGCCTTTTGAGGATTTCTTTCAGCGCTATCCCCGGCCGATCAATTTTGATTTGCTGGAATACCAGTTGAACGATCCCGAGGCTTCCGCGTCGCTGGACGAGCTGCACCCGGAAATAGTCATGCCCATCCTCGGCCCCTCGGGCCTATACGGCCTCATCCTGGTGGGCCCCAAGCTGCTTGAAGACCAGTATATGCCGGCGGAACTGTCCTTTCTGGACCGGCTGATGTCCTTTGCGTCCCTGGCCATCCAGAACAGCCTGCACTACGAGCATTCGGTCCGGGACGGCAAAACGGGGCTATTCAACCACGGCTATTTCATGCTCCGCCTCAACGACGAGATCGCCCGGACCGCCCGCATCGGGCATCCCTTTTCGGTCATCGTCATGGACGTGGACAAGTTCAAGAATTTCAACGACAACTTCGGCCACCTGGCGGGGGACGCGGTGCTGGAGCGGATCGCGGCGGCCATCCGGGACAACGTCCGGGTGCAGGACATACCCAGCCGCTTCGGCGGCGAAGAATTCACCGTCCTGCTGCCCGAGACGGGCCACAAGGCGGCGCTGGTGGTCGCCGAACGCCTGCGCACCGCCGTCGCCGCCACCACCGTGCCCTGGGAAACGCCCCTGCCCCAGATCACCATCAGCGCCGGGTTGGCTTCCATCCAGAACCAGTCCCCGGTCACGGCGGAAGAAATGATCCGCCGGGCGGATGAAGCCCTGTACCTTTCCAAAAAGCGGGGCCGGAACCAGACCACCACCTGGGGCGCGGGCCTGCTGTTCAAGGGCGAGCGCCTGCGGGCGGAAGCGTAGGAGCCTGTCGGACTGGTGGTTTTCGGCAGCCGATTACGTTCCTCGAGGCATTTCAGTTGTTCAGACAGCGTGTGCCCACGGCTTGACCGCATCCGGAAACTCGATCCGATACGCCGTACCCTGGGCGCTGGTGACCTCCACGGTACCGCCAAGCTGTTCGACCAGGATCCTCACCAGCGACAGGCCCAGGGAAGAA
>DYPP01000050.1 GCA_020719845.1 Treponema denticola | reverse complement strand
AGAAAATACTGAGGCTGTCTGATAACTAACCGAGTTATCAGACAGCCTCAATTCAAGTTTTTGACGCGGATGGCGTGGAAATCCTCTTCCACCGTGGCCAGCAGGTCGACCAGGATGGGGTCGAACTGGGTGCCCGCGTGGGCGCGGATTTCTTCCATGGCCTGCTCGTGGGTCCAGGCTTCCTTGTAGGGCCGCCGGGAGGTCAGCGCGTCGTAGACGTCGGAAACCGCGGTGATCCGGGCGCTGAGCGGGATTTCGTCCCCCGCCAGCTGTTCCGGATAGCCGCTGCCGTCCCATTTTTCGTGGTGGCTCAGGGCGATGCTGGCGGCCAGGGTCAAAAAGGACTGTTCCCCCAGCTCCTTGTCCGCGTCGTTGAGGATGGTCCAGCCGTAGCGGGTATGCTTCTGCATGACGCTCCTTTCCTGGGTATCCAGACTGCCGTTCTTGAGCAGAATCTGGTCCGGAACGGCGACCTTGCCGATATCGTGCAGCATGGCGGAAAAATAGATGTCGTCCACGTAGTCTTCGGAAATATTGTAGGCGTAGGGCTGGTGCTTGTGCACCTGCTGGGTCAGCACCCGGTTGTACTCGCAGATGCGGTGCAGGTGCTCGCCGGTTTCCATGTCCCGGTATTCCGCCAGGTTGGCCAGGGACTTGATCGTGGTGGCCTGGGTCTTCTTCAAGTTGGAACTGGTGGAAAGCAGGCGCCGGTTCAGTTCGGTCTGGGATTCCAGGCTTTCCTGCAGCCGCTCGTTGGTCTGCACCGCATCGGTGACGTCGAAGAGCACGCCCATCGTGTTCTGCCCCATGGTGATGGAGTGGTCCTTGACCACCCGCACCGCACCGGCGCCGGTCCGCACCCGGGCCACCACGCCCTGCGCGCCGAATCCGTCGGCGATCTCCAGGATGCTCTGGTGCCAGTCTTCCTGGTCGATGAAGAAATTCCCCGCCGCGTTGAGCTCGTCCAGGTCGTGGTAGTTGAAGGTCTGCAGAAAGGTCTTGTTGACCGACAGAAAATGGCCGTTGCGGTCGGTGACGTACTGGGACAGGTGCAGGATATCCAGAATCTTGAAGATCAGCTGCGAGTCTCCCGGGCTGATGGCGGCGGCCTTTTTCTGCTTGGCCCTCTTCCGCAGCGACGCGATCTCGATGATGTCCCGGCTCTTGGAAGCCAGGATGCCCAGTTCGTCCTGCCGGTTGCGGAGGTAGTTCTTGGCGTCCCGGGCCTTGACCAGCAGGGCGCCCATCAGCGCCCCGTCGGCCTCGAAAAAAGGATAGTAGACCGAAACGTGGCGCCGGACTTCTTCCGGAAACAGCAGCGGCGGCAGGGGCGCGTGGCCGTTGATGATCGACGGCTCCAGCGGGAACAGGGCACTGTCCTTGTAGGGCGCCAGGTAGGCGAATTTCTGTTCTTCTTCCAGATCGATGGAATTGAAGCAGAGCAGACGGGAGTCGTAGACCTCCGGCGAATCGGCGCAGTAGGAATGCAGCCGTTCCAGCTTGGTCGCGATGGAGTGTTCCCGGTCGATAGCGGCGAATAATCTCAGGATTTCATCGAGTGTTGCCATACGCCTATTGTTCCTATCGGCACCAGCCGGAAATACTTCAAGGCCAATCGCCAAAAAGCGACTGATTCGGTCAGGTCGCCGGGAACTCGATTTTTTTGCAAATCACTTGCATTCCTCCGTCGCTTCGGGTATATTTGTTTTGCGAATCATTCGCGGGAGGATTCATGAAAAAGATACTGTCCCTCATGTTGCTTTCCCTGTTCGGCGCCGGGGCTTTTGCCGGCGGCGCCAGGCAATCGGCGCCGGCTGAAAAACCGATGATCGCGGTCAGTATTCTGCCCCAGGGCTACTTTGTGCAGCGCATCGCCGGCGACCTGGTGGACCGGGTGGTCCTGGTCGGGGAGGGCCAGAGTCCCCACGCCTACGAACCGTCGCCCAAGCAGATGGGCGATCTGGCCAAGTCGAAAGCCTGGATTCTGTCCAACTCGGATTTCGAGCTCAGTCTGCGCCCCAAGATCGCCGCCCAGTACCCGTCCCTGCTGATCGTAGACGGCACGGAAGGGGTAAAATTCCGCAAAATGGAAGACCATAGCCACGAGGGCGAGGAAGATCAGGCCGCAGAGGCGACCGGGGTGAACATCGACCGGCACACCTGGCTGGGCCGGGCGCCCGCCAGGATCATGGCCGGCCACATCCGGGACGCGCTGGGCCGCGTCGATCCGGCGAACAAGCAGACCTACGACGCCAACTACCAGGCCCTGCTGGCGGACATCGACCGGGAATTCAACGCCCTGGTCCCCGCCCTGGCGCCGCTCAAGGGCCAGGCGGTCTTCGTCTTCCACCCGGCGTTCGGCTACTTTCTGGACGAGTTCGGCATCCAGCAGGAGGCGGTGGAAACCGGCGGCAAGGAGCCGACGGCCAAAGCCCTGTCGGCGCTGATCGACGAAGCCCGTAAGGACGGGGTCAAGGTCATCTTTGTCCAGGCCCAATTCCCCACCCAGGCGGCCACCACCCTGGCCAACGCCATCGGCGCCCAGGTGCTGCCCCTGGATCCGCTGGCCCCGGACTGGCTGGACAACATCCGGCGCATCGGCGCCACCTTGCAAAAAGCGGCCCGTCAGGTACAATGAGGCCATGCCCGCTTCCCTGAACCATAAAAGCAGTCTGCCCATCGTGCTGCGTTTCGACGGCGTCGCCTTTGCCTACGGGCCGGTGGCGGTGCTGGAGAACGCGGCCTTCCACGTCCACCAGGGGGAGTTCATCGCCCTGGTGGGGCCCAACGGGGCGGGCAAGACCACGGTGCTCAAGCTGATTTTGGGCCTGCAGAAGCCGGACCGGGGCACGGTTTCCGTGCTGGACGGGAGCCCCGCAGCCAACCGGGACCGCATCGGCTACGTGCCCCAGCACGCCGATTACGACGCGTCTTTTCCCATTTCGGTGCGCGAGGTGGTGCGCATGGGCCGCTTCCGTCCCCTGTCGCGGCGCTTCGGTCCCGACGACGAACGGGCGGTGGCCCGGGCGATGGACAGGGCGGAGATCGCCGACCTGGCCGCGCGGTCCTATTCGGCCCTGTCCGGCGGACAACGGCGGCGGGTGCTGGTGGCCCGGGCCCTGGCGGCGGAACCGGACCTGCTGATCCTGGACGAACCGACGGCCAACATGGACGTGGAGAGCGAAGCCCGGCTGTTCAAGACCCTGGGCGAACTCAAGGGCGGGACGACGATCCTGATCGTCACCCACGACACGGGCTTTGTCTCGGCCCTGACCGACCGGGTGCTCTGCGTCGGCGAACGCTCAGGCGCGGGCCGGGGCCACAGCATCGCCCAGCACCGGGCGGCGCCGGCGGAAAACGCGCCGCCCGAACTGTACGGCGGCACGGCGCTGAAGGTGCTGCACGACGTCAACCTGCCGGAAAACGCCTGCTGCATCGATGGGGGAAAATAATTGATCGACTTCATCCGCACCCTGCTGGACCCGGGCATGCCCTTCCTGCGCAACGCCTTTCTGGCGGGCCTGCTTTCTTCCGTGCTGTTCGGCGTCCTGGGCGCCATCGTCACGGTCAAGCGCATCGCCGGCCTGGCGGGCGCCATCTCCCACGCCGTACTGGGCGGCATCGGCATGGCGCTCTTCCTCAACGCCTCCGGCCTGCTGCCCCGCTTCCCGCCCATCCTGGGGGCCATCGTCTTTGCCGTGCTGGCCGCGGCGGTCATCGGCCTGGTTTCGCTCAAGGCCAAACAGCGGGAAGACACGGTGATCAACGCCATCTGGGCCATCGGCATGAGCATCGGCGTGCTCTTCATGGCCAAGACCCCGGGCTATACCGACCCGATGAGCTACCTGTTCGGCAACATCCTGCTCATTTCCACCCGGAACCTGGCGCTCATGGCCGCCCTGGACGTGGTCGTCGTCTTTTTGGCCTGGCGTTTCTATCCCCAGATCGAAGCTTCTTCCTTCGACGACGAGTACGCCCGGGTCCGGGGCATTCCGACGGAAAAGATCTTCCTTATCCTGCTGGCCGTCACCGCGGTGGCGGTGGTCCTGCTGCAGACCTTCGTCGGCATCGTCATGGTCATCGCCATGCTGACCCTACCCGCGGGGACGGCGGGCTTTTTTGCCCGCAACCTGGCGGGCATGATGGTCTTCGGCTGGCTGCTGTCCACGGTCTTTTCCATCGGCGGCCTGGCCCTGGGCTGGACCTGGGACGCCCCCGCCGGGGCGATGGTCGTCGTGCTGTCCGGCGCGGTGTTCCTCAGCGTCGCCGCCTTCCGGATGCTCCGCCGCCGAGGCCCCCGCACATCATGACCAAGGCCCGCCGCGAAGCCCTGGACCTGCTGCGCGCCGCCAGCCAGCCCCTTTCCGCGGCGGCCATCTTCGGCCGTCTGGGCGCCTGCTGCGACCAGGCTACGGTCTACCGCACCCTCCACTACCTGGAAGAGCAGGGCTACGCCGAATCCTTCATCCTGCACTGCGACCAGCACGGCACGGAACGCTACTACAGCGCCGTCGGCGGCGCCCCGGGCAACGAAGGCGGCCACCGGCACTGGTTCCACTGCGAATCCTGCCACCGCTTCATCGAAATCGGCAGCTGCACCGTGGCCGGCCTGGTGGCGAGCTTTGAAAAGGAACAGGGCGTGGCGGTGCGCCACCACGTGTTGTATTTTACCGGTCTGTGCCCCACCTGCCGCCAGAGCCAAGCGTAGCAGGTTGCTGAAAGGGCCACCGGCCATTACGACGAACTGCTGAAAGCCTCCCGGTGGCGGAATCGCAGCAGCAGGTCCAAAAAAGCGGGATTCTCCAGCGGCGGTCCGTCGAAGCGGTAGAGGTGGGAGTCGCAGGAACAGTCGGAACAGCCGAACCCGGCCACGCCGACGCCGCCGATTCCCGCCAGTCCCCGGGCCAGGCCGCACTCCAGGTTTTCCCCGGACGCGATGGGCAGGCCGATCATTTTGCCCGCCCGGGGCGTCAGGTAGTCCAGGTGCCAATGGGTCCGCTTGCGTACGCGCCGCAGGTGCCGGGCCAGCCGCTGCCGCAGGTTGCGCCGGGCGCTGCCGGCGTAGACGTACCAGCCGGCGGGGAAAACCCTGGTTCCCAGGGCGCCCACCGCCACCGCCACGGCTGCGGCAATTTCCAGCAGCACCAGGTAGGAACCCCGATTTTCGCCGGCCAGCACCCCCGGAGCCAGGTCCACGGGCACTTCCCGGCGCCGCACCCGGACGGTGCCGTCGCCCTCCGCGCGGACCAGCGCCGCCTGAAGGTCGACCCGGGGCGCGCAGCGGGCCAGCGCCGCCGCAAAGGCCGGGTCGGTGTGTGGGTTGGGCATGAAGCGCTCCGGCCCGCCGTGGACGATGACGAACAGCACGTGGCAGCGGTAGCCCTGGGCGGCCAGCGCGGCCAGTTCTTCCAGGTGCCGCCGCGCCCGGACGCTGGGGGCGTCGGGAAACATCGCCGTCCCGTCGGCCACCAGGGAACAGGCTTTTACTTCGATCAGGTGCCGGACGTCCGTGGCGTCCCGGGCAAAAAAATCAAAACGGGAAGCGCCGACGGTGTACTCGGCCCGCAGTTCCCGCAGGTCCGGGATCAGTTGGGGAATCAGCAGCTTTTGGGCGATCAGGTTGGTCCGGGCCGAAAAAAGGGGCACCACCGCGCCCCGGAAGCGCGTGGCCACCACGGTCCAGCCGGTCTTGGTGCCCGGCGGCCGGCGTTCCAGGATCAGCGGCGCCCCGGGCAAAAGCAATTCCAGCATGCGCCCCGGGTTGGGGCAATGGCAGGCTAATTCTTCCCCGTCCGCCGCCCGGGCAATGATCAAAAAACGGTTGGGCCGGCGCAGGAACGCGGCTTCCCGGTGGGCCTGAAACAACGAACAGCTATCGGGAGCCTCCGCGTCCGCGTCCGCGGGGAGCGTGTCGGACATCCGCTTTCAGCGCCCGCGCCCGGAAATGACGTCCCACTGGGTGGCGATCATGCCGCCCAGCATCAGCAGCGACCCACCCAGACTGCGCAGGCCGAAGGGTTCGGCCAGGATCAGCACGCCGCCGAGGACGGCGAAGACGCCTTCCAGGCTGAGGATGATGGCCGAATGCGCCGCCGGGGCGTCCTTCTGGGCTGCGACCTGCAGCGTGTAGGCCACGCCCACCGAACCCAGCCCACCGTACAGGATCGGCACCAGCGCCTCGCGGATCGACTCCAGCCGCACCGGCTCGCCCCAAAAGGCGACGATCAGGGAAAAAAAGGCCACCCAGGCAAATTGGCCGGCGGCCAGCTTGAGTACGTCCAGCCGTTTGGACAGTTTGTCGATGACCAGCACGTGGGCGGTCCAGAAGACGGCGCTCAGCGCCACCAGGGCGTCGCCGGGGTTGACCGCCGCCAGGTTTCCCGCGCCGCTGAGCAGGTAGAGCCCCGCCGTGGCCGCCGCGGCGCCGAACCAGGTGGGCGTCCCCGTCCGGTGCCCCAGAAAGACGCCGGCGACGGGCACCAGCACCACGTAGAGGCCGGTGATGAAGCCCGCCTTGCCGGCGCTGGTGTAGACCATGCCCATCTGCTGCAGCGACGCGCCCAGGAACAGCACCGAACCCGCGCCCAGCGTACCCAGGACAAAAAAAAGCCGGTCCGAACGGACCCGGCCGGGACTTCTGGCGGACTCGACGGCGGATTTCCGCCGGTGCATGATAAAAATGAGGGGTAAAAGGGAAACGGCGCCCAGGGCAAAACGGACGCCGTTGTAGGTAAAGGGCCCCACGAAGGCCATGCCCGACCGCTGGGCGACGAAGGCCACTCCCCAGATCATGGCCGTGAGCAGGAGCAGCAGATCGGAACGGAGGGCGCTCTTGTTCACCGGTACGCTATCCGCTCAGGCGAGCATGTCGACCTGGGTACCGAGGGCGGGGTCGTTGATCTGGGGCAAGGCGGCGCTCTTGAGCAGCTCCACCGCCGCCGCACCCTGATCCTTGGCCTGGCCCAGGGCCAGCTTCATGACCGCGCCGCCGGCCTGTTCCCGCAGCTGCCGGTCGGCCATATCCATCGATAACGCTTGTATATCCATGGGATGCATGGTATCGAAGGACTGTCGGGTGGTCAAGGCGCCCGGATCACCGCCAGCGCGCCGGCGATGACCAGGGCGGCGGCGGGCAGGAACGCGGCCTGGGGCTGCTCTCCGAAGAGCAGGAACGCGAACAAGCCGGCAAAGATGAACTGGGTGAGCATGCCGATGGAGACGAGCTGGCTGGGCAGGTGGCTCATGCTGCGGTTGAAGATGGTATGGCCGATGATGGTGGGAAAGACGCCTAAAAAGAGGACGTACAGCCCCTCTTTTGCCAGTGCGGATCCCTGGGGGTGCAAGCCCCCCGCCCAGAGGCCGGAACCGGGCACCAGCGGGGCGGACAGCGCCAGCGCCGTCAGCCCCGCCGCCCAGTACAGGGGCACCACGTAGAGCCAGACCGTCGACTGCCGGTTGTTGCGCTTGGCGTAGGCGATGTACAGGGCGAACAGGAGCATCGATCCGAAACAGATCAGGTCGCCGGTCACCGTCGCGCCGCCCAGACGCAGCTTGTCGCCGGTCAGAACCAGCACCCCCGCCATGGCGGCGGCGGTGCCGATCAGTTCCCCGCGCCGGATCCGGGAGCCCATCAGCAGGAACATGATGAAGGGCATGGCCACGGGCATCATGTTGACGATCAGCGAAGCGTTGGCCGCCAGGGTCAGCCGGGCGCCGTAGTTCCAGGAAATGAAGTGCAGGGCCAGCAAGATTCCGGGCAGGACCGAGGGCAGCGCTTCGGCCTTCATCTCCGCGGCGGACCGCCCGAGCCGGCGCGAATCCCGCAGGTACCGGGGCGTCAACAGCAGGGCCGCGGTCAGCAGCCGCAGGGCGCCCAGCACGCCGGGGTGCAGGATGGACATTTTGATGGCCAGGACCGCGGTCGAAGCGATCATCTGGCCGAAGAGCAGCAGGGCGACGCTGAAAACGAACCCTGGGTCGACGGACTTCTCGGGCATGGGCTCAGTTTAACAGGAAGGGGTCCGCCCCGGCCAGCCTCTGGAATACCAGCCTTCTTTTGTAATATATTCTGATCATGCTACGCAAACTGAGCGCCGAAGAATGCCATGCCGCCCGGACCCAGGGCGACTTTTTACCCGCCCTGCGCAACAGCGCGCCGGCCACGGCCATCATCCTGACCCAGAGCTGGTGCCCCCAGTGGCGCTTCATGAAGATCTACCTGAAAGATGTGGAAGCCAAAGCCAACCCCCCGGCGGACGAGCACCGGGCGGCCATTTTCTGGATGGAGTACGACCGGGAGGACTGGTACGAAGACTTTCTGGCGTTCAAAGAAGACGTCCTGGGCAACCGGGAAGTGCCCTATGTCCGGTTTTACCGGGACGGCGTCCTGACCGGGGAAAGCAACTATATCTCCGCCCAGGGTTTCCTCTCCCGCCTGGCCGGACCGGGCTGACTCGCTGCCCTGCCCCGCCGTTTTGTGCTATCATCGAAGCCATGACACCCTGCTCCGCCGTGGCGCGTACCCTGGCGATCACCCTGCTGCACCTGGGCGCGGCGGGCATCGTTTCCGTACACGCGGTCCTGCACAAGCGCAACCTGCGTTCGGCCATCGGCTGGATCGGCTTTGCCTGGTTCGTGCCCCTGGCGGGCCCGCTGCTCTACTTCCTGCTGGGCATCAACCGGATCCGCCGCAGCGGCGCGGCCCTGGGGCTGGAAGCCCACGCCATCGCCCTGGAAGACGACGGCCGGCCTTCGGCCCACGACCAGATGCCCCATTCCGGTTTTGCCGGCCTGAGCCGCCTGGCGGAAACCCTGACCCGGCGCCGGCTGACGGCGGGCAATACGGTGGACGTGCTGGTGGACGGGGACGGCGCCTACCCGGCCATGCTGGCGGCGATCGACGCCGCGGACCGTTCGGTAAGCCTTTCCAGCTATATTTTTGATCGCGACCCGGTAGGCCTGTCGTTTGCGGAGGCCCTGAAGCGGGCGCGGGATCGGGGCGTCGCGGTGCGGGTGCTGATCGACGCCCTGGGCGAACGCTACAGCCGGGTCCCCATGACAAGGCTGCTGGCCGATCAGGGCATCAGGGCGGCGCGGTTCTTGCCGACCAGGGGAAAAACCTTTTTCCGCTACGCCAACCTGCGCAACCACCGCAAAATACTGGTCGTCGACGGCCGCACCGGCTTTACCGGCGGCATGAACATCCGTAGCGGCCACCTGCTGGCCGCGGCTCCGGCTTCTCCGATCCGGGACCTGCACTTCCGCATCAGCGGCCCCATCGTGGCCGACCTGCAACGTACCTTCGCCGTGGACTGGGCCTTTACCACCGGCGAGCGGCTGACCGGACCGGACTGGTTTGCCCCCTCCGTCCCGGAAGGCCCGGTCTACGCCCGGGGCATCGCCGACGGCCCGGACGCGGACGTCGACCATATCCAGATGATCATGCTGGGCGCCCTGGCCGCCGCCCAGTACCGGGTCAGCATCGTCACGCCCTATTTTCTGCCCGACGAGGCCCTGGCCGCAGCGCTCCGGACCGCGGCCCTGCGGGGCGTCCGGGTGGACATCATCCTACCGGAAAAGAGCAATATCCCGATCATGGACTGGGCCATGGTACCCCAGCTGGCCGACTTCATCGACTGCGGCTGCCGGATCCACCTGAGTCCGCCGCCCTTCGACCACGCCAAGGTTTTTGTCGTCGACCGCATCTGGTCGCTGATCGGATCGACCAACTGGGACCCCCGGAGCCTGAGGCTCAACTTCGAGTACAACCTGGAATGCTACGACCAGGAACTGGCGGGCAAGCTGACCGCGGCGGCGGACCTCCGCCTGAACCGGACGCGAAGCCTGAACGCCGCAGAACTGCGGGCCCTGCCGGTGACCCGGCGCCTGCGGAACGGTTTTGCCCGGCTGCTTACGCCTTACCTATAGTCCCCAGCGCGAACCAGTCCAGGATCGCCTGGGCCACTTTTTCCTTTTCGCAGTCGTTGACCACCACGTGGGGACTTTCCTTGAGGACGAGGGTCTCTTGCTCCGTCGCGGCGATGCGCCTGGCAATCAAGTCGGCGACCGCCGTCGGCACCGTGGCGTCCCGCTCGCTGACGATGGTCAGCGTCGGCGCGCGCACCCTGGACAGCAGCTTCCGCCCCAACCGCTGCAGCCGGTACAATTCCGCCGCCCCGGCGATATTGTCCACGCTCCAGTATTCCCGGGACAGGTACTCCAGATCCGGATCGGCGTAGTGGTCGATTTCGGCCCGCGGTTTTTCACGGACCAGGTACTTCAAGAGCGGCGTCCAGGGCAGGGTCGTACTGGAGACCAGCAAGGCCGGCGCCGCCAGCGCCAGCCGGCGGGGCGCGACGCCCGCGGCCAGGATGACCGCCAGGATGCCCCCCATGGAAAACCCGGCCAGATTCCGTTCCAGGCCGTAGGTCCCCAGCTCCAGCCAGGCGTCCAGGGAGCGGCGCAGCCAATCCGCCGCGCCGGTCCGGTCGAAGTCCTGCCGGTCGGTGCCGTGGCCGGGGAGCCGGGGAATCGAAACCAGGTAGCCCGCGTCCCGCAGACGGCCGCCCAGGTAGCGCATGTCGTGGGGACTGCCCGTATACCCGTGCAGCAGCAGGACGGCTTGCCCGTTGGCCTTTGCGGCTTCGGGCACCAGCAATTCGGGTTTGGAAATGGACCGGACGCCGGCCGTAGCGGCGGCGTCCAGCATCTTTTCTAGCTTGTTCATACCCCCAGTATGATCCAAACCGGGTTTTCTGGCCAGAGCCGGCCATAAAACGGATAAAATGAGGCTGTCCCGTAACTCAGGGAGTTACGGGACAGCTACCTTACTATCGTATTTTCGCAGGATTTTGGCGGTTTTACCTGGTTCTAGCAAAGCAAACCGTTTAAATCCGCCAAAATCCGAAAAAATACTGAGGCTGTCTGATAACTGACCGAGTTATCAGACAGCCTCAATATGGAGTATACTGATGCCATGCAGGATGAGGCTCTGCTTTTATTCGCCAAGAAATACCTCTGGTGGCAGGACCCGGCGGAAGCGGTAAAAAAACCGGAGCGGGTGCTGGCGGCGGCCATGAATTTAGGCAGCCTGGAAGATTATCAAACCCTCTACCGCATTTTTGAAAGAAAATCCCTGATGGCGGTGCTGGAGAAGCCGGCGCCCGGCTGGTTTTCCGCCAAATCCTGGTCTTTCTGGCACCGCGTCCTGGATCTGGTCCCCCTTTCGGAAGCCGTCCCCCCCCCTCCGGAAAGGATTTTCCCATGAACTCCTTCCCGGCAAAACTGGCTATTCTACCCCCGGCCCAGCTGATTCTTTGGCCGCGGCTTCAGGCGGTCAACAAGGATTTTGTTCTGTATGGCGGTACGGCTCTGGCCCTGCGTCTTGGACACCGGCAGTCGGTGGATTTTGATTTTTTTACCCACCGGGAGCTGGAGCCGGAAAAAATTCTGGCCGCCTTGCCTTTTCTGGAAGCCGCTGCGGTTCTTCAGTCCGGGAAAAACACCTACACCTTTCAGGTTGCGGTAGACCACGACTTTGTCAAGATCAGCTTTTTTGGATCGATCGGCTTGGGAAGAATCCAGGATCCTGAATGGACCCATGATGGAGTTCTGCTCGTGGCCTCCGCGGTGGATCTTTTGGCTACCAAACTGAAGGTTCTGATGCAAAGGGTCGAAACCAAGGATTACCAGGACATTGCGGCGTTGATCAGGGCGGGCTATTCCCTGACCGCAGGACTTGTGGGAACGCAAGCCCTTTTCGGCAACACCTTCTCTCCGGTAGATTGCCTGCGGGCGCTGGAATACTTTGAGGATCCCTTGTTGGAAGATCTCGATCAAACCGATAAAGAGGCGCTGAAAACGGCGATCAAGTCGATCCTGGGCCGTAGTCTCAAGGCGGACGAAAGCTCATTGAAAAAACGGGACCCCATCCGGTTGTTTTAGCCGGTCGCTGTTTTACCCTCCCCTGATTCGTCCCGCCCGCGCTTGTCCAGATCGGTCCTTCGGCGTACGCTGGGGCGGTCATGAAGGCAGCCACCTACGATCGCTTCGGCGGACCGATCTCCATTGAAACCGCCCCCGACCCGACCGCCCCGGACGACGGGGTGGTGCTGAAGGTGCTGGCCACCGGCCTCTGCCGCAGCGACTGGCACGGCTGGCAGGGCCACGATCCGGACATCCGCCTGCCCCACGTCGGCGGCCACGAGCTGGTGGGGACCATCGCGGCGACCGGCCGGAACATCCGGCGGTTCCGGGTAGGCCAGCGGGTCACCATGCCCTTCGTGGCCGGCTGCGGCTCCTGCGAACCCTGCCTGACGGGCAACCAGCAGGTCTGCGACCGCCTGTTCCAGCCCGGTTTTACCCACTGGGGCTCCTTTGCCGAATACGTGGCCATCCCCTACGCCGACGGCAACCTGGCAGCCTTGCCGGAAAGCCTGGATTCCGTAGCCGCCGCCAGCCTGGGCTACCGCTTCGCCACCGCCTTCCGGGCGCTGGAAGCCCAGGCGCGGGTGCGCGCCGGAGACTGGGTGGCGGTGCACGGCTGCGGCGGCGTGGGGCTTTCGGCCATCATGGGCGCCCGGGCCATGGGCGCCCGGATCATCGCCGCGGACATCGCCGCGGACAAGCTGGACAAGGCCCGGGAACTGGAAATCTACGGCAGCCAGGGCATCCAGGCCCACCGCTACGGCGTGCTGCCGGGCCTGGTGGCCTCCGGCCGCCTGCACCCGGAACTGCTGGTCACCGACCGCTATACGCTGGCGGAAGGCATGGACTTTTTGCAGCGGATGGACCAGTTCCCGGACACGGGCATCCGGGTGGTCGACCGCTTCTGAAGCGGCTTAAAACCTGAACACCATGCCCGTGCGCAGGGGTTCGAACCCGTCGCCGAAGACGGCGCGCAGCGCCGCCTGGGCGTCGAAGCCGGTGCAGTGGCCGGCGCAGACGCGTCCCACGTCCAGCTCTTTCAGCGCCGCCGCGGTCCGGGCGATCCGTTTCGGACTAGCTTCCACCAGGTGCAGGCCGCCGATGATCCCGCCGAGCCGCACGCCCGGGTACAAACCCTGCGCCCGCCGGGCGATGTTGACGATCCCCGCGTGGCTGCAGCCGGTCAGGATCTGCAGCCCCGCGTTTTTGGTGGCCGCCAGCACGGAAATATCGTCGGCCATCGGATCCGCGGCCACGCGCCCCGCGGCGTCGATGGTCTTGAGCGTCGGCGCGGCTTCCTCAAAATCGGTCTGCCGCGGGACGTAGCCCGTGGTGCCCAGCCCCGGCATGAGCCGCAGCGGGTCGGCGGTCAAAAACAGGGTGCCCCCGTTCTCTTCGATCCGCGCCCGGGAATCGGTGCCGGGCACTCCTATGGAGCGCAGATACGGCTGGTCGGTAAAATTGAGGCGGAACAGGTCGGGATGGGCGACGACGGGCAGGTCCCGCTTGCCGATGGCCTTGAGGACCTCCGCCAGGCCCTGGGTATGATCGTAGTGGCAGTGGGTCAGGACGACGGCGTCGATGCTCGACGGGGCGATGCCCATAAGCTTCATATTGTACAGCAGGGCTTCGGAATTTTGGCCGACGTCCACCAGCACGTTCCGCCGCAGGTCGCCCTGGACGGCGGCCAGGTACAGGGAAATGCCGTGCTGGCCCAGGTAGGGGCTTTCGTAGAGCACCGAGTCCTCGGCCACCACGGTGACGCGGAGCTCATCCAGCAATTCAAGATCGGGCATAGGCTAGAGTTCCTCCAAAACGGCTTCCGCGGCATCGTCAGGGCCGGCGGAACGGCCGGTGTCCGGGGGCGGAAGATCCGGCTGACTTTCGGCGCGACGCACCGTCAAAGTCTGCAGCAATTCTTCCACCCGCTGCTTTTCGTCCGCATTCAAGTCATCGAAGGAACACCCGACGCGGAAGCCTTCGCCGTCAGCTTCCGACCGGCGCACCGTAATCCGGAGCGGCAGATGCCGGAGCCCTTCGGTGGAAAGGGGCATGACGATCCGGATTTCCCGCCGGGCGCCGACCGCCGGCTCGGCGGGCGTCAGGAGCTGCAGTCCCGTGGCGGACAGGTCGCCCAGGCAGCCCAGGGAAGCGCCGTCGGCGTCCAGCACCTCCAGGTTGTAGAGCAGGGTTTCGCGCCGGGCCTTGCGGCCGTACTTGAGCTCCGCCGCGTCCGCGTCGACCAGGTATTTTTTGAGCACCCGGTTGCGCTCGCCGCCGCCGACCTTCAGGTAGCCCGACAACTGGGCCAGAAAGCGGGCCGACCGCTGGGCTTCGGAAGCTTCGCCCTCGGTTTCCTGGATCGACGCGGCGATGGTTTCATACTCCTGCGAACGGTCCCGGTAGGTGTGCTCGAAGCGGTCGATGATGGTCGCCGCGCGTCCCGCCGCCTGCGCGGCCTGGCCGGCTCCGTCGATCTGGGCTGTAAAGACGCCGTTGAAGCGGTCCATGCCGGTTTCAATCGAAAAAACCTTGCCGCCGATGCCTTCAAAGATGGTCCGGCTGCGGGCCACCGAAGCGCCCAGCCGGTCGGCGGCGACGCCCACCGCGCCGACCAGCGACGCCGAACTTTCGATGCCCTTGGCCACCGAGCCCAGCACGCGCCGGATGTCCACCAGCGCCTCCCGGCTGGACGCCGCCAGGGTCCGGACTTCCGCGGCGATGACGGCGAACCCCGTACCCCGGGCGCCGGCCCGGGCGGCTTCTATGGAGGCGTTGGTGGCCAGGATATGCGTCCGCTCCACGATGTCTTCTATCCTGCGGAGACTTTCGGCGATATGCGTCGTTTCCGCCGCTTCCCGTTCGGTGGTCTGGTTGAGTTCCTTGAGGCCCTTGAACAAACCTTCCGCCGCCAGAGCCGTGTCCGCGACTCCCTGGCCCCCGGTCTTGGCGTCCTCCGCGGCGCCCCGGGTCAGTCCGATCAGTTCCGCCAGGCGGCTCCGGGAATCGGAGGCGGAGGTGCGCAGCTCTTCGGCGCTGCGGGCGTTGTCCCGCACCGCTTGCGACAGGGCCGCCAATTCCCGGTTGGTGTCCGACAGGCTGCCGAAATAGGCGGACGCCCGCTCCCGCAGGGCCTTGAGCAGATTCAGCTGGGCGTCGGATTGGTCCGCCAGCTTGCGGGAAGAAAAAAGGATATCCGAAGAAAACAGGTCGAATTTGACCGCCGAGCGCTGCAGGGCGGCGATGTCGTCGTTGACGTGCTCCAGCAGCGTATCCAGCGCCCGCAGGCAGGGCAGGGCTTTGCCCGAGTCCGGGCTTATCACCAGACCCGCCAGGTCCACCCGTTCTTCGCCCGGCCCGCCGATATGGGCGGAAAAGGGCGCCAAACGGCGCAATAGGGTCGCCGTGCCCGCCAGAATGACCAATAGCGCGCCGCCGGCGCCCAGGGCACCAACGGCGGAAACCAGGCCAAGCAAGCGCAGCTCCCCTGGGCTGAGCAGCATGGCGGCTACCGCCGGGAACAACGCGGCAGCGCAGAACAGCAGGGCGAGATAAGCGGATATCAGGCGTCGATGGTAACTTTTCATTACCCGCAATGGTAGTACTATTTACGGGGTTTCGCAAATGAGAGTCCCCTAGCAGGATTGTTTTTTCTGCTTTTATATTGCGCGCTTGAACCGAGTATGATAGCTTGGTGCTTTGTTCAAGATCCCTATTGGAGGCTGGTATGAAGAAAGCGTTTGCCCTTCTGGTCGCGTCCGTCGTCTTAGCCGGTGCCGTGTTCGCGGCTCCTGCGTCTAAGGTCAAGATTGCCCTGATCGTCGAATCCACGGTGGACGACAAGGGTTGGGCCCAGTCCATGCACGACGCCATCCTGGGGGTACAGGCCAAGTACGGCAAAACCCTGGTGGAGTACAACTACAGCGAAAAAATGAAGCCCGTCGACGCCGGTTCCGCGGCGCGGCAGTACGCTTCCCGGGGCTTCGACATCATCATCTGCCACGGCGCCCAGTTCAAGAACACGGTGCTGGAAATGGCGGAAGATTTTCCCAAGACCTCCTTCGCCTTCGGCACCAACGCCGAGATCGGTCCCCAGAACGTCTTTACCTACATGCCCCAGAGCGAAGAAACGGGCTACATCAACGGCGTCATCGCCGGCTTGACCACCAAAACCGGCATCATCGGCGTGGTCGGCCCGGTGGACGGCGGCGACGCGGCCAGCTACAACCGCGGCTTCGTGCTCGGCGTCAAGGCGTCCAACCCCAAAGCGGTGGTCAAGGTAGCCTTTACGGGCAGCTTCAACGACTACGTCAAAGCCGCCGAGCTGGCGCATACCCAGATCAAGGCCGGCGCCGACGTGCTGACCGGTTCGGCCCAGCAGGCCCTGGGCGCGCTCCGGGCGGTGGCCGAATACAAGGACAAGCCGATCTGGTGGGCGGGACAAGACACGGCGCAGCTCAACGTGCCGGAAAGCTATAAAGTACTCTCCGCCGCAGGCTACAACTACGGCGCCGTGGTCGAGGCGCTGATCGACAAACGCCAGGGGAAGGTGCTGGGCGGCGAAAGCATCGCCATGAACTTCAAGAACGGCGGCTTCGTGTTCAAGTTCAACGACGCCCTGGGCAAGACCCTGAGCGCCTCCGCCCGTACCGCCGCCGAAAAGGCGCTGGCCGACTTTACCGCAGGCAAGCTGACCCTGGCCTGGCGGGACGTCAAGTTCTAGGAATCCGGGTAAGCGATGCCCGCCCCGCCCCCCCGGATCGACGAGCTGCGCCTGGAAAACATCACCAAACGTTTTCCCGGCGTGCTGGCCTGCGACCGCATCTCCCTGTCCGTCAAGGCCGGCCAAATCCTGGCCCTGGTGGGGGAGAACGGCGCCGGCAAGTCCACCCTGATGAACATCCTGATGGGCTTGTACCAGAGCGACGAGGGCCGCATCCTGATCAACGGCGGGGAGGCGCGTTTCCGCACCCCCAACGACGCCTACGCCCGGGGCATCGGGATGGTGCACCAGCACTTCATGCTGGTGCCCAACCTGACGGTGGCGGAAAACGTAGCCCTCGGGTCCCGGGACCTGCACCATTTTCTCCGCCTGGACCTGGCCACCGCCCGGCGCCGCATCGCCGAGATCGCCGCGCGCTATGGGCTCCCGGTGCAGGCCGACGCCTACGTCGACCAGCTGTCGGTGGGCGAGCAGCAGCGGGTCGAGCTGGTCAAGACGCTGTGCTTCGGCGCCCGCTTCCTCATTCTGGACGAACCCACTTCCGCGCTGACCCCCCAGGAGACGGACGACCTGATCCAGCTGCTCAAGCGCATGAGCGGCGAACTGTCCATCATTTTCATCAGCCACAAGCTGAACGAAGTCAAAGCCCTTTCCGACACGGTCGCCGTGCTGCGCCGGGGCAGCGTCGTGTTCAACGGCAAAACGGACGAGCACAGTTCGGCGGACATCGCCGCCCTGATGACGGGCCACCAGGTGGTCCTGCCCCACAACGAATGCGCAGACGGCTGCGGCCAGAGCCTGCTGAACATCCGGCAGCTGACGGCGCGGGGCGACCGGGGCCACCTGGCGCTGGACGGCCTGGACCTGGAACTGCGGGCCGGCGAGATCGTCGGCCTGGCCGGGGTATCCGGCAACGGCCAGCGGGAACTGGCCGACGTGCTGGCGGGACTGCGCAGCGCCGCCTCCGGGTCGGTGCTCTTCAAGGGGCGGGAACTGCTGGGGCAGTCGCCCCGGCAGATCATCCAGGCCGGTTTGGGCTACATCCCCGAAGACCGGCACGACGAGGGCATCGTGCCCTCGTTTTCCATCCGGGAAAACCTGGTCCTCAAGGACTTTGCCGCTCCGGAATTCGCCCGGGGTCCCTTTCTCCGGCTGGGCCGCACGGAGCAGAACGCCCGGGACCTGATCGACCGCTTCGACATCCGCTGCCCCTCTTCCGCCACTGCGGCGGGCTCCCTGTCGGGGGGCAACATCCAGAAGGTCATCCTGGCCCGGGAACTGGCGCGCAAACCGGTCCTGCTCGTTTCCGTCTACCCAACCCGGGGACTGGACCTGGGCGCGGCGGAATTCATCCATACCCGTCTGCTCGAGCTGCGCAAATCAGGCACCGCGGTCCTGCTCATCTCCGAGGAACTCGAGGAAATCATGAACCTTTCGGACCGCATCGCCGTCATCTACAAGGGCCGGATCCTGAGAATCCTGGCCGCCCAGGATGCGACCCTGCCCAAACTGGGCCTGCTCATGGCCGGGGTCGCCGACGAAGGAGCCCCGGCGTGACCGGCCGCTTCCGCACCGCCTTCAGCGTCGGCGTCGTGCTGGCCGCGGCCCTGGCCGCCGTGGGCATCGGCGCCGCCGTGCTGGCCGCCATCGGCGTGGACGCCCTGGCGGTATACCGGGTGATCCTGACCGATCCGCTGGCCGACGTGTACGGCATCACGGAGATTCTGGTCCGTTCGGTGCCGCTGATCCTGATCGCCCTGGGCGTCGCGGTGGCCTTCCGGTCGGGGATCCTCAACATCGGCGCCGAAGGCCAGATGCAGATCGGCATCATCGCCGCCGCCGCCGTGGCCATCGCCCTGCCGACGGCGCCCAAAGCCCTGCTGCTGCCCCTGGTCCTGGTGGTGGGCGCCCTGGGCGGCGCCCTGTGGGGCGGCATCGCCGGAACGCTGAAGGCCCGGCTGGGGGTCAACGAAATCCTGTCCACGGTGATGCTCAACTACATCGCCGCCCAGGTCTACAGCTTTCTGCTGCGGGGCCCGATGATCGACCCGGAAGAGCTGACCGTCGGGTCGGGCACGCCCCAGACGGTGCGCCTGCCCCGGGGCGCCTGGCTGGACCGGCTGGTGCCGGGCACCCGCCTGCACGCGGGCCTGCTGATCGCCCTGGCCATGGCCGTGCTGGTTTGGCTGCTCCTGTGGCGCACCAGCACGGGCTTCCGGCTGCGCGCCTCCGGCGCCGAGCCCCGGGCCGCCCGCTACGCCGGCATCCGGGTGGAGCGCGCCCTGGTCGGCGCCATGCTCATTTCCGGGGGCTTCGCCGGCCTGGCCGGGGCCATCGAGCTGACCGGCGTGCATCGCCGGGCCATCGAGGCCATCTCTTCGGGCTACGGCTTTTCCGGCATCGTGGTCGCCCTTTTCGGCGCCCTGCACCCGGCCTTCATCGTGCCCTCGGCGGTCTTCTTCGGCCTGTTGCTGATCGGCGCCGACATGACCCAGCGTTCCATGTCCGTCCCGGCCAACATGGTCTACGTCCTGCAGGGGGCCATCATCCTCAGCATCGTTTCCGCCCAGACCTACCTCAACGACCCCTACGCCCGGGACAAGGCGTACCGCCTTTTCGGCCGCCTGCGGCAGGCGGCGGCGCCGGGCAAAGCCAAAGCCGAGGCCGGAACCGGCAAGGACGGCGGACAATGAACATCCTGGACATCGTCGTCAACATCCTGGCCCTGGGCGTGCCCTTTTCCGTCGCCCTTTTGCTGGCTTCCACGGGCGAAATGTTCAACCAGCGCGCTGGGGTCTTCAACCTGGGCTGCGAGGGGATCATGGCCATGGGCGCCTTTCTGGCCTTTCTGCCGCCCTTCTTTCTGAAGGATACCCCCTGGGCCGCCGCGTCCTACCCCCTGGGCCTACTGGCGGCCGTGGCCGGCGGCACCCTGCTGGGGCTGTTCTTCGCCGTCGTGGTGGTCGTCTTCCGTTCCCCCCAGGGCATCGCCGGCATCGGCCTGCAGATGCTGGGCGTGGGGATCGCGGGCACCCTGTTCCGCCATTACGTGGGCGGCGTCACCGGGGTGGAGGGCATCGCCACCCTCCCGATTCCCTTGCTGTCCAAAATTCCCTACCTGGGACCGGTGTTCTTCAATCTGAACCCCGTCGCCTACGGCGCCTTCCTGCTGGTGCCCGTGTCCTGGTACGTGCTGTTCAAGACCCCCTGGGGCCTCAAGGTCCGCGCCGTGGGCACCCACCCCCGGGCGGCGGACACCATGGGCATCGACGTCATCCGGATCCGTTTTCAGGCCCTGGCCCTGGGCGGCGCCCTGGCCGGGCTGGCCGGCGCCTACCTGTCCCTCTGCCAGGCCAAGATGTTCGCCGACGACATCGT